>NZ_JACJEC010000014.1:0-99332 GCF_014163875.1 Pseudoalteromonas sp. SR43-3 | reverse complement strand
GTCGAAAAATCTAATGCTCTGGCTGAATCGGCATAAAAGGTAGCCAGTTTAGTAACTGGCTGATATGCTATTTACGACAAAGTCGCTCGGTAATTAGACCGACATAATCCCTTGGTAATCACACTTCTTCATATAATTTTTTGGGATAATTGATTTATCCAATTAAGCTAAGATATTCTTGCTCTGTTAACACTTCTACGCCCTTATCTTTTGCGGCATTAATTTTTGTTTCACCAACCTTTTCGCCCGTTACCAAATAGGTCGTGTTACCTGTAACAGACTTAGCTACTTTTGCTCCGAGTGTTTTTGCATGTTTTTCCATGTCTCCACGAGAACCTTGTTGCATGGAGCCAGTAAAAACAACAACGGTTCCAGCAATTGGAGAATTTAAACTTACTCTATCGGACTCCTTAGCCGTAACACTTAATTTAAAGCCAAGATTATAAACCTTAAAAAACTCTTCTCTAATGTTTGCTAGGCCTTCAACGATAGCTTCAGCGCTCAGTTGTGCAAATCCATCTATCTTAACCATATCCTCGACTGATATTTCGAAAAGCTCCACTATAGGACAATGCTGAAGCAATTTCTCGCAGTTCCCACCACCTAATCGACTTACTCCAAAAGCTGAGAGGAAACGCCAATCTTCTATTTCAATCTCACGACTTGCTTGCAGTTGATCTACTAAGTTTTGTGACGTCTTATCACCAAAGCCAAAAGCTAAAAATTTATGTTTAGGAATTTGATATATTTCATGTATATGTTTAATTCCAAAGTTAGTAATCTTTTCTATAACTTTAGGCCCAAAACCATCATTGTTACCTAACGTCTTGAAAAAATGTATTAAAGTGTTTTCGGTTTGGGCTGGACAATCACTTTTGTTAGGACAAATTAAATGATCTGACTCCCACAAGAGCTTCGAGCCGCAACTAGGGCAATTATCCGGGAGTTGAACCTCAGATTCCTTAATAACTCTTTCAATTTTTGGTATTACAAGACCACTTCTGACTATTTCAACTATTGCACCGGAGCCAATTTTTTTGGTTTTAACCATATTATAATGATGGACAGTAACCCTCTTAATTGTTACACCACTTAATTTTGTAGGAACTAACTCAGCTACAGGAGATATGCGACCAGTCCTTGAAGTTTGCGGTGTTATGCTTATCACTTTTACTTCAGCAGAATCTTCATTAACTTTAAAAGCAATTTGCCACCTATGGCTCTTTCTTGTAGCGCCCATATACTCTTTCAAGTCTTCATGAGTTGTTTCAAGAATGACACCATCGATATCAAAATCTACAGCTTTCCATATTTCTTCAACTATTGACTCGAAATTTTCAATGATTTCAGAAAAGTGAGCTGTTTTGTTTTTAATTAAAGTGAATGGATAAAAAACGCATGCACCATCTTTTATAGCTTTCTGGACGTTTTCGTCTAACTTCTTTTCTGCGATTATAGCTGCTTGTATATTTCTTGAGTTTTCAAAAATATCACTCAATTTACTATCGAAATAACTCTTCTTAATGACTATTTCACCGGGACCTAAACCTCGAACGCCATTTTCTGCAACTTTTAGCCCTCTATCAAATGCCCTTGTGATATCTTGGCCTCTGTAACCATCGCCTCTTGTATATAATTTCTGACCATCATCAAAAGCTGCGTAACCGTCAAGTTTCGGTGTTACTCTTAAATAAATATCTTTTTCTGAAATATTAATTTCTTGAGCCGCTTTCAAGATCCTTTTCAACCATTTTTCTATATCTTCTTTTGAATAAGCTTTTTCTGTTGAAAGCATTCTTTGCGGTAATTCTACTGTTTTTGCTTCTGCAAGAGCTTCAGGTTCAGGTTCAACTTTATTAAGGTATGGGTGAAGGTGATTAATACTTCTTAGCATAGAAATATATAAATCATATTGTTCATCTGTTATGACTTGAAGACCTACTCTATAAAGAGCGTTTGATGCTTTTAAGATTTGTACTAATTCATCTGAATCTAAGTTTGATTTATCAAAAAGACTAATTAACTCATTTGGCTTAATTTCTTTATCTATTTTTTTTAGAGTGTCTATTTGCTCATTACTGAAAGTGGCTTTTAACATTACAAGATATCCTTAATGGGCTGCTGTCGATAGAAGATTTAAAGAAGATTTGCCATCGGAAAAATGATTATTCATATAGTAACTTCTTATTTGATGATTCCTACTTGAAACAAACTTACTTAAGGTGACACTCACATCTCCTGCGCGGCGAATAATAACTGTATCGCCTACTTTTACGCCTAAACGTGCAACTTCATCACTGTTATGAAGCGTTGCATTTGATACGGTAACGCCACCCACAAAAACAGGCTTCAAACGTGCAACCGGTGTAATGGCGCCAGTACGACCGACTTGAAAATCAACATCAAGTAGTTGGGTTATTTCCTCTTGCGCCGGAAATTTATACGCAATAGCCCAGCGGGGAGCTCGTGCCACAAAGCCTAAACGCTCTTGTAAGGCCTTTTGGTTTATTTTTATTACTACGCCATCAATTTCATATTTAAGCTCGCCACGGCGCGTTAAAATATCGCTGTAGTACTCAAGCGCGGCTTTAGGACCTTCAACTAATTTTGTTTCTGGGCACAGTGGCAACCCCCAGTCAGTTAACTTTTCTAATTGCTGATAGTGATCCTCAGGAATACTGCCATCAGCTACAAGCCCGGTACTATAGGCATAAAACATGAGTGGGCGTTTAGCTGTAATTTTAGAATCGAGTTGACGCAAACTCCCCGCGGCTGCATTACGCGGGTTAACAAATACTTTTTCACCGCGTTTTTGCGCTTCAGTATTTAATTTATCAAAGCCAGCGCTGTCCATAAATACTTCGCCGCGCACTTCAAGCTCTTTTGGGTAATCACCACGTAACTTAAGCGGTACATTACGAATGGTTTTAACATTTTGAGTAATGTTTTCACCGGTAAAACCATCACCTCGCGTAGCCGCTTGTACAAGCACACCATCACGATAAATAATTGATACGGCTAATCCATCAAGTTTTGGCTCACAACAAAAAGTAAGCTCATCAGTACTCATTAAGCGCTCTTTTATACGACGATTAAACGCAGTGAATTCTTCTTCACTAAACGCGTTATCAAGCGATAACATGGGTACTTGGTGCGCTACTTGCTCAAATTTACTCAGTGCGGCACCGCCTACTTTTTGTGTCGGAGAGTCGGCGGTTAAAAATTCAGGGTGCTGCATCTCTAGTGCGCTTAATTCGCGTAATAACCTATCGTATTCAGAATCAGGAATACTGGGGGTGTCGAGCACATAATAGTTATAGTTGTGTTGCTCTAATGTAGTACGAAGATGATTAATTTGCTCACTAATGCTGCTAGACATTTAAACCTCAATAAACATAAAAAAAGCCACTTTGACGATTCACCGTCCAGTGGCTTATAAAAATATAATGTATGCGTTATTTACGCTGAAAAAGAACGAACCTGTTCAACATATTGCCTGATGCGCTCTACTGTCATTTCATTTCGCTCAGCATCTAAAATTTGTGCACCAAATTCATCCGCTAACTTTTTAGCTGCGCTGTGCAACATATTAAATGCCGCTAGACCATCGCCGTCGCACGGTAACGTCATAAATAAGCTTACCCCAGCGGTACTAAACTGTTCCATATTATCAATATCAAACGTACCTGGGTTATACATATTTACTAATCTAAATAAAACAGGGCCTTGGCCAGCCGGATCTAAGTGGCGATTAAAAAAACCTTCCTCAGAATATTTAAAACCTAAAGTATTAACTGCTGGTAATAATTTACTGCCCTGCATACTAAGCTCTTCTGGCATTTGAATATGCACAATAACAAAGTCAGACATTTGAGTAGGCGCTTCTTCAGCACTTTGATCTTTTGTTTCAAGATCATCAACTATCTCTAGGTCGTCTTCAATTGGTGTTTCTGGCACGCTTGTATCAATTTGCGGCTCATTTGCATCAAAGTTAAGCTCGCCAAATTGTGGCTCATCACGTTCGTCTTGCATTGGCTCTTTTGGCTCAGCCTCAGTACGAAACGGTTTAGATGAAGCTGGTGCGCTTTGTTGTAATGGCTCAACCCGTTCATTATCCGATACTTCTGGGCGGTCTTTTTTTCTAACTGACCACAATCCATGTATTAATAAACCACCAATGACAATTACACTGATAACGATTAAAACCCATCTTAATTGTTCGGCCATCCCCTCACCTTTTATTATTTGATATGCCTAAAACCTGTATATTAATGAAAAACTAATACACTTGTTATAAAAATTTATGCGTGTGCAAGTTGCACAGCTTGCTCTATATCTACAGCAACCATACGCGATACGCCAGGTTCTGCCATAGTAACACCTGTTAATCTACCTGCCATTTCCATCGCAATTTTATTATGACTAATATAAATAAATTGCACTGATTGTGACATTTCTTCAACCAAACGGCAAAAACGCACAACGTTGGCATCATCTAGTGGTGCATCTACTTCGTCCAGCATACAGAAAGGAGCTGGATTGAGCCTGAATATAGAAAACACTAATGATAATGCGGTCAGCGCTTTTTCTCCACCACTTAACAAATGAATTGTTGAATTTTTCTTACCCGGTGGTCGTGCCATTATACTAACACCACTTTCGAGTAAATCGTCACTGGTTAATTCTAAATACGCGCTCCCACCACCAAAAACTTTAGGAAATAGCTCAGCAAAGTCTTCGTTAACTTGATCGAACGTCGCTTTAAAGCGTGTTTTGGTCTCAATATCAATTTTACGAATTGCACCTTCAAGGGTGCTTAACGCTTTTGTTAAATCATCTAATTGATTATCAAGATAATCACTACGTGCTTTGGCTAAATCAAACTCTTCTATTGCCGCCAAGTTTACTGCACCTAATTTATCTAACTGATTAGTAAATCCTGTTAACTGATTTTGTGCTGCACTTAAATTTAATGAATCTGGTAATTCATCAAGTATTGCTTTTAAGCTTTGTTTTAATTCTTCTAATGGCTCAAGCGCAACTTGCGCTTTTATTACTAAACTTTGTTCTTCAATTGTTAGCTTTTGGTGCTGCTCTTGCAAGCCCACCAGCTCACCTTGTGAATTTTTAAGGCTTATTTGCTTAGTGTTTAAGCTCTCTTTCGCCTGAGCTAATTCTTTTTGTAGCAATACTAATGCCTGCTCACCTTTTTGATGCTGTGCTAAGAGCTGCGTAATTTTATCGCTAAGTTCTTGCTCTGGTATTAGCAGCTCTTCTATTTCACTAAGTAGTTCTTGCGCACCTTCAGATGCACTAACGTGCTCTTGCTCTGCATGGCTCAATTTGGTTTGGCTTAACTGCCATTCACTGCGTGCCTTTTGCTCTGAGAGCGTTGCCTTATGCGCTTGTGTTTTATATTGCTCAAGCATGCTTAATGCTTCGCTATAACTTTTATCACTTTGTGAGCGCAAACTATTTGCAGCGTCTACTTCATCCGCTAAGTTGAGTTGCTGCTCATTTAACACTTCAAATTGCGCTACTTGCTCATCAAGCACGGTATTTAATTGTAAAAGCTGATTTGTTAATTGCTGTTTTTGTTGCTGTAGCTTTTCTAGTTGTAACTTAAAGTGCGCTACTTGCTGTTTGAGCATATCGCTGCGCGTACTGGCTACTGCTATATTTTGCGCAAGCTCATGTATGGCTTCTTTTAGCTCGCTTTGTTCGTTAATTAATTTTATTTGCTCAGCTGTATGTTCGTCACGAGTGTGTGTTACTTGTTGTAACTCGTCCTCGGCATTGATTAACTGCTGCGCTTTATCTTGCAATTGCTTATGCTTTAAAAGTAATGAGTTTTCTGCATTACATTCAGCATTTACATGCCAATTACGACCATATAAAGCACCGTTTTTATCCATAACGGCTGTATAAAAACTATCTTTTAGTATTTCTAAATCACCGCTTTCACTATAAGCAATACGTGCTAAATGCTCTGGATAAACACCGCTTGTTATATATGTAGCTAAGCTATTTGTTGGCATGCTTTTATCACTATTTGGCCACACACTGTTATCAGCTTGCTGCTCACTTACATTTAAATGCTCTAAAGATTTAAGTGCTTGCTCTATTAGAAGCTCGAAGCCTGCTTTAACACTTAGCTGATTAAACAAACCATTAGTACGTTCACTTTTCTCATCAAGCCCTAATGTACTTTTAAGCCCCGTTATACTGGCTTTTAACTCGTTTATTGTTTGAGTGAGTGTCGAATATTGTTTTTGTGAGTTATTAACAAGCTCATTTTGCACTTCAAGCTTAGCAGTGCACTTCGTATGTGCTGTTTGTTTAGCGGCAAGTTCTTGAGTTAAGGTTTGTGTTTGCTGTGTTTGCTGTATTAACTGCTGCTCTACATCACTACTTTGTAGCTCGCTAAGCTGAACAGTTAACTGATCAATTTGCTCGTTAACGTGGCTTATTTGCTGATGAGTTTGTTTAATGTGACTACTATGTAGTTGCACGTTATTATTAAGCTGTTGCTGTTGCTCACACAAAGCTTGCCAATGAGTATGGTGGCGCTGCTTAAGTGCTAATAATTCCTCAAGTTCATGCGTTAACCCACTAACTTCCTCTTCACATATTAAGGCGTTTTCATTTGCCTCTTGCAGGGCTTCTTTGAGCTGCTCGCACACAATTTGCTGCTGCGATTTTACCTCAGCACTTTGAATTTGGCGTTGCTGTAATTTAATTAAACTTTGTTTAAGCGTTTGGGTTTGCTGCTTTACATTGATTTGTTGTTGCTCAGCGCGAGTAAGCTCGGTGTGTATTACATGTTGCTGATGCTGTGCATCGCTTAGTTTATCTTGCTGGGCTTGTACTTGCCCCTCTAGGCTTGCAAGTACATCGTCATGCCCTGAGTTAGCGGTTTTAAAAAACAAAATTTGATCATTAAGTTTTTTAATTTGGGCACTTTTTTCAAGTTGCTGCTGATGTAACTTTTGCCATTTTAAAACGGCAATTTGGCCTTTTAGCGTACGTTCTTGTGCTTTTAATTCGCGGTATTTTTTTGCATCAACCGACTGCACAGCCAATTTATCGAGCTGACTTTGCAGCTCTTTACGCACATCTAACAAACGTTCAAGATTTTCGCGAGTGCTCTTTATACGAGTTTGTGTTTCACGGCGGCGCTCTTTGTATTTAGAAACGCCAGCGGCTTCTTCTAAAAATACGCGCAGCTCTTGTGGTTTACTTTCTATTAAGCGCGAGATCATCCCTTGCTCAATAATTGCGTAACTACGTGGACCAAGACCGGTGCCTAAAAATATATCGGTAATATCGCGCTTACGGCATTTACTGCCATTTAAAAAATACAGTGACTGTCCATCGCGCGTTACTAAACGCTTAATAGCAATTTGGTTTCGATCGGCAAATGTGTTTGAAGGACTTCCTTTATCGTTATCAAAAACAAGTTCTACAGAGGCTTGTGATATGGCTTTTCGATTAGTTGAGCCATTAAAAATAACGTCGGTCATGGCGTCGCCACGCAGGTTTTTAGCAGAGCTTTCACCTAGCACCCATCGTACTGCATCAATAACGTTAGATTTGCCACAGCCATTGGGGCCAACAACACACGTCATTTGATCAGGAAATGGAATTTTAGTGGGCTCTACAAAGGATTTAAAGCCCGCTAATTTAATAGTGCTTAAGCGCATCTTATTGTTATTACCGATTATTATTGTTATTGATTACAAACAATTTAACTCATTAACAGTTAAATTGTTAAGCTTGTCGTTTAAAATTATCTAAAATAATACCGGTCGCCATTGCAACATTAAGCGATTCTGCACCACCAAAAGCGGGGATGGTGATTTTATTAGTTACTAATTTTGCACATGTCTCGCGTATTCCATGCGACTCACTGCCCATTAGTAAAACGCCTGAGCCCGTAAATTGGGTTTTATGCACGCTTTGCCCATCTAAAAAAGCACCGTAAACAGGTAAATTTAAAGACTGTAGGTAATCAGGTAAATCTACTTGGCTTACCGATACCCTTACAAATGAGCCCATCGTGGCGCTAATTGTTTTTGGGTTGTAAGCGTCTGCGCTGTCGGTGCTAGTTACTATATGTTTAATACCGTACCAGTCTGCCACTCTTATTATTGTGCCTAAATTACCAGGGTCTGATACGCCATCAAGTGCGAGTATTAAGCCACTTGCTTGTGGTAAAGCTGCCTTTGGCATATCAACAATAGCAATGGCTGCATTATTGCTAACTAGCGTGCTGGCTTTGGTGAGGACTTCTTCATCAGCTTCAATAAAATTAGCGTGCTGATACTTACCTTGGTACGCATTTATAAATTCGTTTGTAGCAAAAATATTAACCACATTTAATGGGCTGTTTAATAACTCAAGTACGTTTTTCTCACCCTGTACAAGGTATTGATTATATTGCTTTCGGTACTTTTTTTGGCCAAGTTGGCGAATAAGTTTGAGTTGGTTTTTTGAAATCATAACAGCCCCATAAAATTATCCAGCAAGTATAACAGATTTCGTTATAACATCTGAACTCGAAAAGCAGCGAATGGGGCTAATTTATCTTACTCGCACTTCTTTCAAAGGTCAGATTAATGCGAATAAACATACCTTTTATTGCTTCTAATTGATTTGAATCGTCAACCGTCTGAGCCAATTCCCCATAAAGATTATCTGACGCTTGCTTAAACTTATTATTAAATTTGCCCTTGGTTGCCAACATAAATGCATCGGCTAATGTACGCTGCCACTCATTTAAATACTTTAGCTTTGTATTACCAGCCAAATTTTCACAAATTGAGTTTAATCGAACCGACGCATGCCCTAAATTTAGAGCGGTTAGTGCAAGATCAGTAATTACGCGTGAGTGTGAACCTTGATCGTAATTAGTTAGGCGAATTAACCTATCGGCCATGCGGCGGTTATACCAAATACTTGGGGTTGGATGGTTATTTATTTCGAGTAAATCTTTATAAGTGGCCTTAAAAACACGATGAACAAGTAATTGCACACTCGGGCCTGTGAATAACTGAAAAATCCAAAATAAAATACTCACCCCCGCAAAAATTGCCATTGCAGAGCTAAGTGTGTAATCGATTGAAAACGCAAGGCTCATATCGGTACTGGGTCTTACCAAAATCGTAAATGGGATACAAAACCCCAAGCCATATGGCAATGTTTGTTGATCAGCTAGCAGCAGTAAACCCAGAAAATAAGGTCCTGCTAATACAAGTAGCAATATTTCTAATTGCCCACCACTTTGTGATAATAAATTGAGTGCGTAAAAAATAGTTACAATAGCAGCAACCACCACGCCTACCAATAAACGCTTTATTACCACCTGTAAAATAGCTAACGGTATTCTCGCCAACATTATCGAAAATATGACCGGTAAAATCATAATTAATAATGCAGCAGAAGAGCCTGTATTAATCCAAATAAATGCGCCGATAGAAAATACCAAAGCAGTTCTAAATCCAACAATAATGCCAGCTAATGGGTCGCGATATGTAAGCATACTGGGTGCATTTAATAATGTTTTATCACGCTCTTCTAACGCTCTGTATGCGCGTAGTAAAATTGTTAAGTCGGCTGCTACTTCTAAGCTCACATTGAGCATGTGAGATTCAAATGGCGAATCACACACCGTATTTGCTCTATAGTCGGTTAGCTCTTTACGCAGCGTTTTAACTTGTTCGGCGCAGTAATCAAAATCGTCAGACTCTTTAATTTGCGCAAATACGTGCTTAAGTTTACTTATTAATTTATCTAAAGTAGGTGTAATAAGGTCTTCGTGGTTTCGCTGTAGACGGCCAATTATTTGAATTAAGGCCAATAAAGAAAGTACTTTTTGCGACAACTGATTTGCAGCACGCGAGCGTCCTGGACCTTTTGGTCCTTCGTACCTTACTGCGCTGGAATCTTCGTTTATTGATCCCAATGTTGCCATAATGCCATCTATTTGCTGATGACGGTTTTCGTGCGAGCCCTTAGAATCAAGCTCAATAACTAAATAATGTAACGTTTGATTTATAACCGACCGCGCTTGTGTTTGCAGTAAATGTTTAACCTTTACAGGCCAAAATAGATGACTCACAAGCCCAGCACATACAGAACCTATTATTATTTCGCTTACTCGCGCTTGTGCAATATCAAATATACTCTGGCTGCTCACCATTGCCGGAGTAACCATGACTAAAAGTACAATAATAGCGGCTGTTACACCTGCCATAGCAAACGCATACACAAAGTTTGCTTGGCGTACCATTGCCGATAACGCAGAGTTCACCCCCAACCATAATGCCAGTGCACCGAGCGCTAAATAAGGGTAAAGAATTAGCTGAGTTAAAAGCAATATGCCAAATAAACCGCCCACTATGGTGCCTATTATTTGGCAAATTGCTTTTTCAATAACCAATCCGCTTTGCGGGCGTAATTGCAAAAAAATAGCCGAGACTAACGCCCAATAAGGCCTTTCAAGATTAAGCGACATAGCAATAGTGAGCGCCATCACCATGGCTATAACGCCCTTAGTCGCAAAAATAATTGCCTGTTTTTTTGGAAAAAACAAATTTTGTAATACAACGCCCACTGTATTCCCCTTAACGTGTAGCGAGATGTATAGTGGCGGTCATTCCTGCGCTAAGCTGTGTATTTTCGGGCAATGAATCTAACTTAATATCAACAGGTATACGCTGTGATAAACGTACCCAATTAAATGTTTGTTGTACTTGCGGTAAAAGTTGTCCGTTACTTTGTGTATTCGTATTTGCAATGGCTTTACCTACACTCACTACATGCCCTGTTAATTGCTTACCACCGCTTAGAAGCGCTATTTTAGCTTTTTGATCAGGATAAATAAGCGGTATTTTACTCTCTTCAAAGTAACCCGTTACATAAAATGAATCTGACTGAACAATAGCAAAAACAGGCGTGCCTTGAGCTACATAGTTGCCTTGGCGTAAATTTAAATTAATTATTTGCCCTGATGCAGGCGCAACAATTTTAGTTCTATCAACATTTAACTGCGCAATTGTTTGCTCTGTTTTAGCTAGGTTATAATTTGCCTCAGCAATTTTAGTATTGATACGTGTTGATTCTAAAGTTTCTTCACTTATTGCCTGTTGAGTGTTTAGCTCAACACGTCTTTCGTATTTATGTTTAGCAAGTTCCCATGTATACAATGCGTTTTCTGTGTTTGCTTTACTTTTATCAAGCGCTGCTTGATAACGCTTTTTATCAACATTAAAAAGTACTTCGCCTTTTTGTACGTTTTGACCATCTTTAATATTTAAAGCAGTTACCCAACCCGACACGTCTGGAGCAACCGTGACAATATCGGCTCGAATACGCCCATCACGCGTCCAAGGAGTATGCATGTAGTCAGTCCATACCCAACGCCCAGCAAAAACCGCAGCTATAACAACCAAGATAGTAAAAGTAATACGCAGATATTTAATCATTCAATTTATCTTCCACTTAGTAATACCAACCCGCAATAATACTTGAGTAATTTGAGGGCTTAAACCTGACGCTAACTGTGTTAAAAATTTCTGATATAGAACAACTAAATAACGAAATTTTTGCCTTGTTATCGACACGGTTTTCTTGCCTCAAAATAGCTCAATTAATTAAACAGATTGGTATAAATAGACGGCGAGTGCCAAGTAACAAACAAATAGTGACACCTCAAACCAAGCCACTTTCCAAATACGGTCATGCCAATCTAGTCGATGCAAAGCAAAACGAGTCAACGCCGTTAAAATAAATGCTATTGGGAAGTAAACAATCAGCGGGCTAAACTCTAACCCCCCTAACACGACTGCTTGGAACATAATAAATATCCTAATGTTATTTAAAGCGGTGATAAAAGCTGTAAAACCTAAATAAATTTACATCCGCACTACTCTTACAATCTATTATTTTGGCATATAAATCAATTAGCTTAATTGTACGTAGGTGTGCTTAATACATAATTAATGCCATTACATTTAAGCAGCACTAAGTATGTATAGTAGCTAAATCGCATATTAATAAGCTAAAGACCCCAGTTACCAGCCAAATAAATAAACCAGCGAGGTTTATTTATAAAAAAGTATTAGAGTATTTAACTCAATATTTAAAACGCCTATTTATAGCTGTTTGCAGAAGGGTTGGATAATTATAAACATTGAATTTTGCACTAAAAATGGGTAAATTAACAAAAAAACAACATGGATATAATTTAATGGAATCAATACACCCTACCCCATCTGAAACAACCCCACCAATAAATGAACCTGCTGAACCAATTTTTAGCGGAAAAGTGCAATTTAGTGGTAAAGGTGGTGAGTTTTTTGGAATTTGGATTGTAAATATATTACTTAGCGTTATTACGCTTGGCATATATTCGGCGTGGGCTAAAGTACGTACGCATCGCTATTTTTACGGCCACACCCGTATAGATGGCCATAGTTTTGACTACCTAGCAACACCAATACAAATTTTAAAAGGTCGGATTTTAGCGGTTGTTGTATTTTTTATTTACACATTCTCAATTAGCTTTATGCCTATTTTAGGCCTATTTATTGCTCTTGGTTTTATCTTTTTAATGCCATGGATTATTAACCAAGGTTTACGTTTTAATCTGCGTATGACCCGCCATCGTAATGTTCGCTTTGCTTTTAAAGGCAGTTATGGCGAAGCCTTTGTTAACTTTATACTTTTACCTATTGCAAGCATATTTACGCTTTATTTATTAATGCCTTACGTTATAAAACGTATTGATAGTTATATCCATAGCAATATTAGTTATGGCGATAAACCACTTACTGTAAATCTTAAAGGCGAAACCTATTACCTAACAGCGCTTATTTGCTTTGTAGTGAGCTCTATCACCATGGTGGTATTTATGGGGATTTTAGGATTATTTGGCCTCAACTTAGTAGATATTGAAAACCAACAAAATTTAGAAAACTCTGCAGCGATGGTTATGCTTCCTATCTTTATGATGATTGCCTATGTGCTAATGATTGCCATTGTTTCTGCTGTATGGCACGCCGCTATTAGAAATCACATTTTTGATAACAGCCATTTTGAAGGCGTTGCTACATTTAAATCAGAGCTAAAACCAATTCCTTTCGCTGTTTTACTATTAACTAATATGTTGGCTATTGTATTTTCTTTAGGGCTTGCATACCCATGGACAAAAGTACGTACATCAAAAATGCTCGCTGATGTAACTAACGTCACTATTTATCCTGGTGCATTAAAACTAATCGATACCGCGCAAGAACAGCAATCATCATTTGCTGAAGAAGCTGCAAACGTATTTGATATTGACCTTTCTCTAACTTAAGAGCTCACCATGCATGTAAAGGGACATTTTTTCCCCATCGCATCGAGTAACTATCAAGTGTGTGTTGCCACTATTAGCGACACACACATTGAGGTTATCAACGATGAACACGTTATCGCTCGCCACGTAATCTCAAGTCTAACATTAAGTTCAGGGATGGCAGGACTTGCCGACGAATTAAACTTTGAAGATGGCAGTCGTTTTATCCCTCAGGATGTAAGTTACAGATGGCCATTTAAAGAAAATAACCAGCACATAATGGAGCGCCTTGAAAAAAGTAAATGGGTAATTTTAGCCGCAGTCATATTTACACCACTTTTTATGTGGTTAGTACTTTATAAAGCGGTACCGGCCATTGCTGTTTATAGTGTTGATACCCTGCCACGTAATGTTGTGGAACAGATGGGGGAGCAAAGTTTTACACTAATTAAAAAGATTGCGCTTGACCCAAGTGAGCTGCCCGCAGAGCAGCAAACTAAAGTACAAGCACATTTTACAAGTATGCTTAATGCGTTATCGCTTGATCAATCGGTTTATAGGTTATCGTTTTATAAATCAGACAGCTTTGGTGCTAACGCGTTTGCACTACCGCATGGTCGTATCGTGGTAACCGATGATTTAGCAAATTTACTTGCCGATAAACCCAATGCACTAAAAGCGGTATTGCTACACGAAATGGGCCATGTAGTCCACCAGCATAGCGTACGTATTACAGCACAATCTGCCGCAAGTACGATTGTACTAGCAGTTGTATTTGGTGATTTAGAGGGAGTTGCAGAGGTTGCATTAGGTACGGGTGCATCGTTTGCTCAGCAAGGGTTTTCACGAGATATGGAACGCGAGGCAGATAGCTTTGCACTCACCCAATTAGAATCGCTTGGGTATTCGAGTAATGACTTTGCTGATGCAATAGAAGCGCTGCAAGAAAGCCATACCAGCGAAAACGAACACCTAGAAAAAGTAAATGACTTATTAGAGTACTTATCTAGCCACCCAAGTGCACAAGAGCGTATTGACAATGCTAGGAAATAATCGCGGTTATATTCAACTTGCTCGCTACATAGTGAGTTTAAGTTGGATATATCACGGCTTTTTCCCAAAGCTTTATCACGTAGCACCACTTGAAAAATTAATGACTGGCAGTGCTGGTTTTTCAGCCGAAGTGTCTGATTTAATTACACGTTCGGCGGGTGTTGGCGAAATTATATTTGGCTTGTGTTTATTTGTGTTTTATAAACATAAGCATTTGGTAGCTTTAAATATATTGGCGCTTATGGGGCTTTTACTTGCTGTAGTTGTAATGCAGCCACAATTGCTTATTGAAGCATTTAACCCTGTAACTACTAACCTGCCGCTTATTGGGCTAAGCGTTATTTGGTTAAAAGAAATTGAGCAGTTGAATAATCGATACCTCTAAATAAAAAAGGGTATGCAAATGCATACCCTTTTTTGTAGTACAAAATTTATAAAATTAGTACTTATTTTTATGCGTCCACAAATGCAGTAATTCGCTCGCAATGGTTGCTGCAGCAATTGCGGTAAGCTCACTTTGGTCGTACGAAGGTGATACTTCTACCACATCCATACCCACCATGTTTATGCCTTTTAGCGCACGCAGTACTTTAAGTACTTTATCTGACGTTAAACCACCACACACAGGAGTGCCTGTACCAGGCGCAAACGCAGGGTCTAAACAATCTATATCAAACGTTAAGTAAACAGGTAGGTCACCTACTCGCTCAAGTATTTGCGCTGCAATATCATTAGCATCTAAATCGTTGGCTTGCATTGCATCAATCACAGCAAACTCATGTTTACTTTGATCAAAGTCGGTACGAATACCTATTTGTATACTGTGCTCAACATCAATCAGCCCTTCCATTGGTGCATGATAAAACATAGTGCCGTGATCAAAACGCGAGCCATTGCTATAGGTATCGGTGTGCGCATCAAAATGTACTAACGCCATTTTGCCATGTATTTTTGCGTGAGCACGTAATAGCGGAAGCGTTACAAAGTGATCGCCCCCTAAACCTAATAGTGTTTTACCTTGGCGAAGTATTTGATCAGCAGCCATTTCTAGTTGCGCAGTAAAATACTCAGGATCCCCGACAGGGTAAGTAAAGTCCCCTGCGTCTGCCACTTTTAAGCGCTCAAACAACGGGAACGTCCACGGGTATTTAGTGTCTTCCCATGCTAAATGAACCGATGCACGACGAATTGCATCAGGGCCTAAGCGCGCACCAGGGCGGCCCGAGGTCGCTAAATCAAATGGTAAGCCTAAAACCACTACGTCTGCATCAATTGCATTAATGTTTTGCACCATAGGACGACGTAAAAACGTCATCCCATTTGAGTACAATGAGTGATCTGCGTGACCAAACAAAGTTGACATTGCTTATAACTCTTCTAAATAAGTGTAGCCATCAAGGCCGCTTTGCAACTCGTCTAAAACGCTTTGCTGTTCGTGTTTTTCAATTTTAGTGCTTACTAACTGCTCGTATGATTGCTGAAAACTTTCAACATCTAAATGTACATAGCGCATCATATCGGCAACAGTGTCACCTTGGTTTATCTCGGTAATACTTGCAACGCCTTGCTCATCCATATTAACAATTGCGCTGTGCGTATCGCCAAACAGGTTATGCATATCACCTAAAATTTCTTGATAAGCGCCCACCAAGAAAAAGCCCATTAAATAAGGTTTATCGGCACTAAATTCTGGTACAGGTAATGTGCTTTCAATACCTTGTCCATCTACGTAATGCTCAAGTGCGCCATCTGAATCACAGGTTATATCAAGTAATACAGCACGTTTTTTTGGTGCTTCAGTTAAGCCACTTAATGGCAATACCGGAAACACTTGATCAATGCCCCATGCATCTGGAAGCGATTGAAATAACGAAAAGTTTACAAAAAACTTATCGGCTAAACGTACGTTTAACTCGTCAATAATAGGACGATGAAAACGGTTTTTGTTATCCATGTGCTTGTTAAGTTCATAACAAATACGAATATTAATTTGTTCTGCCCACGCACGCTGCGCTAAGTCTAATAAACCGAGTGCAAATTGGTTATGCGCTTCAGCTAAATCACCTTGGCTGTCGTGATAAATTTCAATTAATGCACGGTCATCCGTTAAATCAGTTAATTGTACAAACGATGCCCACATGTTTTTTAATAAAAGTGGTGCATCTGCCGCTGGCGCTACTAACTCTTCTGGCGTGTAACTTTCAGTACCAATAACATTAGAAATAAGCACAGCATGATGCGCCGTAAGCGCACGACCCGACTCAGAAATAATAGTCGGCATTGGTTGCTCATATTGCTTACATGTATCGCCAATGGTGTACACAATGTTATTCGCATATTCAGCTAAGCTGTAATTCATAGAGTTATGCGATTGGCTACGCGTGCCGTCGTAATCAACAGCTAAACCACCGCCTACATCAAGACAATCAATTTCTGCGCCTAGTTTACGTAGCTCACAGTAAAAACGCGCAGCTTCGCTTACACCTAAACGTACGTCACGAATGTTCGCCATTTGTGACCCTAAGTGAAAATGCACAAGCTGCAATAAATCAAGCTGGTTTGCGCCTTTTAAACGATTAACTACATGTAAAACTTGCGATGCGGATAAACCAAATTTTGATTTTTCGCCACCACTCGCTTGCCACTTACCTTTACCTTGCGACGCTAAACGTACACGAATACCAATGCGTGGTTTTACGTTAAGCTCTTTTGCTTGGCTAAGCACCATGTCTAGCTCAGAAAGCTTTTCAAGTACGATATACACTTTATGACCTAGCTTTTCGCCAATAAGTGCTAAACGTACGTATTCTTTATCTTTGTAGCCATTACATACAATAACAGCGCTGGTTTTTTCAGCTAATGCTAATACTGTGAGTAGTTCTGGCTTGCTGCCTGCCTCTAAACCAAGTTGCTTTTTTTCTACTTGTGCTTGGCTTGCTACTATTTCTTCAACCACTTCACGTTGTTGGTTTACTTTTATCGGGTAAACTAATAGATAGTCTTTAGGGTAACCATAGTTTTCAATCGCAGTATTAAATGCGCCGCATAAGCTGTGTACACGATGGTGTAAAATTTGCGGAAAACGAACTAAAGCAGGTAAGCTTAAACCTTTATCTTGTAGTTGCTTTGCGATATCTGTTAATGCAATGGTTTGCTCTGGTGCATGAGCCTTGGGCGCAACATACACATCACCTTGATCATTAATACCAAAAAAACCTTGGCTCCAATGACGAACATTGTAGCTCGTACGAGCTTGTTCTAGTGATGTTGTCTCTTTCATTTATCTTTCTCTTTTGTTTAATTAATGCCGACTCGGCTAGTGCCGCGCATTAAAAGAAAAATAGAGATTCAAGTCCAACAAGTATTTTTGCTCGTAACGAGTGATTTTTGATGATAAAAAAATAACCAAACAACTATTGCCCGCTAGCATATATAAAACAGGACTTTGATGATTTTTAAAGATAAGAAAAGTTATAAAAAATGGCTGTTTTTAAATGACTCATTATAAATTTTATTAGCAAAAATGAGTTAGCTCATTCAATAAAATTCATCTTGAGTTACTTTGTTTATAAAATTTACTTTTGATGGATTAGAGTAAGGTGTTCTCAACACCTCAAATTACTGCTATTTAGCCAACGTGTTGTGACCAAGTATTACCTATGTATTCTGCAAAGTGAATAAAAACTGCACGTCAAAAACGCTTAGCCTACATCCACCAGCACCAATAACCGCTCACAACTACTTATGAGTACTGTATAACTGACTCTTTATTTAATTATTATTGGCTTTTTATCTATCGCTGTCATATTTTCAACCGTAGCTAAACCATACCCACCAAATAGTAGAGGTGTAGTGTTTAAGTTCAACTTATAAGTGCATTGCATTGTAGATAATTTATGTGGGCTAACTTTCCAGAGTTTTTTATAGTCATTTGCATTTACATAAAAGGCCGTATTATTATCAGCTAAAGTAACTACTTTATTTCTTAAAATAACAGTTTCAAGAAAGTGTCTAAAACATGTATTTTTATCAATAAAAACAAATACAATTTCACCTTCAATACATTTTTGCTGCAGGGGTTTTGGTAGTCTATAAATTAAAAATGCAAAAAATAGGAAACTAGCTGCTATAAATATAAAAATAATCACAAGGTATAATATATTCAATCTTTTATTCTATTAAAATATGAGTGCTGGTTTGGTATTACAATTTGCGATGTTTTAATAAGGGTAAGGTAGCCATTCCTGCCAATTAAAACTTTCGCTATACATTTCATCAACTATATCCATATACTCAGATTTTGTAGCTAGGAGGTACGCTTGCCTCTCTTTTGGGCTCATATAAGCAAGCCAATAAGGGAGATAACTTGGATAGTCTACTCCAAACATATCTTCAAAAAATCGGCTTTCGGGTAGTTCAAGGGTAATTTCATTATGAGTAAGCTTTGGCATGCATTTGAATTAAATAGACTTTGGGGCGAACATAATTATTGCCATACCTAGCAGTGCTACTAAACCACCGATAATATCCCACATAGTAAGCTTTACGCCATCTACAACCCATAACCATAATAGCGCAACGCAAATATATACGCCGCCATAAGCTGCATATACACGTCCGGCAGCAGTAGGGTGTAAAGATAGCAACCATGCAAATAGTGCCAAACTTAAAGTCGCAGGAATTAAAAGTAAAATGCTTTTATCTTGTTTTAGCCAAAGGTAGGGCAAATAGCACCCCACTATTTCAGCTAAGGCTGTAATAATAAAAAGTGCGATTGTTTTTAATTCAAACATAATGCTCCGCGCAAAAATAACAAGCATAACAATCTATATAAATTGTTATGCTTAGTGCGTTGTTATTCGCTAAGCGCCATAGTGGCAAGTTTCATTGTGCTTTCAAACGACTTGGTACCCGCTATAAATAAACCATTATGGCAAAACACTGCGTCATCAATACCTGTTTCATCTACGAACGCTTGATCAGATAAACCAGACCATGCTTTAGGAAGCGGTTTTCTATCTTCAAACGAGCCAGGCTCAACGGGTACTGTTTGTAATATCCATTGCCCAGAATGCGATGGGTAAACCATGTATAGCGCCTCACTTGATAAAATATGCACTGTTTTTTTCCACGGTGTGTACTTTTCAAGCACGATTACTCTGGCATCGTCTGCATTTTCAATTGCTCTGGCGACAATCTCTTTTGCATTAACACTACCGTGAGCTGAGGCGATAAAACGAATGAGCATACGTGCTGCAAATTCAACGGCTTCATCAAAACAGGTATCAAAGTTACTTTCTTCTTCCCATGTAGGGTTAAACATTGAAATTGTTTGGCTCAAGCTTATCCCTTTTGATACACCTTCAACATGACCACAATCAATGGCGTCAATAGTTGAAACTAAGCCTGAATCCACTCTATCAGCAACGGCCTGGTTATCATCACACAGTGCTAAGCCGTATTTTTTCCACACTAAACCAAATGATGAAAAAGGAATGCCATTTTCTCGCTCGCCTGCACCACCACGTTGATGATGATCAAAGCGATTAGTTTCAGGATCGTATTCCCCACCTACATCTATTACGTAGTCGGCACTTTCTATAAGCGCTTTATCGCGTGTGCGTACCAATTTAAACGTTGGCAAAACATGTTTAAGTACCGCAATACTAAAAACGTCATCTGCATGAAAATTACCATTGTGGGTTACTACTGTTATTTCGCTCATTTGTTTATTGCTACTTTTAGAAAAGATAAAAATTCTCGCTTTGTAAGTTAGTCACTAATTATCGAGGCAGATTTTATACGAAGACAGGTGTTAAAAACAGTGAAGTATTTTTGCATCACTATAAAAGCTGCTTTTATAGTTACTAGTTTGAGTATGACTTTTATTACAAGATAATAATGAAGGCAGATATTTACGACACATTAAGCTTTAACATGTCGCAGCGTTAATGAACTTATTTACTAAGCCCTAATTCCATAAAAACACTTTGTGGATTATCTACATATGAGCCAAAACTGCTACAGCGTTTAAAGCCTAAATTTTCATATAAATTGATTGATTTTATTTGTTTTGGGCCTGTTTCTAAGCGTATTAACGGGATTTGTTTTTCGCCAGCTTGATGCAATAAAATCTGCATAATACGTCTTGATAGCCCTTTACCACGATGACTTGGTTTTACATATAAACGCCTTATTTCGCCGTAAGGCTGGGTATCAAATTTCTCTACAATCGCACCGCAGGCAATAATACCTTCTTCAGTTTTTAAACCAATAGCGTACACATTAGGTAAGGTTAATTCGTTTAACTCCAGAGACTGTGCGGTAGCCACAGGATATAAAGAATTTATAAGTCGGTCTATATCATCAAATACATTTACCACGTCGGGATCATTCGGGTTCAAATCGACTAACTGCATAAAGCTTCCATTCATTGTTATAAGTTTATTAAGCTTTAAATAATATATTTAAGCGGTCATAGCTTAGCATTGTTTAATTAAAAAATCTTTACTCCTTATTTAGCATATGGGTTATGACATTTCACCAGCTAAAAGAGCAAAAGTGGCCTAGCAAGTGTATAAATTTTGCTAAATTATTACTAATTAATAAATAGTAGTGTTCAAGTATTATTGCGCATTAGTATTAGCGCTATGCCATTTTGCATAGCCTTCTTTATCCATCGGCCTTGCAATTAAGTAGCCTTGCATGGCGTCAATATTCATTTTTTTAAGTAAGTCATATTGTTCTGTTGTTTCTACGCCCTCTGCAACTACCTCTAAGTTTAAGCTTTTTCCTAAACTGATAATTGTTTGCGCAATATTAAAGCCAACCGTGCTATCTAAAATTTTATCAATAAAGCTTTTATCTATTTTTAATTCTTTAACAGGAAACGCACTTAAGTACGCTAAGCAGGAGTAACCGGTTCCGAAATCATCAATCGAAAATAAAAAGCCAGCGGCAATGAGTTCTTTCATTTGCCTAATTGTATAATCTATATCGCTTGAGAGCATTGACTCGGTTATTTCTAACTTAATTTGCTGTGCTCGAATATCAAATTTATTGATAGTGCTAAACAGCTCTCCTTTTAAATTTGATGAATTAAACTGGCTTTGGCTAATATTAATTGAAACACTAAACGAGTCGTCAATTATGTTATCTGCTTTAAGTTCGTTTATTAAAATACATATATCATGTAAAACAATATTTTGTAGTTTTTGAATAAGCCCGTATTGCTCTGCAATTGGTATAAATTCGTTTGCCGCTATTAACCCTTTTTGAGGATGGTTCCACCTAATGAGTGCTTCAGCACCAATAACATCACCATACGTATTTACCTGAGGCTGAAAATAAGCACAAAACTCATCAGATGCAATCGCCCTGACTATATCGGTTTCTAGTTCAGTTTGTTTTTCAAGCAGTGTTTGTAAGGCTGGATCGTAAAAGCTACTGCTATTCCCCCCTTTATTTTTAGAACGATACATAGCCGTGTCTGCAAATTTTAATATATTGCCTGCCTGCGCATTTACGCTATCAATTAGACAAATACCTATGCTGCAGCTTACTTGAAATGCAAGGTTGCCCACTTCAAATTTATCATGAAAAGCTCTTTGAATCTCTTTGGCTACTATTTTGCACTCGATGCTCGCCTGCTGTGTATTTTCTCCAACGTGTTTTAGTAAAATAATAAACTCATCGCCACCCGCTCTGGCCAACGTATCAGAGCCTTTTATTATTGCGCTTAACCTTTTTGATAATTCCACAAGTACTTCATCACCCGCACTGTGCCCAAGTGAATCATTAATACGCTTAAAATTATCTAGGTCTAAAAATAATAACGCCCCTATATTTTTATCACGCTTAACACTCTCCACACACATGCTTAATTTGTCGCTAAGCATTCTTCTATTTGGAAGATTCGTTAATGGGTCGTAAAAAGCAAGCTTATGTACTTCTTGTTCGGCCTTTTTCTTTATTGAAATATCTCTAGCCATCCATACTACGTGCCTTTTTGTAGGACTATTGGGGTGGTAATGATCTAATGCAGCAGCCCTGCCTTCAAAAACTATATTCCCCTTTGGTACAGCTAATTCATATTCAAAAATTTGCGTCTCGTTAGTCGAGAGTGTTTTTTTAATAACGTCCATTATCATTTGTGCATCGTCTTGGGAGAGCAGATCCTTAACACTTTGACCAATAAGGTCCTTGCTTGAATCAAGCAGTAACTCATTAGAGGTACCATACACATCGGTATAAATTCCCTCTTCACTTAAAATAAGAATGAGATCAGGCATTACCTTAGTGAAGGCTTTAAACTTTTCATTACTTTGCTGTAAATTCGCGAGCAGCTGTTTTGCTTTGTTAAATTCGTTACTTTTTTCAAGAGCGATACTAGAAAAGTGTACAAAAAAATCGATTAACTCTAAGTCTTGCTTTGATGGTGATTTAGGAGTGCTGTGATAGATAGCAAAGGTGCCTAATAAATCGGCTTGAGTTGAAAAAATAGGCGTTGACCAACATGACTTAAGACCAAACTTTAGTGCTAAGTCTTTAAAGTCCTCCCACAGCGGTGAAGTTTCGATATTTTCAACAATAGTGCGCGATTTCGAAAATGCAGTAGTACCACATGAGCCCACTTTTGGCCCTATATAGACTCCATTAAGCAAACTACAGTACTCTGGATGAATATTAGGAGCTGCGCAATGAAAAAGCTGCTGGCCTTTAACTGATAAGATTGAACACCTAGCGGATTCATCATCAATAATCTGCTCGATTGATGAACAAATTTCAGTAAGCACCTCACTTAAAGGTACCCCTAATGCAATTTTAGATAAAATGCCTTGCTGGTGAGATAATAACTTTTTTAACCTATCCGTACCCATTTTCCTTTACCCGTATTATTTATACACATTGAAACAACAAAAGCTTTAATCAAGCGCTTTTTTCTTACGCAGTAAAGTTCAGTATAGTCATGATTAGTAAGTTTTTTATTTTATTGGCGAAAAATAATCGGGCCTGTCTAAAATAATCATAGTTGCATATTACTGAACACCTATTGTTACTATATAAACAAAACCACAATATTAAAGCTAACACTTTGTTACTTAAAAGTACTGTTCAAAATTTTTAAGCTATTTATACTATAAGTAATGGTAAATATTTTTTGAGGTTACAGTGCAGATCACACAAGGTATGGAATACTTTTTTTCGGGGTTTAAATTAATTAGCCAAAAAGGGCTAAAGCGTTTTGTCCTTATTCCGCTATTAATTAATATTTTGCTGTTTGGTAGCTCGCTGTTTTTTTTAGTTGGCTGGTTAAGTGATAGTTTTAGCTACATAAACAACATGCTCCCCGAGTGGTTAAGCTGGTTAGAGTGGCTAATGTGGCCTATTGCTGTATTAGTTGTTTTGTTTAGCTATAGTATGCTCTTTACAGTTATCACTAATTTTATTGCAGCCCCTTTCAATGCGCTCTTGAGTGAAAAAGTTGAGCTTTACCTAACAGGTCAAAAAATTAACGATGACGGCTTTGCCGAACTAGTTAAAGATATACCTCGCATGCTTGCCCGTGAGTGGACAAAACTATGCTACTACCTTCCTCGCGCAATTGGCTTTTTTATATTGTTATGGGTTTTACCGGTCATTGGTCAAATACTATGGGTGTTATTTACTTGTTGGATGTACGCAGTTCAATACGAAGACTATGCGTTTGATAATCATAAAATTGACTTTAAGCAAATGAAAGACGATTTAAAATCTAAGCAAGGTTTGTCATACGGATTTGGTTTTGCTGTTATGTTGTTAACTGCTATCCCTTTTATAAACTTAATAGTTATGCCAGTCGCAGTGTGCGGTGCAACACGTTTATGGGTAGATAACTATCGTCCAAAATATCGCAGTTAATTAAAAGGTTGCTGACTTTTCAATATTCGAAGGACACCGCATTCTAGATTAAAAAGCACCTAAGGTGCTTTTTTTAATCTATTTTTAAAGCAATAAACTCAAGCGATGCACGCCTTGGTAATGCATCGCTTTGTTTATCTACTTCTTCAAATTTTTTAATCAAAATACTAAAGCGCTGATTACTAATATTAACGGCTGTAACTTCACCAATTTTTATACTGTAGTTTTGCTGCTGATCAAACAGCTTTAGTATTTGACCTTTTACACGCTCTACGTATAAATAAGGTGTTTGGTCTGGCATCTTTAAACGAATGACATTGATTTTACTTAGTTCATGTACTGCGACCCAATTCTGACTCTGCATTAACGTATTATAACGACTAATACCTTCAGGCTGATAAACAACATCTTGGCTTATAACGCATGTATTACAGTCCTTTACTGATTCAATTCGCCAGTCAACAGCTGTATTTTTATAATACAAATTATCATTTTTTAGTAACCACTCACGTGCATTGTTAGTATCGCTACACGCTATTAGTAAGCTAAAAAAACTACTCAAGATAATAAACTTAGTGCTGAGCATCGGCTTCATACTATTGCTCTTTAATTGCTTTTAACTCAGCAATAATTGCACTACTTGGCTGTGCTTCTTTTATATAACTGGGCAGCGTTTCAATATTAGTAGGCGAGCTTTGTAAATTATGCACCTTACTGTTATTTGTATTTGGCACGCCAAATCGATTACCTGCACTTTGCATATAAAACTGTAAATTAAGCATGCTCCACTCATCTACATCACTCAGTATTGATATTGTATTATCTTGGTTAGTATCAAAGCTGGTTAAGCTTTCGGTGTTAATTGCATTACAATTAAAATCAACTGCTAGTGAGCTATTTCTATTTAACCCCTGTATTTCAAGTATGGTGCTTTCATTTAAATCTGCTGAACTACCATTTGAATAATCAATAATAAAATCATCCGTAGAGCCTAAATGACTATTAGTATTTGGTGCAATATCGCAACTAGCATTGCCTGGGTAAAAACGCTCATAGTAGCGATCGCCTTCGTTATTACCTATTGTTGATAAACCCGCTAGTTGATATAAATAGTTCATAGAGCTTAAATGATTAGGCTTAAAATTAACTTCTTCATCACCGCCATGGTATAAACCTAAGTTATGACCTAACTCATGAAATATTGTTGATGCTTGATAATTATAAGTTACATTGGTTGCTACTTGCGTATCAAGCGTTAAACCCCAGCCCCCCATAGTTACCATTAAATCATTACCGCTTATCTCAGCAATACCCGAACCACTAATACTACCGTCTTCGTTACCACTACTTGCCATTAATAAATAATGGAAAATGGGCCTGCGAGTTATATCGCTATATTCCATTTTATAAGCAAATAAATTAGGGCTACTTAAATCGTATTCAAACGGGGTATAGCTATTAAAAGGGACAAGATTTCCGCCACCTAAATCAAAGTTTTGCGGTGCTGTATTTGTATTTTGATCAAACAAATCACCTACGTCAAAGTGGACTGTATAGCCTTTTTCTGCAAAAACAGTGGCTACTTTTTCAAGTGCTGTTCGATGTGGAGTAATACCTACATCACTGCTGTCCATATAATCAACTTCAATAAATATATCTTTTTGTGAGGTACGCGCCCCCCACTCATAAAGTGGTAAACCCGCGAATGTTGTACCCTGTTGCTCAGCGCAATCAGGAATACCATCCTCATCATCATCTATTGTGCAATTTATATTGTTTGGCCCAGCGGGTGTGTTAAACACAGAATAATTCCAATCAGTACTTTGATTAGTGTCTGTCGCATTAAGCTCGCGCTTTAAGCTGCCTCCTTGCTCGGAGATGATTTGCTCTGCGTTACCACCTTGCCATTGTGATGGCGTTACTGGTTCTTGTACTGAGTTACCAAATTTTACAAAGTCGATTGTTTGTGTACCTGCACTATTAAGTAATTCTACAAAACCGTTTATGTACCAATAAGGTCTAATTTCATCACTAGCATTACCCACAAGCGCTATTTTAGGGTTGTTAACTGATGCACTGACTAAAAAATCATCTCCAAACTTGCTTTGTAAAATAAGGTACTCACCATTTTCAAGCTCTTTATTGGGCAGTGAAAAAGTTGTCTCTGCACTAGTCGAGCTATTAATCATATTAATACTGCGGGTTTTAAGCGAATAACTCTGTAAGTTTACAGCAGCCCCTGTGCCGTTATAAATTTCAATCCAAGGTAAGTCGTTACTAAATTGCACAGAAGAAACTTCAGTTATTTTTATATCTTGGCTAGAGGTAGTAAAAGAAGTAGCGGTTTGCGTTTCAATGGCCGTATCATCAAAATTAGTTAAATCAGCTGTAACACGGACAATATATTGGGTATCTTCATTAAAGCTTGCGCTTACATTTACAGTATGAAAATAAGTACTTGTGTCACTAGTAGTACCCGACAAACTTTCAATATTTAAGGCCAAGCAAGTAGTAAAATTATCTGCCGACACTTGTACGCCTCCTGTACAAACACCACTACTAGAATTAACTGCTAAAGTGCTCGTTAGCATAATATCTGAAAATGTAATACTAACAGGGCTATCTACAAGAACTGGGTCATTATTACTTTGGGGTGTTACATTACTAATTGTAGCGGGCGTTGAATCAACCACAGTAATATTCAGGGTAAATTCGGTTGTGTCTTTTGAATCAGACGCAGTTAACGTATAGCTTTGTGAAGTAATACTGTTTGCAGGAGGCGTGTAGCTAAAAAGTAAGGCTTGTGCATCAATAACACTAATTTGTGCACCATTTAAATCATCACCAAAATCAATCTGAACCGTATCGTTATCAGCATCGCTAACTACTAAACTAAATTCTGTGGCTTGATTATATTGCACGCTAATACTTACATCATCTGCAGTTGGTGGATTGTTTGGTGCTAATACTACAACTGTTTTTTGAGCGCTATTTGTAGCGTTATCGTCATCGGTTACAGTAACCACAAATGTAACATTGGTATTTTGTGCAACAGTGGGCGCATTAAAACTAATGCTTGTTTGTGTTTGAGTAAGTTCAACTACAGGACCACTTATTTGCTGCCAAGTTATGCTATTAATACTACCATCGCTGTCTTGTGCATCTGCAACTAAGGTTACACTGTCACCTTTTTCAGCTTCTTCAGGGCCTGTAACAATGACTGTTGGCGCGCTATTTACTTGATTAATTAAAACCGTTTTACTCGCTTGAGCGCTTTTACCTGCATTGTCAGTTACGGTTACGCTAAAACCTAGTGTTGTATTTTCAGATACATTAGGGGCGGTAAAACTAAGGACTCCATCAGTTTGTGAAAACTCAACATCGTCCCCAGCAGACTGAATCCAATTAATATTACTTATAGTGCCATCTGTATCTTGAGCGTTAGCAACTAAACTAACTTGTGTGCTGGCAAGTGCACTACTTGGGCCTGTTATATTAACTGTAGGAGCATTATTTTGAGAGGTGATAGTGCCTGAAAAAACTTGTTGTGCAGTAGCACCTGAGTTGTCAGTAACTGTAACCGAAAAGCTAAAGGTCGTATCGGTTGTTACACTAGGTGCAGTGGCTGTAAGCGTGTTACCGTTAGAGGTAAACGTAAACTCAGGCCCGCTAAGTTGTTGCCATTGATAGCTGGCAATTTGTCCGTCGCTATCACTTGCAAGCGCTGTAATAGTAAATGATTGATTAGAAGTAATAACGTTACTGCTAACCGAAAGCGTAACACTGGGCGCAGCGTTACCAGGGGCCGTAGTTGTATCACTACTTTCGCCTCCCCCGCCACAGCCTGTGATTAAAAGTGATAAAAAAAGTAAACTTAGCCATTTATTAATATTGTTTTTTACCACTTTTAGCCTCTACATATTAACTATACAAATTTTGTGGCACCTTAGTAACGTTTAAATGAACGGTTATTTCCTCACGATCATGATATAGATGTTTAGCTTGCAACTCGTAATTGATACCTTGTTTCTCAAGCTCTTTTCTGATCATCGAAAGACATTCATAAACACTATCAAAGCGTTTTTTCATAGGCAGCTTTAAGTTAAATATAAACTCTTTTGCGTATGCATTTACTGCCCAGTCAATCATTAGCGTAGTCACTTTGGTCGGTTTTTCCACCATATCGCACACTAACCAAGTAATATTTCTTTTTTCTGGGCGATATTTAAAACCGTCGGCTCTAAAATGTTTAACTTGACCCGTTTGCATTAAATCGTCATTCATTGGGCCGTTATCAATCGCACTTACAAACATACCACGGCGTACAAGCTGATAAGTCCAACCACCAGGGCATGCACCTAAATCAACACTGCGCATACCGGCAGCTACGCGTGACTCGCGTTGTTGCTCAGGTATAAATACGTTAAATGCTTCATCGAGTTTTAACGTTGAGCGACTCGGTGCATCGCTTGGCATACGAAGGCGCAAAATACCCATGAAAAATGGAGAATTATTAAAGCTATACGAGTAACCAACATAAGCCGTATTGTTTGTTAAAAACATGACATGCATTACTGGGCGATTTGCTTTTGGCTCACGTAGTACAGTATTTTGTTTTTCGAGGGCTTTTTTAAGCGGTGTTGAGATTTTTTTACAGAACGTTAAAAGCTCTTTGCCTTCGTTTGTGTCTGGCGTTTCAACGCGCAGTTCTGAGCACAATGTAAAATTTTTAGCAGCTTCAACTACTGCGCTCACACGGTCCTCTACTGGCATGTTTTCAAGTAATGTGCCGGCAAACCATTGACGTGCAAACACCATGTTTTTAAAATCAACTTTTTTGATTATTTCATCGCTGTGATGCGCTTCAAAACATTCGTAAACAACATAACCTGTATTTGGTTTTGCTTTTACATACCCTGCAAAACCTTGCTCTGCAGCATGAAACGTTATTTCAGCAGCGGCATCGTTTTCAAAACCACTACGACAAAAAATCACAACACTAGACATATTAACCCTTAAACTCTTTAAAACTTAAATCGTGCAACTTGCACTAAAATAACAATCCAACCAATAATAAAGCACAACCCACCAAGCGGTGTTATAGGCCCAAGCCACTTCATTCCTGTTAGAGCGAGTAAATATAAACTACCACTAAAAAGTAGTGTGCCCATTATAAAAAAGCCACCAGCCCAACTCAGGTTTATGCCCCATTTAATTAAAATAGCCACCGCAATAAGTGCAAGTCCATGTACCATTTGATACTCAGCAGCCGTTTTAAAAACGCCTAATGAATACTCCGATAAGCGGCTTTTTAAACCATGGGCAGCAAATGCACCTAACATCACCGAAAGCATACAAAAAATACTACCGGTCATTAAAAATAATTTAATCATCTAACCCCCTACTCGAGTCTTAACGTATCTCAATTTGTTGCTTAATAAATTCAACAGCACTTAACGCTGCTGTTTCTCTATTTTGCAGTTCAGTTACGCCACTTTTTTTACGTGGTTTTAATGAGTGATCGCCATCACTCAGCCAAGTAAACAAAGGCTGCTTTGGCATTTTCATAGTAAGAAGTTCTTCACGTGTACCAAATGTATCTCGCTCGCCCTGTAATACTAAAAAAGGGCAAACAATATCAGCAAAATGATCGGTGCGTAATTTTTCTGGCTTACCCGGCGGATGAAATGGATAACCAAATGCTATAACACCTGAAAGGCTTTGCTCTGTACTACATGCAAGCATTGATGCCATGCGACCGCCCATCGATTTACCGCCTATAAACAACGGCAAATCTGGCTGCGCACTCGTTAGCACTTGTTCATAATAAATAAGTAGCTTTGGTGCTCGCTCAGGAGGCCTGCGTTTATTAGTTTTTTTAGCGATTTGCATATATTCAAAATCAAATAAACCAACATCAATACCCTGCTCGCTTATTAATTTTGCCATGTGCTGCATAAAGTCAGAATCGCTACCAGCACCTGCGCCATGTGCAAATATAAACTGTGCTATTGCAGGTTTCTCCGTGCTTTTAAACCATTCAATCATTATTAATACTCATGTTCTTGCTCATGCTCTACTAAGCTCAGCATCCACTCTTTAAACGAAACTATTTTACCAAGCTCTGTTTGCGACTCACGAAGCACTAAGTAATACGCATTTTTACTCTCTAGGCTATGATTAAACGGAATTACCAAACGCCCTGCGTCTATGTCGGGTTTAGCTAATACACTATTGCCAATTGCCACACCTTGTCCATGTACAGCTGCTTGTAACACCATAGAGGAGTGGCTAAATATAGGCCCTTGATTTACCTGGATGTTACGCACGCCTGCGGTTTTCATCCACGTTTTCCAGTTTTTACGTGTAGTGTCGTGTAATAGTGTGTGATGCGCTAAATCACTAGGTTGATCAAGCGGCTTTAACCCGCTTAATAACATAGGACTACAAAGTGGTACTAAATATTCGGTATGAAGCTTGTACGCTTGTACGCCATTCCAATGACCCCTTCCATAATAAATAGCAATATCTACGTCATCCGTGAGTGAGTTTTCATCTTGGTCTTGTGCTTTTATTCGAACATCTATCTCTGGATGTAACTCATTAAACAAACTCAAACGAGGCACTAACCACTGAATAGCAAAACTAGGGGTTAGGCTTACCGTTAGTGAGCCCTTAGCGCCACGAGCTAATAGCTTTTCAGTTGCATCAATAAGCTGAGTAAAAATCTCTTTAATATCTAAAAAATAGCCTTGGCCTTCTTCAGTTAACAATAAAGAGCGGTTTTTACGTAAAAACAACTTCAGCCCTAAATGCTCTTCAAGTGTTTTTATTTGATGACTTACTGCCGCCTGCGTTACATAAAGCTCTTCTGCAGCTTTTGTAAAACTTAAATGGCGTGCAGCCGCTTCAAAGGCTTTTAATGCGTTTAATGGAGGTACCCGTCTTGACATAATAACCAAGCTTAGAATTAGTTTTTCTTATGCGTGAGATTATATACATCATATAAGTTTGTGTATATTAAAGGCATAAAAAAAGCGACCTGAGTCGCTTTTTAATAAACATCATGCTTAATTATAAATCGCTTGCACTTGTATCAAGTGGGGCAAAACTTTTAATTAAATCATCAACCGCTTTCATTTGCGTTAAGTAGCCTTCTAACTTGCTAAGCGCTAGCGCACATGGGCCATCACATTTAGCTTCGTTAGGATTTGGATGCGCTTCGATAAATAAACCAGCAATACCCAACGCCATACCACTGCGCGCAAGCTCTGCAGCTTGTGCACGACGACCATCAGCAGAGTCAGCTCGTCCACCAGGGCGTTGTAGCGCGTGTGTTGCATCAAAAATAACAGGTGCCATTGCCTTCATGTCATCCATACCCAGCATATCAACCACAAGGTTGTTGTAACCAAAGCTAGAGCCACGCTCACAAAGAGCTACGTTGTTATTACCAGCTTCATTAAATTTAGTAATGATATGACGCATTTCATGTGGCGCTAAAAACTGTGGTTTTTTCACATTAATAATTGCACCTGTTTTAGCCATCGCCACAACTAAATCTGTTTGACGCGCTAAAAAAGCAGGTAACTGAATTACATCAACAACTTCTGCAACAGGTGCAGCCTGATGCGGTTCATGTACGTCAGTAATTAGTGGAATTTTAAACGTGTTTTTAATTTCTTCGAATATTTTTAAACCTTCTTCCATACCTGGACCACGGTACGAATTGATTGAAGAGCGATTAGCTTTATCAAATGAGGCCTTAAATACATAAGGAATATTTAGTTTCGTCGTAACTTCTACGTAATGCTCTGCAACACGCATTGCTAAATCGCGAGATTCTAATACGTTAATACCACCAAACAATACAAACGGTTTGTTGTTTGCAAGTTCAATTTCATTAATTTTAATAATTTGGTCTTTCATTTAAATTCCTTAAGGTGCAACTGCTTGCATCATTAATCCACAGATATAAGCCATATAAGTACCCACACCGTAGCCCAGTACAGCTAACAAGACACCAACAGGCGCTAATGACGGATGAAACGCTGATGCTACAACAGGTGCTGACGCTGCGCCGCCCACATTAGCCTGAGAACCCACTGCCATATAAAATAACGGTGCTTTAATCAGTTTAGCCACAATTAACATAATGCTTGCATGCACTAACATCCAAATTGCACCCACTAAAAATAGCCCAGGGTTATTGAAAATAGCGGTTACATTCATGTGTAAACCAATCGATGCAACCAAAATATATAAAAAGCTAGAAGCTACTTTTGAAGCGCCAAACGCTTCTATTTGCCTCACTTTAGTAAACGATAAGCCTATACCAATCGTTGTTGATATAACAATTAGCCAAAAGAATTTACTGTTTAAGCTGTATTCTTTTGCCCATTCATAAGTAGTGCCAAAGTACGGCCCCAAAAAGTCAGCGCAAAAGTGTGCTAAGCCAGTTATACCAAATGCAATTGCAATCAGCGCCATGTAATCATTAAGAGTTGGGATGCGTGCATGTTCTGCGTGATATTCTTCCACACGCTTTTTCAAATCTTCAATTGCGCTTGTATCAGCACCCGTCGCTGCATCAATCTTTTTATGATTTGCTGCCATTAACAATAAAACAGCCATCCAAATATTAGCGACAATTACATCTACTGTAATCATTACTGAGAATATATCACCACCAACTTCAAACATTTCTTTCATTGATGCTTGGTTAGCACCGCCGCCAATCCAGCTACCTGCAACAGTTGTCATACCGCGCCATACGGCATCTGGGCCATGCCCACCAACAATACTTGGGTCAAATGCGCTCACTACTAAAATAGCTAATGGCCCACCAATAACAATGCCTAAAGTACCCACTAAAAACATAATAAGTGCTTTAGGGCCTAAGTTAATAATCGCTTTTAAATCAATACTAATGGTAAGTAGTATTAAACAGGCAGGTAGTAAGTAGCGCGAAGCCACATAATAAACATTAGATTTATTACCATCTACAATACCAAAGGTATTTAATAACGAAGGTAAAAAGTAACACAGCAATAAAGCAGGTACGTATTTATAAAATCGTTTTAAAGCTGGACGCTCACTGTTTGAGGTTTTAAAAATAAACCCCAAAATAATAGCAAGCAAACCAAGCACAACGGCATCATTTGTAATTAATGCGCTTTGAGTTTCAACCATAATTATTCCTATTCTTAATGGTGCGTTTTATTATTATCTTCTAGTTCTTCTATTTGGTGTTGAATAATCTCTATTGCAGGATCGTCCGGACACTCATCTACAAAAAACTGTAAATCATCACGTGCCATTTTAGGGCAACCGAGCTGATTTAATAAGTAACCTCTGTCGCGTCTCTCATACGGGTCGTCGCCTATTAACTCCATTAGCATCTCTACACAGGTTAAAGCATGACCAAATTTATTTTCGCTAATGAAAGACCATTTTTGCTGAGCTAAAAATAACTTATATACTTCGTCATCAAAAATCAGTTCTAGTGGCTCTTGCTCTTGACCATCATCTTCATCTGCGTTTTCAGGGATAATATACCAACTTTGTTGTCCACTGCTTGGCTCTATTATGTAGCCTTCTTCGTCACTAATCGCCACATGTACGCCAACATCACCTTGGGTAAGACTAAGGTTCGCGTCACAGTTAGCTTGTTGTAAAAAATGACAAAGTATAATTGCCAGTGTTGTAGGTGAACCACTGCGCATAGAAAGCGTATAGCTTAATGTATTTAATTTATATTCAGGCACTTTTAAACCTGATGCACTAAATAGCCAATCACTGTAAAACATATCTAATAATTTTTCGAGGCGATCGTGCTCATCACTCACTTTTAAACACAGCGCTGAAATTTGCTGTTCAAAGTCAGTTAAAGTTTCATAACATGGTGTTAAATCTATCTGAGGGTCCCACTTTGACTCTGCTTTAATACAGCGGTAAATCGCTGGAGGTGTAAATTCATCGTAAGCATCATCAAGATAAGATTCATCGTGTTCGTCAAACCCGAGGGTAGTCATTAATACTGCAACATTTTAGAAAACGAAGGCGTAGTTTACCTAACTTTAAAGCTATATACCAATATAGAGGTGTATTTGAATATTTTCTGAGAGGGAGTTGTATTTGAGCTTTACAAAACAACTATAAAGCTCAAATAGTCAGGTATTACTTAAAGCAAAAAAGCTGATTTAGACGTCGCTAAATAACCTATCGCTAAAATAACAGCGGTATTAACTAAAACGTAAGCAACTTTAGCCGTCATTTTAGTTTGTCTGGCGCTTTTAGCCCCAATACCGATGTATATAACCACTAAAACTATTTTTTCTAATAGCCAATATTGTTCAAACGGATTAATTTTAGCCATAAATATAAGCGTAAGTGCAGACACTAATAACAAAGTATCTATACTGTGACTACCAATCATTACTGCTTTATTTTTTGCTAATTTACCACTGCCCATTCGCGAAAAAGCGCGAACATAAAATAATATTACACTTAACATCGCAATTGCCATGTGCGAGTGCTTTACTGCTAAATAATCCATATGCCCCTGTACTTCTGTTTTATAAAAATTTAATCAGGAAAACGGCTAAGAACCGCCTCTAACTCATCAAGCTTTTCGTTAAATACTTCAACCATTTTTGGTTCAAAATGTGTGCCTTTTTCAGCATTAATTTCATCAACCACATTTTGTAATGTCCAAGGCTCTTTATAACACCGTTTATGGCGAAGTGCATCGTATACATCAGCAAGTGCGACTATGCGACCAAATACATTAATTGCGTTTCCGCTTAGACCTTGTGGGTAACCAGACCCATCCCATTTTTCATGATGCTCTTTTGCAATAATTGCACCTGTACTCACAATTTCATGGGGAGAGTCTTTTAAAATAGTATAGCCTTTATCAGTATGGGTTTTCATCACTTCCCATTCTTGAGGTTCTAACTTTGCTGGTTTGTTTAAAATCGCATCAGGAATACCCACTTTACCTACATCATGAAGAGGAGACGCCAACCTTACTAAATCTGCATCATGTTTAGATAAACCATAGCCCTCAGCTAAAATATGACAAATATGTGCTACACGTTTAACATGATTACCTGTCTCGGTTGAGCGCTGCTCTACTGCTTCACTTAACCTATAAACAAGCTCTTGTTGTGTCGCTTCTATTTCAGACTGAAGCTGCACATTTTCAAAGGCAAGTTGCACATTTTGAGAAAATATTTTGATTAAATGACGCTGAGTATCCGTTAAATCCTTTGGGACACCTGATATGAACAGCATTGAATTATGATTGTACTCACTACTGCAGTACGCAAATAAGTAATTATCTTTATAAATGATACTTTTATCATTAAGCGCCTGATGACACGCACTTAACTGCTCAGCTTGTAATACCTCATCAAGCTCTTTACCTTCACTTTTTTCAAAATCGCCAGTGCCAGAGCAAACTATTAGTTTTTTATTTTTTTCATGTTCTGGGTTTTGTGCAACTAAAGTGGTGGCATACATAGCTTGATCAGCAATACCCAATAAAGATGTTAATTGCTGCATAACGCCTTCAATAAAGTGCTCTATTGAATGCGCAGAAAAAATATCACGAGACGCTATAATTATTTTCTCAAGCCCTTCGCGTGATTGCTCAATCGAAATAATATCCCGATACGAGCGTAGGCTCGACATAATAACAGTAAATAATTTTTGAGCCGTTAGCTCCGTTTTCGATTTGTAATCGTTAATATCATAATTAATAATGACTTGACGTTCAGGTGCCTGGCCAGGTTGGCCTGTTCTTAAAATAATCCGTATATGATTATTTTTAGCTTCTTCACGAATAAACTTAGCAACCTGCAAACCAGCGTCGTCGGTTTCCATTACCACGTCAAGTAGCACAATAGCGGCATCTGGATGCTCTTTTATGAGCTCTTTCGCTTCAGCACCTGAGTAGGCACTAATAAACTCTAAGCGTTTATTTTGAAATTCAAAATCACTCAGTGCTAGTTTTGTAACAGCATGAACTTCAGGTTCATCATCAACGATTAATACTTTCCAGGTACCGTGTTCAATCTCATCGATTGTTTCTTCTGGTTCATCTGAAAATAAAAAATCACCCATCATAGTCGAAATTCCTTCATGGCATTATTTAACGCACTAGTAGGCAATTATTATTCTCTAGGGCCACAGTGCAAGTGTTACACGGTCATTGTTACCAAGGTCTTTCACTGTTTTAATATTAACAAACGCCATTTTTTCAAAAAAATGACGAACAGCTTCACCTTGCTCAAAACCGTGTTCTATTAAAAGATAGCCATTAGATGACAAATAGTCACGTGATTGTGTAATTATTTGTTTAATATCAGACATTCCGCAATCATCAGCCACTAATGCCGATAGAGGCTCAAAGCGCACATCACCCTGATTTAAATGTATATCACTACTTTCTATATAAGGAGGGTTAGTGACAATTAAATTGAATTTTTCGCCATGCAACTCACTAAACCAGTTACTTTGTTTAACATGTACATTATTAATCGCTAATCGCTGCTGGTTACGTGTAGCAAGTGCAACTGCATCGCTTACTCTATCTACTGCAGTAATTTGCCAATTAGGCATTTCACTACCCAGTGCCAACGCAATTGCACCAGTACCGGTGCCTAAATCAAGTACTTTAGCTGTAGCAGGTACAGTCACTTCAAGTGCTTGTTCTACTAGCGTTTCAGTATCTGGTCGAGGTATTAAGGTTGTTGCGTTAACTTCAAGCGATAAACTCCAAAACTCACGCTGCCCCGTAATATGTGCAACAGGTTCACCGTTTAAACGCCTTTGGCAAAATGTATTAAATTGCTGTTGTTGCTCAGCGTTAAGTTCATGCTCTGGCCAAGTGAAAAGGTAACTGTGAGGTTTTTGAAGAATATGTAAAAGTAAAACTTGTGCATCTAATTTAGCACTTTCGCTGCTAGGTGCTAATAAATTAGCGCCTGCAGCAATAGCTTGTTCAAGAGTTTGGCTCACGACTACTCGTCGCCCATAGCCGCTAATAAGTCAGCTTGATGCTCTTGCATTAATGGGTCAATAATCGCACTTAAATCACCGGCTACCACTTCGTTTAAACGATAAAGTGTTAAGTTAATACGGTGATCGGTAATACGACCTTGCGGGTAGTTATAAGTACGAATACGCTCAGAACGATCGCCACTACCTACCAAGTCACGACGTTCAGAGGCTTCTGCCGCATGGCGTTTTTCATCTTCAGCTTGTTGCAGTCGAGCTGCAAGTACTGACATCGCTTTAGCGCGGTTTTTATGCTGCGAACGCTGATCCTGACACTCAACCACAACACCGGTAGGTATATGTGTAAGTCGAATAGCAGAATCAGTTTTATTTACGTGCTGACCACCTGCGCCTGATGCACGAAATGTATCAACTTTTAAATCTGCTGTATTAATTTGTATCGCTTCTGCTTCTGGTACTTCTGCCATAACCGCAACAGTACACGCTGAGGTATGAACACGACCTTGTGATTCAGTCTCTGGTACACGTTGTACGCGATGTACGCCTGATTCAAACTTTAATTGACCGTAAACGCCTTCGCCACTGATATTTGCAATAACTTCTTTGTAACCGCCATGCTCACCTTCATTGGTGCTTACAACTTCTACTTTCCATTTTTTATTTTCTGCGTAGCGGCTGTACATACGAAATAAGTCACCAGCAAAAATAGCCGCTTCATCGCCGCCCGTCCCTGCACGTACTTCAACAAACACGTTGTTGTTATCTCGCGGATCTTTTGGCAACATTAATACTTGAATTTGATCTTCAATCACTAGTATTTGTGCTTTTGCTTCTTTATATTCTTCTTGCGCCATTTCACGCATTTCAGGGTCAGAATCTTTAAGCATTTCTTCTGCACTGGCTAAATCGTCTTGCGTTTCTTTATAGTTTAAAAACGTTTTTACAATCTCTTCAAGCTCAGAATACTCTTTTGAAAGCGCACGAAAACGGTTTTGATCACTAATGACCGACGGGTCGCTTAGCAGCGCTTGTACTTCTTCATAACGCTCTACTAAGGTTTCTAATTTATTATAAACAGACTCTTTCATTTAACGGTTATTCCTGATCAATACCTAACATTTTTTTCAACTGGTTTAGCTGCGCCACTTCACCTTTTTTCGCTGCATCTTGTATTGCACGGGTAGGCGCGTGCATTAAGCGATTGGTTAATTTATTGGCGAGCTCTAATATAATTTTTTCTGCATCTTTACCTGTATTGAGCTGACTAACAGCACGCTCTACAAGTTCAGACTTAATTGTTTGTACATCGTTTCGATAATGGCGGATTAAATCTACCGAATCGAGTGAACGCATCCACATTGCAAATTCTTTGGTGCGTTCAGTAATAATTATTTGCGCTTGCTGTGCAGCTTGCTCGCGCGCTGCCATATTCTCGCTTACAATGGTTTGTAAGTCATCAACGGAATATAAATAGGCAGCATCTAGCTCCCCAACTTGGCTTTCTATATCACGCGGAACCGCTATATCTATAAATAGCATAGGTTTGTGACGTCGCTGCTTTAGCGCCTGCTCAACCACCCCTTTACCAATAATAGGCAAAGTGCTGGCTGTAGAACTAATCACTATATCGGCTTTATGCAAACGCTCAGGCAATTGCGCCAAAGCAATCACATCTGCCGACACTTCATCAGCTAAGTTACGAGCTCGCTCAATAGTTCTATTTGCAACAGTGATATTTTGAGGCTCATTTTGGTATAAATGTTTAGCAACCAATTCAATGGTTTCACCTGCGCCAATTAATAACACATTGGTCTTATCAAGCTTGCCATAAATATGCTTTGCCAAGTTAACTGCAGCAAACGCTACCGATACAGCACTTGCGCCAATATCGGTTTCAGTTCTAACTTGTTTCGCTACTGAAAATGTTTTTTGAAACAACCTATCAAACGTAACACCTACTGCATCGTGGTTTTTAGCACTAAAAAACGATTGTTTTATTTGCCCCAAAATTTGCGGTTCGCCCAACACCAAAGAATCCAACCCACACGCCACGCGCATTAAGTGATTAATAGCATCGTTATCTTCGTAGCAATAAGTGTTTTTGCTCAGTTCATGTTCATCCAAACCATGGAAACTGGCAAGCCAGCTCAACAGTGTTTGGGAATTTTGCTGAGCGAGGCTACAATAGATCTCGGTTCGATTGCAGGTAGACACAATAACCGCTTCATTAAAGTCGGCATGGCCACTTAATTGTTGCAACGCCTCTGAAATTTGCTCAGGCGAAAAAGCCACTTTTTCACGTAATTCTACGGATGCGGTTTTGTGATTTATACCTAGTGCTATTATGGTCATATTTGCCAAATATTGCTGAGCCCTACTTCAAAGGCGGTAATTTTACCAAAAATCAGCGGAATATGGAAAGTAAGGAACAACATTTGATTCGACAATATTTGATTTTATTCATGTTTTTTTTGTTTTTAGGTGGCTGTGCTCATCAAATTGATACAAAAACAACACTTTATGATGATTGGAAACCACGTTTAGCTGCTCAAAAAACTTGGCAAGTAGAAGGTAAACTTGCATTTATTAGCCCAGAAGAGCGTCAATCTGCAAACTTAAATTGGCAGCAAACAACAAATTCCAATAATTTAATACTGACTACTTTTATTGGTACTCGTATTTTGTCGCTTAAACAAACAGCTAACGGTGCTGAATTAGAGTTTGACGGTGAACAATACTTTGATACTAACGCTGCAGAGCTTTTAAAACGATTAACGGGTTTTACACTACCGGTTGATAATGCCGATAACTGGCTTAAAGGCACTATTGACGATGAAAGTTTAATTGTTGATGAGCTTGGGCGTGCAAAGCAAGTATTATGGTTTGATAATACAGGCAAAAAATGGCAAATAGATTATGGCACCTATGTACAAAACGCAGGTTACTGGTTACCTACTAAACTGACGTTAAAGCACCAACAAATAAAAATTAAAATTCAACTATACGATTGGCAGTTTAAATAAGTATGAATAACAAAACCTCTTTTTCACTTATTGCTCCGGCAAAACTCAATTTATTTTTACATATTAATGCTCGCCGAGAAGATGGCTATCATGAACTTGAAACCTTATTTACTTTTTTAAATTTTGGCGATGAGCTGCATTTTGAGTTAACAACAGATGGGAGTATTTCTGTCGGTGGTGATACTAAAGACATCCCTCTAAATGATAATCTCATCTATAAAGCGGCTTTATTATTACAAACACACTGTAAAACCTCTTTGGGTGTAAAAATAAATTTAATTAAGCGCTTGCCGATGGGGGGCGGTGTTGGAGGAGGTTCATCTGACGCAGCGAGTACTTTATTAGCCCTAAATAAGTTATGGAAATTGGCACTAAATTTAGAAACACTAGCACAATTGGGGCTCAAGTTAGGGGCAGATGTTCCGGTGTTCATACAAGGTCAAAGCGCCATAGCGCACGGTATTGGTGAAAAACTACACCAAGTAACACTTGAACAAAAATGGTACTGCGTTGTACACCCTAACCAACATGTAAGTACCGCAAAAATATTTACACATCCAGATTTAAAACGCGACACACCAAAAATAATAGGCGACTGGAAACACCATACTTTGACCAACGATTGTGAGCCTTTAGTTAAAAAGCTTTGCCCCGAGGTTGAAAAAACCCTCCAGTGGTTGCTAAAATACGCACCGTCGAAGATGACCGGAACAGGTTCATGTTGTTTTGTCGAATTTGCTAGCCAAGTTCAAGCACAAGATGTACTTGAAAATCTCCCCCATACTTGGCAGGGTTTTGTGGCTTCAAGCGCAAATGTCTCACCTGCTCATACGGAGTTAACCGCCATATTCGATCAATGAAGTAACGTACAAGTAATCATAAGTTAACCCGCAGTGATATTTATCATTGCCCGTTAGTCCAAATATTCAGTGCCTGAGGAACCCTACCGTGCCTGACATGAAGCTCTTCGCTGGTAACGCAACACCTGAGTTAGCTCAAAAAGTTGCAAAACGTTTATATATTGAATTAGGCGATGCTGTTGTTGGCCGTTTTAGCGACGGTGAGATCAGTGTTCAAATAAATGAAAATGTTCGTGGCTCGGACGTTTTTATCTTGCAATCAACCTGTGCCCCTACAAACGATAACCTGATGGAACTTATCGTTATGGTTGATGCTCTACGTCGTGCATCTGCAGGTCGTATTACTGCCGTCATTCCTTATTTTGGTTATGCGCGCCAAGACCGTCGTGTACGTTCTGCTCGTGTTCCAATTACCGCTAAAGTTGTTGCAGATTTCTTATCAAGTGTTGGTGTTGACCGTGTTCTTACGGTTGATTTACACGCTGAACAAATCCAAGGCTTCTTTGATGTACCTGTAGATAACGTATTTGGCAGCCCTGTATTACTTGAAGATATGAAAGAACGCGACTTTGAAGACGTCGTTGTTGTATCTCCAGATATTGGTGGTGTTGTACGTGCTCGTGCAATTGCAAAACTACTAAACGATACCGATTTAGCAATCATTGATAAACGTCGCCCTCAAGCAAATGTTTCTCAAGTAATGCACATTATTGGTGACGTTGAAGGTCGTGATTGTATTATCGTAGATGATATGATTGATACCGGTGGTACATTGTGTAAAGCCGCAGAAGCACTTAAAGAACATGGCGCTAAGCGTGTATTTGCATACGCAACGCACCCTATCCTTTCAGGTAAAGCAGCCGAAAACTTACGTGACTCAATGATTGATGAAGTAATTGTAACTGACTCAATTCCGCTATCTGATGAGCTTAAAGCCCTTGATAAAGTTAAGGTACTTACGCTTGCTGACATGTTAGCAGAGACTATTCGTCGTATTAGTAACGAAGAATCTATCTCAGCGATGTTTGAACACTAAAATTAAACATTCCTGAATATAAAAGCGCCTTTTGGCGCTTTTTTTGTAAGCGATGTTTATTTTATCTGGGCGTGGTGGTATGATAGCGCGCCTTTTGGCTAGGGACCTTGGTCGCAAAGGCCCTACACATTTAAATAACTGGAGACATCATGTCTAACAAAACTTATACGTATAACGCTGAACTTCGCGTAGAAACTGGTACTGGTGCGAGCCGCCGCCTACGTCGCGAAGACAAAGTTCCTGCAATCCTTTACGGAGCTGATAAAGAAGCTTTATCTCTTACTTTTGCTCATAAAGATATGATCAAAGCTCAAGAAGACGAAGGTTTCTACACGCATATCCTTACGCTTAACGTTGATGGCGAAGCTGTTGAAGTAATCTTAAAAGATATCCAACGTCACCCATTCAAGCCTAAGCTTACTCACCTTGATTTCCAACGTGTAGATGCTACTCATAAATTTCAAACTAAAGTTCCTCTACACTTCATCGGTGAAGAGATTGTAACTAAAGCTGGCGCAACTGTTGTTCACCAGTTAACTGAAGTTGAAATTACGTGTCTTCCAAAAGCACTTCCAGAATTCATTGAAGTAGATGTTTCTAAGTTTGTTGTTGGCGATTCAGTTCATATCTCTGACCTAACTTTCCCTAAAGGCGTTAGCTCTGTAGATTTAGCTAAAGGCGAAGGCCATGATCAGTCTATCCTGACTATCAAAGCAAACAAAGCAGCTCCAGTTGAAGACGACGCTGCAGCAGCAGAATAATATTTAAGGTCTCGCAACCTTGAATTCTATTCAAATGCTTGTGGGCCTGGCTAATCCAGGCCCCGAATACGCAAACACACGCCACAATGCAGGTGCTTGGTTCATCGAGCAAATCGCTGCACGCTATAACTGCACTCTAAAACACGATCCTAAATATCACGGCCTTACAGGCAAAGTGATCATTCAAGGCCAAGAATTCAAATTATTGATCCCCACTACTTACATGAATTTAAGTGGTAAAGCGGTCAGTAGTTTAGCTAATTTTTTCAAAATCCCTGTCGAGGACATTTTAGTTGCCCATGACGAATTGGATTTAGACCCAGGCGTTGCCAAATTAAAAAAAGGTGGCGGGCATGGCGGTCATAATGGTTTAAAAGACATTATTGCAAAAATGGCAAATCAAAAAGACTTTATGCGCTTGCGCATTGGTGTAGGTCATCCGGGGCATCGTGAAATGGTAACTGGTTGGGTGCTTGGAAAAGCGGCCAAAGAAGACCAAGAAAAAATGGATGCTGCTGTTGATGAAGCAGTTCGTTGCATGGAAATACTTGCAAAAGATGGTGTGTTAAAAGCACAAAACAGACTACATTCGTTTAAACCCTAGTAACTTGGGTCCAAGTACACCGTTTAAACGAATTCTAAACAAGGTATCTTACTATGGGTTTTAAATGTGGCATCGTTGGCTTGCCTAACGTAGGTAAATCAACGCTTTTCAATGCACTAACTAAAGCGGGTATTGAAGCCGCTAACTTTCCTTTTTGTACCATTGAGCCTAATACAGGTGTGGTACCTGTGCCAGATCCTCGTCTAGACGAACTTGCTAAAATTGTTAATCCTCAACGAATTCTTACCACTAGTATGGAATTTGTAGACATTGCTGGCTTGGTAAAGGGCGCATCTAAAGGTGAAGGCCTTGGTAACCAGTTTTTAGCTAACATTCGTGAAACCGATGCAATTGGCCACGTAGTTCGCTGTTTTGAAGATGAAAACATCATTCACGTAGCAGGCACTATTGACCCTGCTGACGATATTGACGTAATCAACACTGAGTTAGTACTTGCTGATATGGATAGCGCTGAAAAAGCCCTTTTCCGTAACGCAAAAAAAGCAAAAGGTGGTGATAAAGACGCCAAAGAGCAAAATGCCGTACTTGAAAAAGTAAAAGTGCATCTTGATGAAGGCTTAACTTTACGCGCTTTAGCATTAACTAAAGAAGAAAAAGCAGCAATCAGCTCTATCAACTTCTTAACTATTAAACCAACTATGTATATTGCAAACGTTGCTGAAGATGGTTTTGAAAATAATCCATACCTTGACCGTGTACGCGCTATTGCTGCAGCAGAAGATGCGATTGTTGTTCCTGTATGTGCTGCTATCGAATCTGAGCTTTCAGAATTAGATGACGAAGACAAGCTTGAGTTTATGGCTGATCTTGGCTTAGAAGAGCCCGGCCTTAATCTTGTTATTCGTGGTGGTTATGAATTACTACAATTACAAACTTATTTCACTGCGGGTGTTAAAGAAGTGCGTGCATGGACAATCCCTGTAGGTGCAACAGCGCCACAAGCAGCGGGGAAAATCCATACCGACTTCGAGCGTGGCTTTATTCGTGCGCAAACGATTGCTTTTGACGACTTTGTTGCCTTTAAAGGTGAAAGCGGCGCAAAAGAAGCAGGTAAGATGCGTCAAGAAGGTAAAGAGTACATTGTTAAAGACGGCGATGTAATGAACTTCTTGTTCAACGTATAAGTTAAATGAAACCGAATTAGTATTGGTAATAATTTTAAAGGCTCGTTTTTACGAGCCTTTTTTGTACCTCCAACGTTATAAACTTATAAAATTGATATAGCCCCAACCTAAATGCCTACGTTTAATCTAAAAAAACACACTGCGCAGAAGATCAAACCTCAATAATAAGTACCTCTTAAACAAATTAATGTTAAGATTTAACCAGAGCGTAATAATTTGTTGAATAATCAAACAGCTTCAAACTATTGGTTTTTGCTTTTTTTATTTAGCGACAAATTTTGTATGTGAATTGCACTCAAAAAATCATCATTTTTATTAAAATTTAGCCGCTTAGCTTAATTTTCCTGCAAACAAACACAGTTAAGTGTTTTTTTGCAAAAAAGGTGTTGACGAATTTGGGTCATATCAGCATAATACGCCCCGCACTCAGCGATGAAGTGCTAACAAAAAAAGATGGCTAAGTAGCTCAGCTGGTTAGAGCACATCACTCATAATGATGGGGTCACAGGTTCAAATCCCGTCTTAGCCACCATATTTTTTTGTTGCTCAATGAAGAGTTTAAAATAACTACCTTGTGTGCGGGAGTGGCGGAATTGGTAGACGCGCTGGATTTAGGTTCCAGTATCTTAGGATGTGAGAGTTCAAGTCTCTCCTTCCGCACCATAATTCTTGATAAGAATTAAAACTATCAATTGTTATTGTTGGGATATCGCCAAGCGGTAAGGCACCAGGTTTTGATCCTGGCATTCCCAGGTTCAAATCCTGGTATCCCAGCCAACAATGGCTAAGTAGCTCAGCTGGTTAGAGCACATCACTCATAATGATGGGGTCACAGGTTCAAATCCCGTCTTAGCCACCACTTCTTTTTTTAGAAGTGGCTCTGCAAGAGTTAAATTGCACTCAATGAAGAGTCTAAAATAACTACCTGTGTTTTATAACACAAACGATGCGGGAGTGGCGGAATTGGTAGACGCGCTGGATTTAGGTTCCAGTAACTTCGGTTGTGAGAGTTCAAGTCTCTCTTTCCGCACCATGTTCTTGATACGAACTAAAAATATCAATTAATTCTTTGTTGGGATATCGCCAAGCGGTAAGGCACCAGGTTTTGATCCTGGCATTCCCAGGTTCAAATCCTGGTATCCCAGCCAACTTCTTCTACCAAGGAAAGTTGGATAAAAGAATGACTCTTGCTTAGAGTTTAAATGAGCAAATTAGTGATGCGGGAGTGGCGGAATTGGTAGACGCGCTGGATTTAGGTTCCAGTATCTTAGGATGTGAGAGTTCAAGTCTCTCCTTCCGCACCATGTTCTGATAAGAACTAAAATTATAAAAGAATTCTTTGTTGGGATATCGCCAAGCGGTAAGGCACCAGGTTTTGATCCTGGCATTCCCAGGTTCAAATCCTGGTATCCCAGCCAACTTCTTCTACCAAGGAAAGTTGAATAAAAGAATTACTCTAGCTTAGAGGTTAAATGAGCACATTAGTGATGCGGGAGTGGCGGAATTGGTAGACGCGCTGGATTTAGGTTCCAGTATCTTAGGATGTGAGAGTTCAAGTCTCTCCTTCCGCACCATGTTCTTATTAAGAACTAAAATTAATATCAAATTTATAGTTGGGATATCGCCAAGCGGTAAGGCACCAGGTTTTGATCCTGGCATTCCCAGGTTCAAATCCTGGTATCCCAGCCAATTTGACTTCCTTCTCTAAAACTTCTCAATATTCATTAAATTTAGCTTACTTTTTCTGTACTTAAATATACATTTATAAATTCGTCTATATCTATTGGTTTGCTATATAAATACCCTTGTAAATAATCACAGTTCATACTCAATAGCGCTTGCTCTACTTCTTTGGTTTCTATTCCTTCAGCTACTACATCGCAATTTAATCGGCTCGCCAAAAACAACGTAGATTCTACAATAGCGTAATCAGGCGGATTAATGAGCATATCTTTGATAAACGATTGATCTATTTTTATCTGGTTTATGGGCAACTCCCTTAATAACGATAGTGACGAAAACCCCGTACCAAAATCATCAACACTAAATTTAAATCCACGCATACTTAACTGCTGCATCATTTTTCTTGCTGCGGGTATGTTTGTCATCATTGCCCCTTCTGTAATTTCAAATATTAGTGAATCACTTAAAGTCGGGTCAGTAGTAAGTAAGCTAATTATAAATTCGTAAAACTCGCTGCTTTCAATATCTTTCGTTGATAAGTTGACATGAACAGTACCGGTAAACCCAAACAGTTTAAGTTTTCTAATATGGTTAACTGCTTCTTGTACAACCCATTTCGATAAAACAAAAATAAGCCCTGTACGCTCAGCTACACTTATAAACTTTTCAGGACTAATAAAGCTACCATCAGCTTGCGGCCATCGGATCAGCGCTTCTAGGCCATGCAATTGAATATCTTTGGAGTTCATTATTGGTTGTAAATAAAGCTCGAACTCACCTTTGTGTAACGCGGCTTTAATTTTGACTGATAAATCAAAAAAGTCCTCAGCTCGTTTACCTATTTCAGATGAGTAATTTACTAAAGGTTGAAATGTCTTTTTTGCTTCATGCAGTGCCAAGTTGGCTTTTTTTAGTAACTGGTCGGGTAATCGGCTATCATCTGGGAAACGGCTTACGCCTATACTTAATTGTATTTTAACCATTTGCTCATGTGTACAAAACGGAGCTTTAACGGCTGAGTTTATAATATTTACACAGTGAGCCATGCTTTCATCAGTATCGGTATTCAGTAAAAACGCAAACTCATCCCCCCCTATTCGATATAACTTAGCAATGCCACATAGTTCTTTGCTTAACTTATTAGCAAAAGCAGCCAGTAGTTGATCACCACATTGATGACCAAACGCATCATTAATTTGTTTAAAATTATTTAAATCAATATAAAATAATGCAAATGAAGAAGGGTAATCGACTTGTTTACTCAAGGATTTAAAAAAGTTATTGCGGTTGGGTAAGGTTGTTAAGTTATCGTGCTCAGTTTGATATTTTTGATACTGCGTTGCTTGCTCTATTTTAAGGATGCTTTTCAAACTCAGTTTGACAACTAAGAAAACAAACCCTGCACCACCAAATAATATTGTGGCAACTGCATTTCTTATTATTGGTGCCGTATCGTAATTTGAAAAGTAATAAAGTATCCACCAATACCCTAAAATAAAACAGACAATAGCACATAACAGTACACTCCACGCTCTTTGCGATGTTTTTTTACAAACTTTAAAGGTTGTTTTTAAGCTAGCAACTAGCAGTAGCGCACCTAAAATAATTATTACTGAAAAAAAATTATCCACACATAGGCTCTTTAAAATTATTAAATTGCGGTTTAGTGATATAACCCTAGTCAAATTAAAATTTTATTTAATATAACTGGGTCACTATTTGTCCACTTAAAAACAGACATAAAAAAAGGCTCATAAATGAGCCTTTTTAATCTCTACTTTAAATTTAGCCTAAATCACCGCTAATTGCGTATTTTAAAACCCAGTTTTTTATAGGGCCTGTATTATTAGCCATTTTTAAAAACTGGCTACGTGCCCATTTAAGTGGCGCAACTTGGTTAGAAAAGCCAAAGTAACAGGCATCCATCATGCTCATCATTAATAAATTAGCCTTACGGCGAGCTCGCTCATATTCTTTAAGCGTTAACGGGCGCCCTATATCCGCAGCATTATCTAAAACTTCAGCAAGTGCCACTACATCCTGAAAACCTAAATTTACACCCTGCCCTGCAAGCGGATTTATTGTATGTGCAGCGTCACCGACTAAAACTAAGCGCCCTTGTGAATAGTTGTTAGCATGTTGGCGAGTAAGCGGAAATATTGCATGAGTTTGTACTTCAAAGTCTCCAGCAAGTTCAGGAAATTTATTAAGTATGTGCATTTTTAGCTCAGCTGGGTTTAGCCCTTTAAATGCTTGCAGTGTATTTGCATCGTCGTACCAAATTAAATTAGCGTATGGTGCCTGCATTGGCAAAAATGCGAGTGGCCCACTTGGCGTAAACTGCTGCCATGTTTTAATTTGTTGCGGCGCATCGAGTTTAATTAATACCCCCATACAATGCTGCTGATACTGCCAGCCGGTAATTCCTATATTAGCTTTAGCACGCAGCTGCGATTGTCCGCCATCGGCTGCAATCACTAAATCAGCGGTATAGGTTTGAGCTCCATACACAAGCGTGATTAAATCATCCGTTTGCTCTATTTTAGTAATAGGCGTGGCTTGCTCAATAACCTCAATTTTATAATGATCAAATTGCTGCCATAAACTTGCTTGAATTAAACTATTTTCAATTAAGTGGCCTAAATGCGTGGTGTTTATATCGGCGCAGTCAAACAATAAATTATCACCACCGCGCTCAAATGCCTCTAATTGCTGATAAGGCGCTATGCGGTTTTGTCTTAAAAGCGGCATTGCTCCTAATTCATCAAGTAAATTTTCTGAAAAACGATTAATAGCCGACACTCTAATATCAACCTTATCACTACTAAGAATCTGTGATGGGTCTATTAGGTGTTTTTCGATTATGCGTACGCCAAAGCCCTGTTGAGCAAGCTTTATCGCCATAGCCGCGCCAACCATGCCACCACCAACTACTATCACATTATTTTTAGTCATGTTTTTCATCATTTTATTATTACTTGAGTCTGTTTTGATTGTATCAAAATTAATTTGTTTTATACCAGAGGATATCCCTAACCGCTGATTAAACTCGCCTCGTATTGATTTGAGATCACAAACATGAAAACTATACTTGGATCTGGACGGGTATCCAGCTAAAATACGCCTCCTTTAAGTGAGCATGCTTGCTCCTTAATCCTGTTTCAAGCACATTTTTGTGCCACTATCGAATTGAACACGAGGCTATATTTCAATGAGCAAAAAGCTGCATATTAAAACCTGGGGTTGTCAGATGAACGAATACGACTCTCAGAAAATGGCTGAACTTTTAGATGCCACCAACGGCTACCAGCTAACTGAAGATGCAACAGATGCCGACGTAATCTTACTTAACACCTGTTCAATTCGTGAAAAAGCACAAGAAAAAGTATTTCACCAATTAGGTCGCTGGAAGTTATTAAAAGACGACAAGCCAGATTTAATCATTGGTGTAGGTGGTTGTGTTGCCTCACAAGAAGGTGACTCTATTCGCCAACGTGCGCCATTTGTAGATGTTATTTTTGGTCCGCAAACGCTACACCGTTTACCAGAAATGATTAAACAAGTGCAAGGCGACAAAGGCTCATCGGTTGTTGATATTTCATTCCCAGAGATTGAAAAATTTGACCGTCTGCCAGAGCCAAAAGCAGATGGCCCATCTGCTTTCGTATCAATTATGGAAGGCTGTTCTAAGTACTGTACTTTTTGTGTTGTACCTTATACTCGCGGTGAAGAAGTTAGTCGCCCAGTAGATGACGTACTACTTGAAGTTGCACAACTTGCAGAGCAAGGCGTACGTGAAGTAAATCTTTTAGGTCAAAACGTAAATGCATACCGCGGCGATACGCACGATGGCGAAATTTGTTACTTCTCTGATTTAATTCGTCTTATTGCAGCTATTGATGGTATTGACCGTATTCGTTACACCACATCGCACCCGGTAGAATTTACCCCAGATATAATCGACGTTTACGCCGATGTACCAGAGCTTGTAGATCACTTACATTTACCAGTACAAAGTGGTTCAGACCGTATATTAAACCTAATGAAACGTGGCCATACGGCAATTGAATACAAATCGACAATTCGTAAGTTACGTAAAATTCGTCCTAACTTAAGTATGTCGTCAGATTTCATTATTGGTTTCCCAGGCGAAAGCAAAGAAGACTTTGAAGCAACCATGAAGCTTATTAGCGACATAGGTTTTGATATGAGCTTTAGCTTTATTTACAGCGCACGCCCAGGTACGCCAGCGGCAGATTTGCCGGATGACGTAACAGAGCAAGAGAAAAAAGAACGCTTATACTTACTACAAAACCGTATTACACAAATGGCGCAGCAAATTAGTCGTCAAATGTTCGATACAGAGCAACGTATACTTGTTGAAGGTCCTTCTAAGAAGAACCCTATGGAATTACGTGGCCGTACAGAAAACAACCGTGTAGTAAACTTTGTTGGCCCGCACACTGTGATCGGACAGTTTGTTGATGTACGTATTACCGAAGCACTACCTAACTCTTTACGTGGTGACTTAATTCGTACAGAATCAGAAATGAACTTACGACGTGAAGTCGCTCCTTCAGCTATTTTAACTAAAGCTGCAGCTGCAGAGCCAAAACCAGACACTGTTAACGAAATTGGCGTAGCTACTTTCGTTCCTTAGTCACACAATTAGCGCCAGTTAACGCTGGCGCAGTACTATAGGAAGCAATTTTGAGTAATCAGTTAAAAACATTAGAGATTTATTTAGAACCTGCCGATAACAAACGCCTATCTTCTTTATGTGGCCCGTTTGACGAAAACATCAAACAAATTGAACGCCACCTGGCTGTTGAAATAATTCACCGTGACAACTTTTTTAAAGTAACCGGTAAACTACACAACTGCGCCGGCGCTGTAGAAATCTTAAAAAACCTTTATGTTGATACTCAGCCAGTTCGTGGTGTTTTAGGCGAAATAGAACCCGACGCCGTTCATTTAGCTATTACCGAATCAAAAGCCTTAGAGCAAGATGCATCCAGCAGCGCTTATGGCAAAGAAATGGTTATTAAAACCCGCCGTGGTGTAATTAAACCACGTAACGACAACCAAGGTGTTTATGTGGCTAATATTTTAAACCACGACATTACCTTTGGTATTGGCCCTGCAGGTACTGGTAAAACTTACCTTGCAGTTGCAGCCGCCGTCGACGCTCTTGAGCGCCAAGAAATACGCCGTATATTACTAACGCGCCCTGCTGTAGAAGCTGGCGAAAAGCTTGGCTTTTTACCAGGTGATTTAAGTCAAAAAATAGACCCATACCTGCGCCCTCTTTACGATGCTCTTTTTGAAATGTTAGGTTTTGAAAAAGTAGAAAAACTCATCGAAAAAAATATCATCGAAGTCGCACCGCTTGCTTACATGCGCGGACGTACTTTAAACGATGCCTTTATTATTTTAGATGAAAGCCAAAATACCACCGCCGAGCAAATGAAAATGTTTTTAACCCGTATAGGGTTTAACTCAAAAGCGGTGATTACAGGCGATATTACACAGGTCGATTTACCTCGTGGCACACGCTCAGGCCTTCGCCATGCAATTGAAGTGCTTGATGGCGTAAACGAAATTAGCTTTAACTACTTCAAAGCCCACGACGTAGTACGTCACCCTGTTGTAGCACGCATAGTTGAAGCCTACGAGCGTAACGACGAAAGCGAGCGACTTAAGCGCATTGAAAAGCAAAATGCAAAAGACGCACTCGCTGCTCTTCAACAGCCTACTACTAAAGAGTAATACTTTGACAACCGAACTTGATTTACAAATAGCCTGTGAGTTTGACAACCTCCCAAGCGAGGAACAATTTGCACTATGGGCCGATAAAGCCCTTAGCCAATACCGTGACGAGTCCGAACTCAGTATCGTTATTAGCGACGAAGCGCAATCGCAACAACTTAATAACGACTATCGCGGTAAAAATAAACCGACCAACGTACTGTCGTTCGAATTTGAAGCACCACCAGGCATAGATATTCCTTTGGTTGGTGATTTAATTATTTGCCCAGCCATTGTATTAGCTGAAGCAATTGAGCAAGAGAAGTCATTTCATGACCACTTTGCTCACATGGTTATTCACGGATGCTTGCATTTGCTTGGATTTGACCATATAAAGAGTGAAGACGCTTTAGAGATGGAAAGCATCGAAAAGCAAATACTTGCAGAGCTAAACATAGCAGACCCATACCGGGACGATATTTAAATTAACGGAGCAATTAGACGCAATGAGCGACGGTAACTCGCAATCTAGCCAGGGTTCTTCTGGCAAAACGTGGTTGGGCAGAATAGCCCAAATGTTGCAAGGGGAACCCCAGAATAGAGAAGAGCTGGTCGAAGTTATTGCCGATGCGCAAGAACGAGACGTAATCGATCCAGAAACAAAAGAGATGATAGAAGGTGTGCTTGGCGTGTCTGAGCTTAAAGTGCGAGACATAATGGTTCCGCGCTCACAAATGATCACTCTTGAGATCGACAGCCCGCTTGAAGAACTAATTCCAATGATGGTTGACTCAACTCACTCACGTTTTCCAGTGGTGATTGAAGACAAAGATCATGTAGAAGGTTTTTTACTCGCTAAAGATTTATTGCCACTGATCTTAAATAAAGACGAGCATTTACCATCAATACGCGATTATTTACGCCCAGCAATGGTAGTACCTGAAAGCAAACGTGTTGATACATTGCTAAACGAATTCCGTCAGCAACGCTACCATATGGCTGTAGTTATTGACGAATACGGCGGCGTATCGGGCTTAGTAACGATTGAAGATATTCTTGAAATAATTGTTGGCGAAATCGAAGATGAGCACGACGAAGAAGAAGAACATCAAGATATTCGTCAACTTGCTAAACATGTCCACGTAGTGCAAGCACTCACTCCTGTAGATGACTTTAACGAGCATTTTAAAACAGGCTACAGCACAGACGAAGCCGATACTATTGGCGGAACTGTACTGCACGCATTTGGCCATATGCCAAGCCGTGGTGAAACGATTGACATAGAAGGTTACCAATTTAAAGTAACCAACGCCGACAATCGTCGTATTTTGCAACTGCAAGTCACCGTTCCTAAGGCTGATGATAACGACAGTGAAGAAACTGCTAACTAGACTTACCCTATTAGCAAAAGATAAAAAAGCATGGCTCGCACTCGTTGCGGGCCTTGTTTTAACTTTTGGCTATGCCCCCTTTGAAATTTGGCCCATCGTATTTGTTAGCCTTGGTGCCATAATTTTTTGCGTTAATCCCAATAATACCGGTAAAGCACACGCAAAAACCGCCGCTAAATATGGCTTTATATTTGGCCTAGGCTGGTTTGGTGCAGGTATAAGCTGGGTACATGTTTCTATTGCCACCTTTGGCGGTATGCCGCTTATAGCGTCGCTCTCGTTAATGGCTTTTTTGTGCGCCTACTTAGCATTATTTCCCGCACTTGCCTTTTGGGCAACTACACGCTTTGCCACTGGTCCTAAAAGCTTTGGCGCATTACTAATTGCCTGCTTTGCAATTAGTGAGTATTTACGTGGCACCGTACTTACCGGTTTCCCGTGGTTAAGCTTTGGCTACACACAAACCGACGGACCTTTAAGGCTGCTCGCCCCTTATATTGGCGAGTTTGGCTTAACACTAACATGTGTGGCTATTGGCTTTGCACTATATAGACTTACCCAAAAAGATTTTAAAACCCCGGCGGTTACTGCGACAGCTGTTGCGCTTATTTTTACAGGTGCAAATACCACAGGCAGCATTCATTACACAGATAAAAACATGTCAGTATTGCTCGTACAAGGGAACATACAGCAACACCTGCGCTTTGAGCCAAGTGAGTTTTGGACCACAATGAGCAAATACCAAGACATGACACGTCCACATTGGGATGCCGACTTAATAGTATGGCCAGAAGCCGCAGTGCCTGAAATAGAAATGCTTGCCGATTCCTACCTAGCCAATTTAGACAGTGCCGCCTCGTTTAATCAAACCGCCCTTGTAACCGGTATTGTTGACTACCAGCGAGACACCAAAAATATATTCAACACACTTATTGTGGTCGGTAATAAAGAACGTGGCGACGAGCATGGGCATTACCATTACCTTGATAAAAACCGCTATCAAAAACACCAGCTACTACCTATTGGCGAATTTGTACCGTTTCAAGACTTTTTGCGCCCTATTGCCCCATTATTCGATTTGCCTATGTCATCGTTTACCCGTGGCGAAAAAGTGCAAAACAACTTGCGCGCCAATGGCTATAACCTACTCCCTGCTATTTGCTACGAAATTGTTTTTGCAGATTTAGTACGCGGTAATTACAAAAGCGATTCCGACCTACTCTTTACAGTAAGTAACGATGCCTGGTTTGGTGACTCTATTGGGCCTTTGCAACACATGCAAATAGCCCGTATGCGCGCGCTCGAACTACAACGCCCTCTAGTGCGTGTTACTAACAATGGTGTAAGCGCCGTATACGACCCTATAAGCCACACACAACAAACCATGCCTCAGTTTGAAGCTACCATATTGAAAGCCAAAATAAAGCTTATAAAAGGCGACAGCGTGTACAGCCAATACGGCAATGTGTTTGTGTGGGGATTTGTGTTGTTGATGGGAGTTGTTGGGTTTGGGGTTAGGTTGAGAAAGTGAATTAAAATTAATAGCTGTCGGTGGACAGCTATTTAAAAAAGTGTTTATTGTTGGGTTTCGCTTCGCTCTACCCAACCTACGCAAATTTACTTTTTAATCTAGCCTATGCTAAAAATATAACGAGCTTTGTTCTATTTTTAATGCTTGGTGTTGCTCAATATCAGGTTTAAAAAGTTAAACTCGACTGTAATTTATAATTGGATTTTCACAGATAAACTCACCACCTTTAACGGCATACATCAATACAATATTGAGATTGAGCCTAAATGCCGACCGACTTTAACTTTATCGGTATGCGACTTTATTTCACTTACTTGCGGGAGTTTAATTAAGTATCAAATTTAAATGAGGTTAGCATACAGCATAGTAACATTTTATCGTAACCCGACTATTGGCGTCCACGCTCCCAACTAAATAACTTTTTAGTCATAACTACTCGTTATGCTTTTTGCTTTCTATGGGGGTAGTTTACAGCAACTATCAAAACCACTTAAACTTTAGCTTTGCTGTGTGTACTCTGCTCACCTGTGGCCTCAGTAGATTACAATGAATATCAATATAGCTACTTTTATTTGGTTCTATAAAAATATCATCGCTTTTACCTAAACAATTACCAACAAACTTTCCGTTTTTATCGAATGTAGATGCTATAACACCACCTGCATATATGCTTTCATTGGTGGTATTTTTTAACTCGGCAGTTATTCTTACTCGCCCATTTTCTTTAAAGATATCAGAAAGGGTAAGTTTATAATCACTATTTAAGTCGTCAGTGCCCTCCAATGCTTTATTTGATACCTGCTCTTTAAAGCCACTATCAACTTCTGCGGCTATTGTTAGCGCGTACACACTGATACCACCGAGTGTTGCTATTACAAACCCTATCCCCCAAAAAAAGCCCTTTATAGCCTCATTAAAATTATTACTCATTTAATTCCCTTTTAATTTTTCACTACTAAATTTCGTTAACAATATACCCAAAATTACTCCTTTCACTAACCTAGTATATAAATTAAGACTTATTTTTGTAATAAGCTTTTTAAACCATAGTACCAACTAAGCGCTGCCACCGTGCCATGAGTTTCTTCTTCAAAGTAACGTTGATTTATATATAAACTGTTACTCGGGTGCGCTTTTAGTTTTTTAGCAAGCTCTAAGCCCCATTTATAATTAGCCTCTCCAATTTCACCAAAAGCTGCATTATTAGCAAAAGTAAAATATACATTGCCTTTAAGCTGCTTATTTATAAGCTGTTGCTCGTCAAAATAACGATTGAGATAATTATTATCCCAAAGATAGGTTGCATCAATAATTAAGTAATCAGTAAATAAAGAGTGATTGGTAAGTAAAACATAACTTGCGAACAAGCCGCCGAAGATTCCCCAATTAATACCTGCTTATTTGATGTACGGTAATTTTTATTAATGAAGGGAATAAGTTCTTTTTCAAAAAAAGCGGTGTAGTTTGCGGCATTGCCAATGTTTTCAAATTTTTCGAGTAGCTTGCCGTTAAAAGTCCAATCGACATTGGTAGGGGTAAAGTCGCGCTCTCTTATCGCATTTTTACTATTAGGAACAGCGACAATAATTGCTTGTTGAATTTGTTTTTCTAGCCGCTCAGTACTGAGTGCTTCAACAAGCCCCGCTAAGGCTTTTAAATGGGTTGGGTCGCCATCAAGCAAGTAAATAACAGGATATACTAGTTCGAGGTTTTGCTTGTAGCTTGGCGGTAAATAAACACTATAACTGCGCTGCTCACCTAAAATAATAGACTTAAGCTGATGTTTTTTTGCTAACACAATATTTTCTGACGCATACGAAGCAGTAATAAAATACAGATAACTAAACGCCATTAATAAAGCTTTCATAACCATCCTTGTAATTAATAAGAGCAAACTTAACTTTTTACAGTCTCTTCTACCGTTTCAACATTTACAACTTGATTCAAGTTGCCTTTAATAACCACTGTTGCTGATATTTTATCTTGAATGGCTTGTCTGTTTGGGTCCCAATATATCTGTAAAAACCCTAACAAGCCTGTGGCAAAGCCTGCGCCGTAGCCGCCGTAGCGACCAAAACAATCTAATAAACCTAATGGCTCACCGCTTAAGGCAACCACACGAATATTACATACCTTTTTACCCGGTGTTTGGCCGCGCCAAAGTAACGAGAACAACGTAAAGTAAACAGCAGCCCAGCCAAAACCTAAGCCTAAGTCTTGAATAATGCCTTTGCTCCACTGCAAAATACTATTTGTGCTTGTTTGTGCAGGTTTTTCTTCTATTAACTGTGCAGGCTTTATTTCGTTATTTTCACTGAGCACTAATAATTGTAAAAGTACGGTAGCAAGTTGTGGGTTTTGTAGGTCATCCATTTCTGCTAATTTGGGAACTTGCCCAATTAAATTATCAAGCGCGTTTTGTTGGCAAGGTTGCTCACAGCTGTCATCGGCTGTTTGCGCTAAATAAGTATTTACCTGTTGTTTTTCTGTGGGAGTAAGCTGAATTTCATCTTGTATTTTTACGCCCTGAACAGCTAAACCTTGATCAGTGTTATCGTCTTCTAGGTAATCAATGCCAATTGAAAGCACAGTAAGTGCGCTTACAAATAAAATACTTGCTGCCGTTATTTTTAAGATTCTTCGCCACACATTCGACATTTTCGGAAGGTATTGCTGAGCTGTACCTTTATAAAAAGCCATTGCAGCAACAAATGCTATTAAAGCCGCGCTGAGTTTGGCTGCTAAAAATATCAGTGCAACATCAATAATAATCGCTAGTGCACGCTGAATAGGTGTAGCTAAAGGCAAGCCCAGTAAAGCACTGTCAATTTTAAAGGCGTAGGGTGTAATAACTTCTCGGGTTTCAGAATTTGATAATTCTAATTGTTCTATCTCTTTGGCTTTCATTTATTTTCTTGTTATTAAAATAGGTAACCCGGTTAACTTACGCGTTTTTTATTTTTTGCTCAAGATAAAGCTAATAGAATCAGTGCACAAAAAAGGGCTGCATAAAATGCAGCCCTTCATTTTTTACTCAATGTTTATTACTTACTAGCAATTATACCGTTGGATAATCGGTATAGCCTTGTTCTGCGCCACCAAATAAGGTGTCGGGGTTGTGGCTGTTAAGAGGCTTGCCTTGCTTTAAGCGTGCTGGTAAGTCTGGGTTTGATACAAACGGGCGACCAAAGCCAATCATGTCGGCCCAGCCTTCGCTAAGTGCTTTGTCTGCGCGCTCTTTGGTGTACTTACCTGCGTAAATTAATACACCACTGTAGGCTTTGCGAATCGATTTTTTAAATTCGACACTCATTAAAGGTGCGTCATCCCAATCGGCTTCGGCTATATGCATGTAACCTACACTGGCTTTATTTAATGCCTCAGAAACCGCTAAGTAAGTTTCTTCAGGGTTTTCGTCTACTGTGCCATTAAGAGTTGTTAACGGGGCAAATCTTACGCCTACTTTACTGCTACCAATTTCGTCGCTAACAGCATGTACCACTTCAATTAAAAAGCGTATGCGGTTTTGCACACTGCCGCCATATTCATCGGTGCGAGCATTTGACTCTGAGTCTAAAAATTGATTAATAAGGTAACCATTTGCAGCATGAAGCTCTATACCATCAAACCCTGCATTAACTGCATTTTTAGCTGCTTGGCGAAATTCACCTATGACATGCGTAATATCTTGTTTGCTCATTTCGCGTGGGAGTTGGGTGTCTACAAACCCCGGTGCGCCGTTTGTATCTACAAATACTTTTACGTTTTTTGCGGCAATGCCCGAGGCTGAAATAGGCTGCACGCCACCGGTGTTGTCACTGTGGGTAACACGGCCAACATGCCAAAGCTGAGCAAACATCACTCCACCAGCGCTATGTACTGCGCTTGTTACTTTACTCCAGCCTGCAACTTGCTCATTTGAATAAATACCCGGAGTCCAAGCGTAACCTTTACCAAGCTCACTAATTTGCGTGCCTTCGCTTACAATTAGCCCGGCACTTGCGCGCTGTGCGTAATATGTTGCCATTAAGTCGTTAGCTATATCGCCGGGCTGTGTTGAACGCGAGCGGGTCATTGGGGGCATAACAATACGGTTTTTTAATGTTTTACCTGCAAGTTCTATTGGTTCAAAAAGTAATGTCATAATGCCTCCTAAGTTTGATTGCGCTCATAATAACGTAACCAAGCACCTGCAAAAACAACAAAAACTGCAAAATAGTTTTGTGGTATCTGCAATAAAGCCACAAAGTAAAACACATTAACTTTAGGTGAACTAAATGTATTTTATTGACTCATAACAGCACTATTATGTTGAGGGTTTGATGTGAATAAAGGGAATGCATGGCCGTGGGTTATCTCGTTTTGTATACACGCTATTGTGTTGTACTTTTTGTTTTCGCAATCTATTAAAGTTGCGCCGCCAAAGGAGGAAAAAAACGCAATAATACAGGCCTATGTTACGGTTAATTTAGCAAGCCTACCTAAGCCAAGCTCAGTTGTTACAACAACCAATGCGCCTGATATAAAACCTGTAAACACTAAAACTGATGCACCAAATTCAGCAACCTCTAACACTACACCTATAAAAAAAGATTCTACAAAAGCCAAAGTAAGGGTAACTAAAAAAACGCAAGCCAAAACCATCACGTTACCAAAGGCACAAACAGAGCTTAAAAAAGACCCTGTAAAACCTGTTGAACCCCTGGTAGCGGCGCCTTCAGAGCCTACAACAAAAGCTTCTCAAACATTTAAAAAGCTAAATCCATACGCGCCGCTATTTGGCTCTCCTGTAAATAATATGACTCATAAAAAAATGGTCTCCTTTGGTGAAGATAAAAGCTCTGAAAATGAAGAGATAAACAATAAGCCCACAATTAAAACACCAGTAAAATCTGATAATTCAGAAGTTATTAACCAAAATACAACAGGCACACGACGATTAGAAAAATTTAACGGTAAATGCTATTTAATTGATACTTCCACCGTATTTGGTAGTAATGGCATGCCTCAAGGTAGCGGTAAACCCTGTCCTGAGGATAAAACTGATAAAGAAATTATGTTTGAAAAAATCATGAAAAAATGGAGCCGTAAAAATAATTAACTTTAAATAAGTGAACAAATAATATGTTTATCCGTATTGATAAGCTTAAAGTAATTAGGAGTAAGCCATGATCACCAAACAACTATCCTCACTTTTTGTATTTAATTTATTAGTTGTAAGTGCACAAGCTAATGCAAACCAGCGCTGGTACGTTGTTAACGACTCAGTAATGGGCGGTGTATCTAATAGCCAAGTAACACAAACTCAAGAAAGTTTGCTTTTTACAGGCAATGTTTCGCTTGATAATAACGGCGGTTTTGCATCAATACGTACAGAGCTAAGTACACAAAGCCAAAATACTAAAGCTATAGCGCTGCGTGTTAAAGGTGATGGACAAATCTATCAGCTTAGGCTCAGAACTACCAATTACCTTGATGGCGCAGCGTACACTCACTCATTTAAAACAGTAAAAAATGAATGGGTAGATATAAACTTTGCTCCGAGTGATTTTACTTTAACGTATCGCGGCCGCGTGCTTGAGCAACAACCGATTATTGATTTTGACGATATAAAACAGCTAGGCTTTATGATTGCAGGTAAGCAAGAAGGTAAGTTTAAACTTGAAGTGGGTAAAATTGAGTTTAAAAGCTAATCAAGCAGCAAGCTTTGGCATTGAGCGGTGTAATCATGAGCGCGAATGGTTGCGCTACTTTCGGTGTACTATTTAGCCCTACTAGCAAAAAGCCCCACTTTATTAAAGTAGGGCTTATACCAATTTATTAAACTAACTCATTGCTTACTTAGTGCTTTGGTTATCTTGTGAGAGCGCAATAAGTGCAAGCGCCGCATTTAGACGAGTATTTAAATTATTATAAATAGTCATTCCAAACACACCGATAATACAAACTATTAAACCCATTTGTAGGTTAACGCTCATCTCTAGTAAAAAAACAGCTGCAACTAGTAAGCATAGCGCTAATGCATAAATAATAGATTGAAAGGTAAAGTTATTATCACCTTTGGCTATTTTAAGTAATTCATCTTTATTCATAATTTACTTCCTTGTTATTTAATCACTAAGACTCAATTGCCAGTAGCTCTACTTCAAAAATAAGTACTGAGGCAGGAGGAATACTCCCTACACGTTTTTCGCCGTATGCTAATTGGTGCGGTACATAAAAAATGTATTTATCGCCTGGGCTCATCAGTTGTAAGCCCTCAGTCCAACCTTTAATCACTTGGTGTAAGCCAAAGCTAATCGGTGTTTTACGCTCTACTGAGCTGTCAAATACAGTGCCGTCGATTAGTATGCCGTGGTAATGCACGTTAACCATACTTGTTGGGCTTGGTGTGTTTTCACTCTCACCTTTGTGTACTATTTTGAACTGCAAGCCAGAAGCTGTTTCTACTACACCTTCTACTTTTGCGTTAGCGGCTAAGTAATCTGCCCCTATTTTTGCATTTATGCCTGCTTGCTGTTTTGCTTTTTTACTATTTTGAAATATTAAAAAACAAAAAATGGCGATAACCACCGCCAAAATTATATTGATCATTATTAACCTTTTTCGTTATCTAGTTCTTCGTCTTTTTCGTCATCGTTATCGCCATTTACTATGTCGGCAATTTCTTTAAGGCGAGCAAGCGCAATTCCGTTTACTGAGTTTTCTGGATACTGGTCATCAATAATATCGCCAGCTTCTATATCCATTAACAGGTTAAGCGCTTGGTCTACAGTTTCAACTGCGTAAATATTAAATTTACCTGCCTCAACTGCATTAAGTATTTCGTCATCAAGCACTAAGTTAACTTGGTTTGATTTAGGAATGATAACGCCTTGCGAACCTGTTAAGCCACGCATTTTACACAGTTTAAAAAAGCCTTCTATTTTTTCGTTTACGCCACCAATAGCCTGTACATCACCATGTTGGTTAATAGAGCCTGTCAGTGCAATTGATTGGCTAATAGGTAGGCTTGTAATAGACGAAATAAGCGCACACAACTCTGCCAAAGATGCACTATCGCCATCTATATAACCGTAGCTTTGCTCAATAGCGATATTAGCGCTAAGCGTTAAGCTAAAGTGCTGCGCGTATTTATTACCTAAATAACCGGTAAGTAGCATTACCCCTTTTGAGTGAATTGCTTTACCAAGCTCGGCTTCACGTTCAACATCTATTACGCCATCGGCGCCAGCATAAACCGTTGCCGTGATACGCGCAGGGGTACCAAATGAGGTATCGCCAATGTGTAATACGGTTAAACCATTTACTTTACCAATGGCTTGGCCGTCGGTTGCAATAAGTGTGTGACCTTCTTTTATATCGCTTAGCATGTTTTCACTAATTTGGCCGGTACGGTATTGCTTACCTTCAATGGCTTCATCAATATGATGCGCATCTACAACAGTTAATTTATCTTGTTTTGCGTAGTAACTTGCCTCTGCAACTAATTCAAGTACATCAGCAAAGCGCGCAGAAAGCTTATTGTGATGCTCTGCTTGGCGGTAGCTAAACTTAAGTAAACGCACCATAGCTGCTTGTGTGGTAGTGCACTTTAATGTTTGCTCGCAGTACTCGGTAACTTTAGTTATAAATTGGTACTGTAATTTATCGCTACTTGGTAAGTAGTAATCAAAGTCAGCTAATACTCTAAATAACTCTGCAAACTCTTCATCGTATTCACCTATGGTGTAATACAGTTCACGCGAGCCTAATAAAATAATTTTCACGTCAAGCGGTATAAGCTGCGGGCGAAGTGTAAAACTACTGCCTACTGAGCTATCTTGATACGGTAAGTCGTTTTTAATTTGATGCGTTTTAAGCGAAAGTTTTAAACCATCCCACACTTGAGGGTTAGCCATTACCTTTTCAGCATCCATAATTAAATAACCGCCATTAGCACGGTGCAATGCTCCCGGCTGAATAGAGCGATAACTGGTAATTAAAGACCCTTGCGATGTGGAATACTCAATTTTACCAAATATATTACCAAATGTTGGATTGGGCTCGTACACCACGGGTGCTGCATCGTCTTCTTTAAACTCAACTAAAATATTAGGTGCAAAAAAGTCGGTAAGCATGCCTTTACGATCAAAGTCTTCTTTGCTTTCTTCGCTTTCGTCTTCGTCATCGAGCCACTCAAGTACCGCGTCTATAATTTCAACGCGTATATCTTTTAAATAACGCAGTACACCAATATGAGTTGCATATTTATGTTCTAAGTCTTTTAAAAGCGGTTTTGTGGCCTGCTCTGCAGTCGACTTTTTAAGATTACGCTGTTTTTCTTTTGATTCGCGCTTCCAGCGTGGCAGCTCAATTAACGCTTCTATTAATGCATCTTCTAGCTTTTCAATTTTTTCAAAAAACTCTTCGCGTAACGTTTCTTCAAGTTCGCCAAATTCGCTATCGCTTAATTGTTTACCATCTACAAGCGGTGCAAACCCAACTGAATTTTTTTCTTCGACTAATGCAACACTTTGCTCAAATGCCGCAATTTCTACTGCGGTAATAGCACTGTCGTAGGCATCGTTAAATTCACGGTCGATTGATTTTTTTTTGCGTTGATATCCTGGGTTATCAAATGCAGCAGGAAATGTGTCGAGTACTTCATCTAAAAATGAATCTATGTCGTCACTAAGTTGCTTACTTTGCCCTGCATGCATAAACAGCGCGATAGGCTCTCTGTGGTCATCGTAATTATTTACGTATAGCCATTCGTTTGGGGTTGGGCGGTCTTTTGCGTGTTGCTTAAGTTTATCTTTAACAAGCGTAAAACGCCCATGGGCAGCCTCGCCCATTACATAAACGTTGTAACCAGGTAGTTCCATCCCTAAAGAGAAATCTAAGGCACTTTGGGCGCGTTGTTGGCCTATAAATGTTAGTTGCTCGGGGTATGGATTGCTCATACACGTATGTACGTGATTAGTAGAAATACTCGGTGCGAGCTTTGAAACAGATAGTGGCAGCAATTTTTTCGTCATTCTAACTTCTTTTTTTACCAACATATTCGCTGGCCTTTGGGCGTATTAAGTGGCCCGCAGCCACTTAATAATTATATTTAAGGGTGCAGCGCCTTACGACTAAAATAGATTCCATCACATTCAATACACGGTGTAATTTGTGTCGCGTGATAAACATCGTAACTATGGGTGCAATTCTTACATACTAATGTGCCCATGGCTATCCATTCGCCTGCGTGATACACACCATTGTGCTTAAAATCTTGACTAAGAGATTGCCACTCAAGCTGAGTTTTATCTTCTATGTGCGAAAGCTCAAACCATAAGGACTCTTTAAGCTCTTGCCATGCAAGCGAATTATAGTGCGATTCGTTTTCTTGGACATGTTCTATATCGCGCTGTAAATAACTTTTATATAAAGCGTATCTTTCTTGCCCTAAATCTTTAAGTGCCTGCTCAGATTCAACAAATCGAGTAACTGCGTCTTTTACTTCATGATCTTTTACATCTTTTAGCCATTTGGTTAAATCGCCAAGCCATGCTTTATAATCTGCCATTTTTTACTCCTTCAAAATTGCTGTTAAATCACCCTATAACTTAGATAAGTATAGGTTAACCTGAACTGAAGGTTAGAATTTATCAAAACCGCGTTTTTGACGCTGTGAATAGCACTTTATTTGGGGTATCCTAATGTCAATTTTTTATTAGTTTGCAAGAAGTCTGGAACCATAGATGCAAGAGCAATATAACCCGCAAGATATAGAGTCAAAAGTACAAAGCTACTGGGAAGAAAACCAGGTATTTAAAGTCACTGAAGATGAGAGCAAAGAAAAGTATTATTGCCTTTCTATGTTTCCTTATCCGAGTGGTCGACTGCATATGGGTCATGTACGTAACTACACCATTGGTGATGTTGTTTCTCGTTTCCAGCGCCTGCAAGGCAAAAACGTAATGCAACCTATGGGTTGGGATGCGTTTGGTTTACCTGCAGAAAACGCTGCTATTAAAAACAAAACAGCACCTGCTAAGTGGACATACGAAAATATTGACTACATGCGTACACAGCTTAAGCAATTAGGTTTTGGTTATGACTGGGATCGCGAAATTGCGACGTGTCATCCAGAATACTACAAGTGGGAGCAGTGGTTTTTCACTAAGCTTTACGAAAAAGGCTTAGTGTATAAAAAAATGTCGACGGTTAACTGGGATCCAGTGGATCAAACAGTATTAGCTAACGAGCAAGTTATTGACGGTCGCGGTTGGCGTTCAGGCGCTGTGGTTGAGCAAAAAGAGATTCCACAGTGGTTTATTAAAATTACCGACTACGCACAAGAACTACTTGACGATTTAGACAAGTTGGAAGATTGGCCAGAGCAAGTTAAAACAATGCAGCGTAACTGGATTGGCCGCTCTGAAGGGTGTGATATTGAATTTAAACGCACCGATAACGACGAAACTTTTAGTGTATACACAACTCGTCCAGACACCTTTATGGGTGTTACGTATGTTGCTGTTGCTGGTGGTCACCCTATTGCACAAGAAGCCGCTAAAAATAGCGATGCTGTTGCAATGTTTGTTGAAGAATGCAAAAACACCAAAATTGCCGAAGCAGACATGGCAACAATGGAGAAAAAAGGCATAGCAACAGGCTTTTACGCAACTCACCCATTAACGGGCGAGCAAGTACCAATTTGGGTCGCTAACTTTGTATTAATGCATTACGGCTCAGGCGCTGTTATGGCGGTACCTGCACACGACCAACGCGATTTTGAATTTGCAACGGCTTACGGCCTAGATATTAAACAAGTAATTGCACCGGTTGAAGGCTCAGGTCTTGAAGTAAACCTTGAGCAAGAAGCATTTACCGATAAAGGCGTACTTGTAAATTCAGGTGAATTTGATGGTCTTGATTTTGACGCCGCGTTTAAAGCCATTGCCGACAAGCTTGAAGCACTCGGTGTTGGGGAGCGTAAAGTAAACTTCCGTCTACGTGACTGGGGTGTGAGCCGTCAGCGTTATTGGGGCTCTCCAATCCCAATGCTTAGCGACGAAGAAGGCAAAGAACTTGCAGCAACAGAAGATATGCTACCAGTTCGCTTACCAGAAGATGTGGTAATGAATGGTGTAACGTCACCTCTTAAAGCAGACCCTGAATGGGCTAAAACAACAGTAAATGGCGCACCTGCGTTTCACGAAACTGACACGTTTGACACCTTTATGGAATCATCTTGGTACTACGCACGCTACTGTAGCCCACGCTACGACGAAGGCATGCTAGATCCAGCGGCTGCTAACTATTGGTTACCAGTAAACCAATACATTGGTGGTATTGAGCACGCTATTTTGCACTTATTATACTCGCGCTTTTTCCATAAATTATTACGTGACTTTGGTTTAGTAAATTCAGATGAGCCGTTTGACCGCTTACTTTGTCAAGGTATGGTGCTTGCTGAAACATTTTATCGAAAAGATGAAAAAGGCGGCGATGTATGGATTTCGCCAAGCGATGTAAATACCGAAACCGACGACAAGGGCCGCGTAACTAAAGCATGGCATAAAGAAGACGGTGAGGCGGTATTCTCATCAGGCATGAGTAAAATGTCGAAGTCTAAAAACAACGGTATAGACCCACAACAAGTAATTGCCCAATACGGTGCAGATACAGTGCGTTTATTTATGATGTTTACAGCACCACCAGAGCAAACGCTTGAATGGTCAGACTCAGGTGTTGAAGGCGCACATCGCTTCTTAAAACGTGTATGGAAATACGCAGTAGATGTTAAAACAGTAGGTTACCAAGCACTTGATAAATCAGCGCTCACTAACCCGCAAAAAGTACTACGTCGCGACTTACACAAAGCAATTGCTAAAGTGACTGATGATGTTGAACGTCGTCAAACCTTTAACACCGCTATTGCAGCCATTATGGAGCTTTCTAATAAGTTATTAAAAGCACCACTGAGCGACAAACAAGATGTAGCGATTGCTAACGAAGCACTTGAAGCGTTAGTTATTATGCTTGCACCTATTACTCCGCATTTATCACATGAGCTTTGGAAAGAGCTTGGTAAAGAGGGCGAGATTTTAGATGCGCAGTGGCCAAAAGTTGACGAGTCGGCTCTTGTTGAAGATGAAAAATTAATCATCGTTCAAGTAAACGGCAAGCTTCGCGCTAAGTTAACAGTGGCAGCTGATGCCACTCAAGAGCAAGTAGAAGCCCTTGCGTTTGCAGAATCTAACGTAACTAAATTTACGGATGGCGCAACTATTCGTAAAATCATTTACGTACCAGGTAAACTACTTAACGTGGTAGCTAACTAATATGGCTGCATTTAACGCCATTAAAAATGGACTAGCCTTAGTGCTAGTCTGTTTTTTGTTATCAAGCTGTGGCTTTCATTTAAAAAAAGCCTCTAGCTTGCCTGATAACTTAAAACAGCTAACACTTGTAGGCGATGATGAAAAATCGACTTTATTCGCAAATCTTAAAAGCGAATTAAAAGCGAGTAATGTTGAACTTAAGCCATCAGCTAAAAATATCGCACAATTGTACCTGCACAAAGAAACAATTGAACGCCAAACGCTTTCTTTATTTCAAAATGGTCAGGTTGCTGAATACGAGCTCGCTTATGGCGTGTCTTACGTAGTAAAGCGCCCTGGTGAAAAAGCAATAGAAAAGCGCTTTGAGCTTTACCGTAATTACCAAGACGACCCAGATCATGCATTAGCAAAAGCAAAAGAGCTTGAGCTACTCATTAGCGAGATTCGTGAGCAAGCCAGTCGTCGTATTGTTAGAGAGCTGTCGCAACTATAATGCGCTGCTATGCTAATCAACTACCGAGTGAATTAAATAAAGGGCTAAAGCCCTTTTATTTAGTATTTGGTGAAGAGCCTTTTCAAGAAGCGCAGTGCGTACAACAAATTCGCGACTGTGCTAAGCAACAAGGTTTTGATGAAGTAATTAAGTTTACTTTAATGCAAGGATTCGATTGGCAAGAAATCATAGCCCAGTATCAGAGCATGTCGCTGTTTAGCGCCCGCACTATTATTGAGCTTGATTTAAACCAACAAAAGCCTGGCGTTATTGGCAGCAATACCTTTAAAAAAGTAGTTGAGCTGGTTAATCCCGATACTATTTTAATTGTTAAAGGCGCTAAAGCCAGTCAAGAAGTACAACGTGGTGCATGGTTTAAAGCCCTTGATAAACTAGGCGTGTTCGTACCTTGCTACCCACTTACGGGCTCTCATGTAAAACGATGGCTTGATGAGCAATGCCAACGTTTATCACTTAATATGCAAAGCGACGCCAAAGTAAGCTTAATAAATGCCACTGAAGGCAACTTATTAGCCTGTTTTCAGGAGCTTGAAAAGCTCTCGCTACTACACGGCAATGCATTAATTACTCAGCAACTAGTTATGCAAGGGCTGTTAAATCAAGCCAAGTTTGATATTTTTGATTTAAGCGATGCACTATTAAATGGCCACGCTAAACAAGCTATAAAAGTACTAAACAAACTTGCCAGCGATAACACCGAAGTGGTGAGTATTTTGTGGGCTATAACCAAAGAGCTTAATACACTTATAAGTGTGCAACTTGGTTTATTAAATGGCGAACCCATAGCAAATTTATTTAAACAAAAAGCAATTTGGAAAAACCAACAAGGTCCAGTTCAAAACGCAATTAACCGTTTAAATATGCACACACTGGAACAAATAAACAGTGATGTTGCGTTGTTTGATGCCAGTTACAAGCAAGGTAATTTAATTGCACCTTACCAAGCGCTTGCTCATATTTGTATTAAATTTTGCCAGCCGCTCAACATTCCTATGCCGTGCCACGCGGTTAATTAATAAATAATGGGTGTTAAATGATCGCAATTTTTGGTGGCACTTTCGACCCCGTCCATTTAGGCCATCTAAATATGGCGCAGCAATGCGTTAATGCGTTTAATTTAGATACGCTTTATTTTATGCCCTGTGCACTCCCTGCACATAAAGCAGCTCCGGGAATTAGTACGCAGCACCGTATTAATATGCTAAACGCAGCTATTGCACCTTATCCTCATTTTGAACTCGATTTAAGAGAGCTTAACCGAGCTGGTCCATCGTATTCGCTACTTAGTTTGCAAGAACTTCGTAAAGAGCACCCCACTACACCTATTTTATTTTTAATTGGTATGGACTCGTTTAACAATCTCGATAAGTGGTTTGAGTGGAAGGCAATAACACAGCTTTGCCATATTGTGGTGTACCAGCGCCCAGCTCAACATTGCACTGTAAAAGGTGAGCTCAAAAGCTATATGCAACACGCAAATGCTGGCGAAGTAGCGGCACTTAAACACTCACTTGCAGGTAAACTTTATTTTTTACCGGGCGAAATGCTCGATGCGGCCTCAAGTACAATTCGCAAGCAGCTAAAAAAAAGTAATAAAAAGAATGAACTATTGCCCGATGCAGTGAGTCATTACATAGAAGTGCATCAGCTCTATCAAATTGATGCTTAAAAACTCCTAGCGTGTTAAAATGCGCGCCATTAAATTTTTAAATTGAGACAAAACCTTGGATTCAAAACAACTACTCGCCTTTGCTATGGACAAAATTGACGATATGAAAGCGCGTGACATCGTTCATATTGACGTAACTGAAACATCAGATATTACAGATTACATGGTAATTTGTTCTGGTACTTCTAAACGCCACGTACAGTCAATTGCCGATCACTTAGCAAAAGAAGCGCGTCATGCAGATTCAGAGCCACTAGGTTATGAAGGTGAAGGCGACGGCGAATGGGCACTGGTTGATTTAGGTGATGTGGTTGTACACGTGATGCAAAACGAAGCACGTAGCTATTACGATCTAGAAAAACTGTGGGGCTAAACGCTCACTCATTTTAGACAATGCTTGGAAGTAATACGTGAAAATACAAATGATTGCTGTTGGTACTAAAATGCCAGCATGGGTAGAAACGGGATTTGCAGAATATCAGCGCCGTTTCCCTAAAGATATGGCGCTAGAGTTAATCGAAATTCCAGCCGGTAAACGTGGTAAAAATGCAGATATAAAGCGTATTTTACACATTGAAGGTGAAAAAACATTAGCGGCTATTCCAAAAGGCAATCGTATTGTAACGTTAGAGGTAACAGGGAAAGCACTCGATACTCACCAACTTGCTAAAAATATGGAAAAATGGCAACTCGATGGCCGCGATGTAAGTTTACTTATTGGCGGACCTGAAGGACTTGCTCCAGAGTGTATTGCTGCGTCTGAGCAAAAATGGTCGTTATCTAATTTAACATTGCCGCATCCTTTGGTGCGTATAATTGTTGCAGAGAGCCTTTACCGAGGCTGGAGCTTAAATAACAACCATCCTTATCATCGCGAGTAACCCCTTGCCATGCTAAAACATAGACCCACTATTCGTGACCACTCCGCAGAAGCAAACTTATTTGCTAGGCGAGCATTCGTGGGTTTTGTTTTTGTATTAGGATTAGTCGCAGTATTGCTTTCTAATCTTTATACTATTCAGGTCGAAGATCACCAAGACTACCAAACCCGCTCCAACGATAACCGCATTAAAGTTATTCCTATTGCACCCAACCGTGGTTTAATTTACGACCGTAACGGTGTGCTACTTGCAGAAAACAAACCTGTTTACAATCTTGAGGTCATCCCCGAAGAGGTAGACGACCTTGACGAATCGCTTGATCAAATAAGTAAAATAATTGCGATTACAGAGCAAGACAAACAAGACTTTTTAAAAGATATAAGACACACCCGTCGTTTTAAATCACAAGTATTAAAAGCCCGCTTAGACGAAACCGAAGTGGCGAAGTTTTCGGTTAATCAACATAAATTCCCTGGTTTTAGCATTGAGGCACGCCTTGCACGCTACTACCCATTTGGTGACACACTAACGCATGCGCTCGGTTATGTTGCCAAGCTTAATAGAAAAGAGCTAAACCAATTAGAACAAGAAGACCGTGCAACCAATTACCGCGCCACACATGATATTGGCAAACTCGGCATAGAAAAATATTACGAAGAAACACTGCACGGTAAAGTAGGCTCACAACGGGTAGAAGTTAATAACCGTGGCCGTGTAATACGCACCCTGAGCATGACCCAACCGCAACCTGGTAGCGACCTAGTACTTACTTTAGACGTGGGCTTGCAACAAATAGCACAACATGCGCTTAAAGATATGCGTGGCGCTGTTGTAGTTATGGACGCCAAAGATGGCGGCGTGCTGGCACTTTATTCAAACCCAAGTTACGATCCAAACTTATTTGTACACGGCATTAGCAGCAAAAATTATAAAGCGCTGCTTAACCAAGACCGACCATTAATAAACCGTACTACGCAAGGTCGTTATGCGCCGGCCTCTACTGTAAAGCCTTTAATGGCAGTATTAGCGCTTGAAGAAAATATAGTAAATGAGTCAACATCAATGTGGGATCCTGGCTTTTTTCAAATTCCAAATGTTGAACATAAATGGCGAGATTGGAAACGTTGGGGCCATGGTCATGTAGATGTATATAAAGCGATTGAAGAGTCGTGTGATACCTATTTTTACGATGCGGCTTATCGATTAGGCATTACTAAAATAAGCGATTTTATGGCCCGTTTTGGCTACGGTGATTTGTCAGGTATTGATATTCACGAAGAAACTACTGCTATTCTACCTTCAAAAGAATGGAAAGAAGGACGCTTTAAAGAGTCTTGGTGGCGCGGTGATACTATTTCGGTAGGCATTGGCCAAGGTTACTGGACTGCCACACCTATTCAAATTGCAAATGCAACTAACATATTAGTTAATCGTGGTATTAATCATCCCCCTCATTTGGTGCAAGTAATAAAAAAAGATAACGACATAACGCAAATTAACAACGAAGAAAAACCTCCTGTTATTTTAAAAGATCCGCGCCATTGGCAAGTATCGTTAGATGCAATGCATAATACAGTACAAAAAATATCAGGCACAGCCCACAAAGCATTTAAAGGGACTAACTACGACTCGGCTGGTAAAACCGGTACCGCGCAAGTAGTTAGTATTGCCCAAGGTGAGCGTTACGATGCAGAATCTCTTAAAGAGCGCCAACGCGATAATACAATTTATGTAGGCTTTGCACCTTATAGCGATCCTAAAATTGTGGTTTCTGTTGTGTTAGAAAACAACCACGGCGGTATTCAAATAGCTCGCCAACTTATGGATTACTACTTTGCAGCCAACCCTGTTAATCTTGCAAGGAACGAGACACCATGACCGCTTTGCACGATAAACGCTCTATTTGGATGCGTATGCACCTAGACCTACCGCTGCTTATTGCACTACTTATAATGATGGCTGGCAGCATAATGGTTGTTTACAGCGCAAGCGGGCAAGAGTCTTCTATGATGATTAGGCATATGACCCGCATGGGCGGTGCGATTGTTGCTATGATTGTTTTAGCCCAGTTTTCGCCTGCCACGTTAAAGCGGTTAGTGATCCCACTTTATTGTGTTGGGTTATTAATGCTAGTCGGTGTACTTTTATTTGGAGTAAGCTCAAAAGGCGCGCAGCGTTGGCTCAATTTAGGGGTGACACGGTTTCAACCTGCAGAATTAATGAAGTTGGCAGTCCCGATGATGGTAGCTTGGTATATAGGTAGAAATCACTTACCACCTCGCCCGCTACATTTAATTATTGGTTTTATGATTGTAATGCTCCCTACATTATTAATTAAAGAACAACCCGATTTAGGTACCGCTATACTTATTGCAAGCTCAGGTATATTTGTATTATTTTTGTCTGGGTTGAGTTGGCGTTTAATAGGGTTTTTAAGCTCGATTGTAGCGCTTGCTGCATGGCCATTTTGGCACTACGGTATGCACGATTATCAAAAACAACGTGTACTCACCTTTTTAGATCCTGAGAGCGATCCGCTTGGTTCGGGTTATCATATTATTCAATCGAAAATTGCTATTGGATCAGGCGGCATAGAAGGTAAAGGCTGGTTGCTTGGTACACAATCGCAATTAGAGTTTTTGCCAGAGCGCCACACCGACTTTATATTTTCGGTTTTAAGCGAAGAATTTGGCTTATTCGGCGTATGTGTTTTACTTAGCCTGTACTTATTTATTATTGGTCGTGGTTTATACATTGCTGTTAATGCACAAGATGCATTTGGTAAATTGCTCGCAGGCGCACTCACCCTCACCTTTTTTGTATATGTATTCGTAAACATAGGCATGGTATCGGGTTTATTACCTGTTGTAGGCGTACCTTTACCACTGATTAGTTATGGTGGTACATCGATGGTGACGTTAATGGCAGGATTTGGCATTATTATGTCAATCGCGACAGATAAAAGGATGCTTTTAAAATAATGCGACACACGAATCAGTTTATATTTACTACATTATTAATTTTACTTTTAAGTGCTTGTAGTAGTGGGCCAAGTAGCCGTTATAGTATGCGTCATGATGCAGCGCCATTAAGAGCTCCAACTACACTTGAGATGCAAGACGCTATAGTTACCGAAACCACTAAAAGTGCTAGCGCTAGCCGCCCATACACAGTGCTTGGTAAAAGCTATTCGCCCATGCTTGATGAGACGGGTTATAGTGAGGAAGGCATTGCCTCTTGGTATGGTCGTAAATTTCATGGTTATCACACCTCAAATGGTGAAACGTATGATATGTTTGCCATGACCGCAGCGCATAAAACGCTGCCACTACCTAGCTTTGTTAGAGTAACCAATACAGCAAATGGTAAATCGGTAATCGTACGCGTGAACGACCGTGGCCCATTTCATGACGATAGAATAATTGATCTTTCGTACGCAGCCGCTTATAAGCTTGGCTACTACACCCATGGTACAGCAAAGGTTAAGCTAGAGGCAGTTACGCTTGCGGGCGCAACTGCGCGTCAAACCTATATTCAGGTAGCTGCAGGTAGTACACTTGCTAATATTGAAGCACTTGCCAGCACATTGCGAGAGCAATACAAATTACCAACAAATATTGTGCAAAAAGACGATATTTACAGACTGCATTTAGGGCCAATAAAAGATACCCCTCATGCAAACGAAGTATTAAAAAAATTAAAAGAAAATCAATTTCAAAACGCGTTCTTGCTTTACACTCAGTAAGGCCTTTAGAATGGCGTAACGCGAATCTTTAACTTTAACCATTAATGAGTATGATGAAATCTATTAAACATAAAATCCTCAAAGGTGTATGCGGCCTAGTTTGTACAGCCGCCGTATTCTCAGCCAGCGCCCAAATTATTCCGGCACCACCTCAAGTTAATGCGAAAGGTTATTTTTTAGTCGACTTTACAACTGGTAAAGTTATTGCTGAAGGTGAAGCCGATACACAGCTAGCACCTGCAAGTTTAACTAAAATGATGACCAGTTATGTAATTGGTACTGAAATTAAAGCAGGTAATATTGCCACTACCGATATGGTAACGGTAAGCGAAAAAGCATGGGCTAAAAACTTTCCAGAATCTTCAAAGATGTTTATTGAAGTAGGTAAACAAATTAGTGTTGATGAGCTTAACCACGGTATTATTATTCAATCAGGTAATGATGCATGTGTAGCAATGGCTGAGCATATTGCTGGAAGCGAAAGCGCATTTGCTGATTTAATGAATGCCCATGCTGCTAAATTAGGTATGAGCAACAGTCACTTTATCAACAGCCACGGCCTTGATACTGACGAGCACTTCACAACTCCACGCGATATGGCGACACTTGGTGCTGCTCTTATTCGTGATGTGCCAGATGAATATGCACTTTATAAGCAAAAGTCATTTACTTATAACGGCATTAAGCAATATAACCGTAACTCATTATTATGGGATGAAAGCTTAGATGTTGACGGCATTAAAACAGGGCATACATCAGAAGCTGGTTACAGCCTAGTTACCTCAGCTACTAAAAACGATATGCGTTTAATTGCTGTTGTTATGGGTACCTCAAGCGAACGAGCTCGTAAAGTAGAAAGTAAAAAGCTACTTAACTATGGTTTTCGTTTTTATGAAACAATTACTCCGTACAAAGCAGGCGATAGCTTTGCAGAACAACGTATTTGGATGGGTAACAAAGAGAACGTATCTTTAGGTATTTTAGAAGATACACCAATTACTATCCCACGTGGTCAGCATAAAAACCTTAAAGCTAACTTTGAGCTAGATAATACGCTTGAAGCACCACTTGCTAAAGGTACTAAAGTAGGTACGTTATTCTTACAACTAGAGGGCGAAGATATTGCTCAATACCCACTAGTTACACTTGAAGAAGTGGAAGAAGGCAGCTTCTTTAGCAAAATTTATGATTACTTACGCTTACAGATCATGCAGTAATTTATATCTCCCCTATTAACTAGGTAACTAATTTAAACGTCTCCACTGTGAGGCGTTTTTTTTTGCTTGAAAAATGTTAGAATGCGCCCCATATAAGCAAGACTGCTAATTGCCTATCTGTATTAAGCTTCAAGCTTGCATAGAGTCCACACTTTTGTATGAGGAGTCACCGTCGTGGTTCAACCTGTTAAAGATACTAAATTTGATGAGTACCTAGAGTACCCTTGCCCATTTACATTCAGAATAATGGGTTTAGCTAACGTAAACTTAACTGATCAAATTTTAGCTAAGTTACAACCAATAGCACCTGGCGATTACGCCCCTAAAGTAAAACCAAGCAGCAAAGGTAATTACGAGTCAGTAAGCCTTGTAGCAACAGTTACTAGTGGCAAACACATTGAAGAAATTTACAACGTGATCAGCAATATTGATGACGTACGCCACATGCTTTAATCCATAGTTGAGATTTGTTGTGAACGAAAACACTTTGATCGTACGCCAACTGGGTCGTCAGCGTTATATGCCAATTTGGCAAAAAATGCAGGACTTTACCGACACCCGTGATGAAAATACGCCAGATGAAATTTGGCTTGTAGAGCACGAGAGTGTATTCACCCAAGGTCAGGCTGGTAAGGACGAACACTTACTAGCTCCTGGCGACATTGAGGTGATTAAAGTTGACCGTGGCGGGCAAGTAACTTACCACGGCCCAGGTCAGCAAATGATGTATGTATTATTTAATCTACGTCGTTTAAAGATTGGTGTACGTGAACTGGTTACTTGGCTTGAAGAGTGCATTATTGAATCACTCGCCGAGTATGGTATTGAAGCTTATGCTAAAGCTGATGCACCAGGTGTATACGTTAATGACAGTAAAATTGCATCCCTTGGTTTAAGGGTTCGTCGTGGTTGCTCGTTTCATGGCTTAGCATTAAATGTTAACATGGACCTAAGTCCATTTTTACGCATTAACCCATGTGGTTATGCGGGCATGAATATGGTGCAAACTAAAGAATTAGATGGTCCTCAAAACCTAGAAAGTGCGGGTGAAGGATTGGTGAAACACATGATCAAGAAGCTTAATGCAACACAGGTTAAGCATACTGAAGGGTTTGAAAACGAATGAATAAACCAGTCAAAATGGAACCAGGTGTAAAACTACGCGACGCAGAAAAAATGGCGTTGATCCCAGTAAAAGTTTTACCTACAGAAAAAACTGAAATGTTGCGTAAGCCAGAATGGTTAAAAATTCGCTTACCTAAATCAACCGATCGTATTGACGGTATTAAAAAAGCGCTACGTAAGCATGGCTTACACTCGGTATGTGAAGAAGCTTCGTGCCCTAACCTATCTGAATGTTTTAACCACGGTACAGCTACCTTTATGATTTTAGGTGCTATTTGTACTCGTCGTTGCCCATTTTGTGATGTTGCTCACGGTCGCCCATTAAAACCTGATGCCACTGAACCTGAAAAGCTAGCACTTACTATTAAAGATATGAAGCTAAGCTACGTTGTAATCACTTCAGTTGACCGTGATGATTTACGTGATGGTGGTGCACAGCATTTTGCCGATTGTATTCGCGAGATTCGTAAACATAATCCAACTATTACTATCGAAATTTTAGTACCTGATTTTCGTGGCCGAATGGACCGCGCACTAGAGATACTAATCGAGACGCCACCAGATGTGTTTAACCACAATCTTGAAACTGCGCCACGTTTATACAAACTAGCTCGTCCAGGTGCTGACTATAAATGGTCTTTAGAATTACTTCGTCGCTTTAAAGAAGCTCACCCAGAAGTAAAAACTAAATCAGGCTTAATGGTTGGTTTAGGTGAAGAAATTAGTGAAATTGAAGAAGTACTTCGCGATTTACGTGCTCACAACGTTGACATGCTAACTGTAGGCCAATACCTACAACCTTCTAAGCATCACTTACCGGTTAAGCGCTACGTGCCACCAGTAGAGTTTGACGGCTTAAAAGCGTATGCAGATGAAATTGGCTTTACTCACGCGGCTTCTGGCCCGTTTGTACGTTCAAGCTACCATGCTGATCAACAAGCAGCGGGTAAAGAAGTGAAATAATCACTTTTATCAAAAAATTAAAAAAGCCGTTAATGATGCATAATTATTAACGGCTTTTTCATGCTAATTGATAAAATAGCTTACTGAGCTATCTTACCTTTTGTAATAGAAAAATCAGCAAACCTAACACGTTCTTCATCAGCGCGAAGGCTGTCGGTTTCAACAATCGAGCGGTAAATTCCCCACTTAGGACGAGCAAAATCAGCATCACTAAAGCCGCGCCACATATCTATGTTTTGCTCGCTTATATTAAATATCTCTGCATTATCGCTTAAGCGCGTTAACGTCATATCAAACTTACCGTTTTCACTAAATGTAGCTTGTACAAATACCTTGACCCATTCATCTGTAATGAGTGACCAGTCGGTTTCAATGAGGTTTTTATCAAGCCCTGTGCTGTTACCGTTTTCATCAAAGCCTGCACTATATCGCACTTGCAGCTGATTGCCTGTACTGTTTTTTTGTGCTCCTGAGAGTGTGATAATAGGCTGGTCGTCATTACCATTAGTATTATCGTTGCTGTCATTTCGAGCTTTTATTTGAAAAAAATGGCTAAACTTACTCGTAAGCTCAAGCTCGCTGCTTACTTTAAATTTCCAGCTATATTGAAATGTCTCACCCTCAAACGCCAGTGTTTCTTGTGGTGATTTATCGTAGGTTTTTATTTCGTTACGTTGTCTATCACTTACGCCTTTGCCTTTATCTTGGTCATCATCTCGGTGAGCTAAAAAGACAAAATGGTTACCAATTATCGTATCGGTATCTTCAATAATATGGACAACACTTTGATGATTGCCAGCATATAAGTCTGGAGATTCAATTGACCCTTCGCCGAAGGCATTTTCAATAAGCGTGTATGCGTCAAGCCCCGAATTAACGCCATCTGATCGCAATAAAACGTGTGATATTTTCTCAAAGCCATCAGCTTGAGCTATTGGTGCACCTACAATTGTTATGATAATTTGTGCGCTGGTACCATCTACAGAGTTTACTGTTATTGTATCTTGTAGTGTTTCACCTTCACTTAAAGATGTTATTGAAGCGTTTAAATCGTCAAGTGTGTATGACCAATCTCCATCAGCATTTAAGCTAAAAAAACCATAGCTTGTAGCGCTATTTTCTTGTGCTACAAAAGCAGCTTCACCTGATTGTTGATCCGTAATAGTTAACGAGCCTGTTATTGCATCATTACTATCGCTAATAACTTCACCTAGAGTGTTACCACCAATTGTTGCAGGAGTTTGTGAAGAAATCGCTTCATTATTTTGCACCGTAGGATCAGAGCCTGAGCTGCCACAACCAGTAACTAAACAAGATAGAAGTATAGCTGTAACTGTATTACAGGGTTTAAGGGTATATTTAGACATGAGTAGTTCTGCGGTTAATAGTAAGTTAATTAAATATGAATTTACTAATTTATTGTACAAATAACCACAATTCAATTACCAATTAACATTACCAATTTACTGATATTTTAAATTTAATTATAAAATCTATTATTTTCATAGTGATACAAAAAATTATTTCTATAGAGTGTTTATTTATATTTGTTTTAAAATAAAATTAGGTTAAACCTGAGTTACTTGAGATAATTAATACTGACATAATTATTTAGGTTCATTATGAAACTATTAGTTCGTAACTTGTCTCGTGCTACCACTGAGCATGAGCTTCGTACTTTATTTGCAGAGCACGGTAAAGTGACTACTTGTAACTTGGTACTTGATAAAGAAACTGGCCAATCTAAAGGTTTTGCCTTTGTAGAAATGCCAAACGACATAGAAAGTAAAAGCGCAATTACTGCACTTAACCAATCTAATGTTGATAAAAGTAAGATCCGCGTAAAACTTGCAGACGCATAAAGCTAACTGCAACCTATGCGAAAAAACCAGCTAATGCTGGTTTTTTGCTTTTAGTGCCAAGTATTGTATTTAAGCTTTATATTTAGCTAAAAAAACTAAGCGGTTATTAAATCGCTTTTTTTATACTTATAGTGCCCAGTATTATAAAAGAAGCAGACAGCACAAAAAATGTCTCCTGCTCAGCTAATATTGCAGCAGTAAAAAATGCAATGCCACTAGCTATAAATACCCACTTTTTTACATTGGCCCATTATGTGCTCCTTTAGATTGTTCGTTATTTATACGCCTTATAAAATCAATCTGCAATTGAATGAAAAGTTCTCTATAAAAATTCGACATCGCTGCGGTGCTTCCTTTATATTGAAAGCCTAATTAAATAACAATATGAAGACTATGGCATCTACTCTTTTAAAAAGCGCTAGCCTGAGCTTGCTAGTTGCACTCTTTGGCTGCTCAGAGCCTGCAAGCGAACAAACTCCATTAGAAAATACAGCAGGTGTAAGCCTTAGCAATATTAAACAGCATATTAAAACGCTAGCCTCTGATGACTTTGAAGGCCGAGGCCCGCTTACTCATGGTGAAGTAAAAACCGTAGGCTACCTAAGCGAGCAATATAAAGCGCTGGGTTTAACCGGTGCTTATAAAGGTAAATACTTACAGCCTGTAAAAATGGCAATGGTGACAGCTAATCAGGATATGCAGTTAAAGGTAGGTGATTTAAGCTTTGAATCAGGTAAAGACTTTACCGCACGTACCGAGCAACTTCAGCCATTAATTGATGTACGCAATTCTGACGTTGTATTTGTTGGCTATGGTATTAATGCACCAGAATATAACTGGAATGACTATAAAAATATTGATGTAACTGGTAAAACTGTGGTTGTGCTAGTTAACGATCCAGGCTTTGCTACTCAAAACGACGCCCTTTTTACTGGTAATGCAATGACCTACTACGGTCGTTGGACTTATAAATATGAAGAAGCCGCTCGCCAAGGTGCAAAGGCTGTATTTATTGTTCATGAAACAGCACCTGCGGCATATCCTTGGGGCGTAGTTGAAAGTTCAAACACCGGCACTAAATACACGTTAATGGATAACAATTTAAACGCGTCTAAATTACCGGTTATGGGCTGGCTAACACTTGATGCGACTGAGAAAATGTTTAACGCCGCAAAGCTTAACTACCAAGATTTAAAACAAGCAGCATTAAATGATGACTTTAAAGCGACGCCACTTAACTTAAAAGCAAATCTTGCCTTTAAAAACGAAGTATCACATGCAAAATCACATAACGTCGTTGCACAAATTACAGGTAGCGAATCACCTGACGAATACGTTGTTATTAGCGCTCACTGGGACCACTTTGGTACTAAACAAACCGATACAGGCCCTAAAATTTATAATGGCGCAGTAGATAACGCTTCAGGCACTGCAGCCACGCTTGAAATAGCACGTATAATGAGCAAAATGCACAAGCAAAAACCATTTAAACGCTCAATTATTTTTGCAAACTTTACAGCAGAAGAAACAGGGTTAATTGGTTCTGAAGAATTTGCATCGGGTGCGGTTGTACCTACAAAACAAATGGTCGGTTTATTAAATATTGATGGCATGAACGTGCTTGATGGCACTGACTACATTTTACAATACGGTAAAGATTTATCGACAATGGAAAACTATTTAGCAAAGGCTGCAAAATCACAAGGCCGCGTTGTTAAAATGGACCCTCGCCCGCAGAATGGCTTGTTTTTTAGATCAGATCATTTCTCGCTTTCTAAGCAAGGCGTGCCTAGTTTATTATTTATGAGCCTGGGCGATACCGATCCTGAGTACATAGCGCATAAATACCATAAAGAAGCAGACGACTACTCAGCTGATTGGTCGTTAGGTGGTGTTAAGCAAGATATAGATCTTATTGTTGATATAGCCACACAGCTTGCAAATAATGGCGATTGGCCAAAGTGGACGAGCGAGTCTGACTTTAAAGCAAAACGCGCGCAAGATAAGCAATAAATAGCTATTAAATAGTTATGTAATATAAAAATCCTCCTACTTGGAGGATTTTTGTTTTAAACGAGCGCGCATTAATAGCGTTTCGGCCTTTGCCCCTAAATAAACATAAATAGCCAGTGCAATTAAAAGCCCTACCACTGCCAGCATCATCGCTATGGCAGGCATTAAATATTCCGATTGCCCCAACGCCGCTTTAAACATAGTTAACAGCGCCTCAATTGATATAGCAATCAACACAGTAGAGATAAACCGTGTAATAGTGCGCCGCGTAGACGAGTGCCTAAAAATATCCTTATGCATCAGGATTTCTTCTTCGAGTATTGTTTTACCTAAATCGAATACTGCTAATGCTAGGGTGATGTAAATAATGATGCTAAAGGGTTCAAGTGGGTCTGATGAGGTATCTACATGAGTTAATAGAGCGTATATATCACTAAAAACGATATTTAGTAAAAATAATACTAAGCAAAATAAGCACGCCACAATAATACCGTAACCCGCCTTGAAGTAAGGCGACATATTAGCGCGCGCAGTATCACCCATTACAAACTCAATAAGCTGCGTTAAGCTCACATCAACAACCAAGTAATGTTGATTATTAATTGGTTTTTTTAGCTCTTTAATCGCCGATATACATAAATGGTTAGTCGCTATAGAAATATAGGGATCAGTAAAGCACACTTTATCACTTGCTTTAGCGTTCAAAAAATAGGGTCGCTCACTTAAATCTTGTTGATTACCACTTTCACCTAATTTTTTGCTGTATGCGCGTTTAAAGCAGACGTTATTACCCTGCTGCAAACCTTCTGCATTTAAACAATATAGTAATTCTAAAAATGGGTACTGCTTAATCAGATAGCGGGTATCACGCTCTTTAGTTAATCCGTCCTCAATACTCATTAAAATAGATTCAAGTAAACTGTGTATTACATGCTCATATTCGTGGTAGCGCTCAACACTACTGATATAACTCATTCGCGCCATTTTAAATACTCATTAACCTAAGTTATAAATAGATTTGCAAGTTTAAAACCAACAATAAAATAACTTAACAATCAGTAACTTGACACTATTCAAACTCAAGCTTTGCACTACTTTGGTGACTAAATAGTAATATATTAAATTAAATGCACAAAAAAGCAGCTAAGTATTAATTACTTAGCTGCTTTGTGAGTATGACTGGTAAGGTTCTACATAGAGCTTATTACTGAACCTTCGAAAACTCTTCTTTAGATAACTCGCCATTTCCATCTGTATCTAATTGATCAAAAAGCTGTACTAGTTGCGAATTTACTTGGGCTTCTGTTTTGCTAATTACGCCGTCGCCATCTGTATCAAAAGAATCAAAATCTACCGCAGCAAACGCCGCTGAAGAAGAAGCTAGGGCTACAAGAGCTAGAGTTTTATGTAATGTTTTCATAATCGTTTCCTTAGGCTTTGGGCCTGATTAGGGGTAAGAAGTCCTTTTCAAAGATCCTTTAGGAGTAAAGTGTCTATAAATTAATATTCAAAAAAATCATTTTCTGTCGGACCACCGCTACTTTGAACATTCAGCTCGTCAAATTGCTCTATCACTTGCGCCGATTCTTCAGAGCGACTAATTGAAGCGTTGTCGTCTGCATCGCGTGTTTCAAAGTCTGTGCTTGCAAATACTACTGACGAAGAAACAATAGCCATAAGTACAAATGTTGATTGTAGCTTTTTCATAATTTAATCCTTCAAAAGTATGCGGTGTCCTAAATAAATTTGCTCTATAGTGCTCTCTAGTCACTTCCTGGTTATTCTTTTTAGTAGGCTCCCTTGCCTACTTAGGTTGTCTTTGGCAACTCAGAATTTAGATAACATCACAGAGCATTAACTGCTTAAGGCTTTAATTTTAGGCCTTAGAAAACTCATCTTCAGATAGCTCACCATCTTGGTTAGTATCGAGTTCTTCAAACTTGCTTAAAAGCTCAGCATCTACTGAGGCTTCGGCTTGGCTGATTGCGCCATTACCATCTACGTCTAGCGTATCAAAATCTGTTGCTGCAAAAGCCGCTGATGAAGAAGCTAGCGCCATTAGTACTAATGTTGATTGAAATTTTTTCATAATAGTATTCCTTCATTGGGTTGTTGCGATTAAGGCCTTTGGCTTTCATCACGTTTTGCTTAATACACTCTAGGTATTACAACTTCGGTGCCACTTTTTATTTATTATTTAAAAACAATGAGTTAAATGATATAAAGCGAGAAAAGCTTAATTTGGGGAGGTGTTATTGTTGCTATTTAGCAACAGCCATTTAACTAAAAACAATAAACCACTATAAATCAATTGGTTAAGTTTAATTAAAAAGACACACTTTTGCTAAAAAGCCAATAAGGGGGCGTTTAGGTTAGCCTTCAAAATAAACTGAATATGAACATGGAAATTACATAGGATTTATTTGCGGCTATTAAATAATTAATTTATTTATAATCAGTAAGTTATATTGTTTTTGAAATTTATTATAAAAATTTTGGAAAGATATTTTGAAATTAACTGTTTTGTTGCCAAATGGCGAATTTATCTAGGAAGGTTTCAATGCTAAAGCTAAGTTGTAGCATTCAACTCATAGTTTAATGCGCTGTAAAATGTAGGTTTGCTTAAATTAAGCAAACCTACATCGCGTGCCAGCTATTGGAGTGAGGTAAATTATGTAGATTTCAACTACTTCCACCCTTGCAGCCACTTTTGGTTATCTTTTAAATCTCGCCAACTAATTGGATATTGATTTTTTGACATAACAGCCTCAGTAATACATTCAATTACATTGCCGTCTTCATCAAATTCCACCTCAACAATAATGAAGTGTTTTTCTTTATTTATAGCAGGTGTTGCGGTCCATTTACTATTCAATAATTTTTTAGGGTTTAGTTTATTCATTTAATGTAACCACTCCTACTCATAGCTTATATAGGCAACTATACGACCCCAACACCTACTTAGTTCAGACTACTCTGCAACTAGCTTGCCTTTGTACATTTGCATTTGGCAATGAAAGTCGTATTCACCGGCTTCAAGCGCAGGTAGTTTAACCGTATTGCCATCACCCATTGCCAGCGTTTTACTTATATCAAGCTGTGGAAATACCACTGTTTCGGCGCACGGCGCGCTGTCTTTTCTATCAAAGGTAAGTACAACCTCTTTGTTGGCTGCCACTTTAATGTGTCCTGGCTTATAAACACCGTTATCAACGACTATCGTTTCTTTGTTGTCATCACTTTGTGTTTGCTCTGGTTTGTATAGCCAAAACCAATAAATAATTGCAGCTATTAACAGTGCACCACCTATATTAATCATCAACATAATGTACTCCTTAGCTTAAATTACGATTTATTTGGTTTGAAAAAACGTAAGCGATTAGCGTTACTTACCACTGTAAGCGATGAAAGTGCCATAGCTGCACCTGCAACAACAGGGTTAAGTAGGATGCCAAAAAATGGATACAACACGCCGGCTGCAATCGGAATACCCGCCACGTTATAAATAAAGGCACCAAATAGGTTTTGTTTAATATTTGAAATAGTTGCATTACTCACTGCAATTGCATCAGCAAGGCCATGTAATGAACCACGCATTAAGGTAATGTCTGCACTTTCTATTGCAACATCGGTACCTGTACCAATTGCAAATCCTACGTCGGCTTGTGCAAGTGCGGGAGCATCGTTAATACCATCACCTGTCATACCCACTATTTCACCATTTGCTTGGCGTTTTGTTACTTCGTTTACTTTATCATCGGGCATTACTTCTGCAATAAAGTCATCAATACCAACTTGTTTAGCAACGGCTTGTGCAGTGGCTTTGTTGTCACCTGTTAGCATAACTAGGTGGATACCTTTATCTTGCAGGCGTTTAATAGCTTCAACTGAGTCCTCTTTAATTGGATCGGCTACTGCAATAATAGCGTGGAGCTTATTATTACTTGCAAAATACATGGGCGTTTTAGCATCACTGGCAAGTGTTTGAGCTTGCTCGATTGCATCATCAACGGCCACGTTGTATTTATCCATTAGCGCTTTATTGCCAAACAACAATGTTTGCCCGTCAACACTGCCAGTGACACCTTTACCTGTAATTGCATTAAAGTCGGCTACTTTACTTAAAGCTAAGCCCTGCTTTTTAGCGTGTGCCGTAATTGCTTGGGCTAGTGGATGCTCTGAGCTACTTTCAAGGCTTGCAACAAGTTGCATTACTGTATTTTCATCACTGTTATTAAAGGTAACTACATCGGTAACTTGCGGTGTGCCTTGAGTAATAGTGCCTGTTTTATCTAAAATCATGGTGGTGATTTTAGATGTTGTTTGCAGCGACTCACCATTTCGAATTAATATTCCTGACTCTGCAGCTTTACCAATACCCACCATAACCGACATAGGGGTTGCGAGTCCTAGCGCACAAGGACAAGCAATAATAAGTACAGTGGTAACCGCAACAACGGCATAAGCAATTGATGGCTCAGGTCCAAAGTTTAACCATGCAAGGCCTGCAAGCACCGCAATAATCATGACTGTTGGTACAAATATTCCTGATATAACATCAGCTAAGCGCCCTATTGATGGCTTTGAGTTTTGTGCACGCTTTACCATATTGATAATATTGGCAAGTGTGGTTTCGCTACCAATGTGCGTGGCTTTAAATAATAAAGTGCCACTTTTATTAATACTTCCGGCAACGACTTTGTCGCCCGTTTTTTTGCTTACAGCCATTGGCTCACCAGTAAGCATTGACTCATCAACCGTACTGCTGCCTTCAATAACATCGCCATCCACAGGGATTTTTTCACCCGGGCGTACGCGTACTTCATCATTTTTTACAACATCACTAATGTCGATGTCTTGATCTTGACCATCGCGAATAACGCGTGCAGTTTTTGGTTGCAGGCCAATTAAGCGTTTAATTGCTTGTGAGGTGCGCCCACGTGCTTTTACTTCAAAAGCGAGCCCTAAACTAATTAAACCGATGATCATCGATGATGCTTCAAAATATACGTGCCTTGCGACTTGTGGTAATAAGTTTGGTGCTATTACCACAAACATTGAATACAACCACGCAGTACCTGTACCAAGCGCTATTAATGTATCCATATTGGCAGCATGGTTTTTGAATGCCTGCCATGCACCGTTGTAAAATTGTTTACCTGATATAGCCATAACCACAAGCGTGACTATACCCACTAAAAACCAGGCTATTCGTTGTGTGTCGGTGGTCACACTCATATCAAAAATAAGCCCGTATATCATTAACGGTGCACCGACCCCTAACGCTAATATCATATTACGCATTAGCTTTTTGTAATGTGCCTCGTCCGATTTTGCTTTTTCATCAAGTGCATCTTGATCAGACTCGTTACTCATTGGCTTAGCTGAATAACCAATGTTTTCGACTGCTTTAATAAGCGTGCTTTCGCTGGCTTTACCTTCTACACGTACTGTACGCTGTGCAAAGTTCATTTCTACATTTTGCGCACCTTGCACGCTATTAAGGGCTTTTTCAATTTTAGCCACACAACTGCCGCAATTAGCGCCTTCAATAATAAAGTTTTGCGCGGTGTCTTTTGTATTAGTCGTCATTACGCTGCTCCTTATTTGCAGAATCGTTTATTGGATCAACAAAAGATTCTATTAAACTACACACGTCACTGGCATTTGCACCATCGGCTGATGTATCCCATTGCGCCAGAGCTGCATGCATTCTATTTCGTAATTTTAATGTTTCTTGAAATAGTGCTTCGGTTTCTTCTAGGCGTTTAGTAATGAGTTTACGCGTTAACGGACAAGGACAATTCCCCTGCTCAGACTCGCCTATAATGTGTTGAATATCTTTGAGAGAAAAACCAAGTTGACGAGAGCTAATAATAAACTTTAAACGCTGCTGGTCTTGCTTTGTATATTCTTGATAACCATTTTCTTCACTGCGTATTGGATGAAGTAACCCAATTCGTGTGTAATGACGAACAGTATCTGCAGTCACGCCCATTAACTTGGCGAGTTGTTTAACATACATAATTTAACTCCGTCGTGTTTCAATAGCTTCATAATAAACCTAGGTGCAACACATAGGTCAATGGCTATTTTAAAACTAACAAAATAATACTAATTGGCTTAATTAAGTGCTCTATTTAAGACAATAAATCGAGTGGATAACAAGGCAAAGGTTTCGTTATTTAGTTGTTATTATTAATTGCCCCTGCATTCATGCAGTCGTATATAAAAAATGTTTTATGCAGTTAGCGCCGTACTTAATCCCTCAAATTGATTAAGTATTGTTGCTCATTGGCATAATGACACAAACATAATTAACTTAAGCTGATATTGGCCGTGTATTATCTGAAGGGGATGTAATTTAGCAGAGAAGCGCCTAAGTAAGGCGCGTATTAATCTAAGAGCGTGTTGATCATTGGTGATTTAATTTATGCAGACTGTTTGGTCTTTAGGCAAGGCAGAGCCTATGTTGTGTGGTTATCCCCCATAAACAGGCGATAACGCAGCATAAATACCAAACATGCGCTGCCCTAGTTTGATTCGCTACGGCTTTGCTCTAATTCGTCGCTTAGTTGCTGCGCCAAAGTTTGTATTTTAGGCATAGCATCTTTCATTAAGCTTTGTGACATTTGCATAGACTCTTGCATTACAACAGGCATTTTTTCGAGTATTTTTTGCCCTGTATCTGTTTTATAAAATGCTAACATATCGGCAATTTCTTGCTCACTAAAATGCTTGTCGTATACATTGACCATCATTGGCTGCATTTTAGCCCAACTCATCTCAGTTTTTAATACCGTCGTCATGTCGCCGTAGTACTTATCAAAAATTGCTTGCTCAGAAGGCTTAACACCCATTTGGTCTGACATGCCTTTCATCATACCTTCAACCTGGCCGTACATAGAATCAACCATTGAATCTAAATTCATTACACTAATGAGTTCATCTATTTTTTGCTGCTTAGTATTTTGTTCAGCATATAAACTACTAGAAAAAATTAGCAATGATAAAAGTAGTACCTTACCCATAATAATATCCTTTCATATAAATAATGAATTTATAGTCACATGAATAGTTTGTATTGTAAAGGGTACAAGCAATCATTAAAAAGGCCGAATAAAATGAATTTATTAGGCCTTTTATAAATTACTTTTTGCGTTAGTCGTCTTCTACATTATCTAGGCCTTTAGTGCCTTCTTTGGCTTTTAGCTTATGATGAATAGCTGACTTTATTAGCATGTAACCACTAATCGGTGCTGTAATTAGTAAAAATATAGTAATGAGTATTTCTTTAACACTTAGGCCATGCTCTGAACTTGCAAAATAAACCATAGCCGCAATTAACATACTCGCCATGCCCAAGGTAGTTGCTTTAGTTGGTCCATGTAAACGCATAAAAAAGTCAGGTAGTTTAATTAAACCTATTGAGCCAATTAAAATAAACGTACCACCAAATAACAATAATATTGATACAACCCATTCGCTGATCATGTTTTCACCTTATTCAATTATATCGCCACGTAGTAAATACTTACACACTGCAACCGTACTTATAAAACCTAGCATGGCAATAAGCAGTGCAGCTTCAAAATAAAGCCCTGTATCCATACTAATGCTGTATAAAATAATCAGTGCGATGACGTTAATGTACATAGTATCGAGCGCTAAAACACGGTCAGGCACTGACGGACCGATGATCAATCGCCATAAATTAAGCAATAATGATAAGCCAATCATCGAAAAAACAATGAGTAATACAGTATCTAACATTGAAATATCTCCTTTAGTGGAGCTTCGTAGCGTTGTTTTATTTGTTTGATAAGTGCTTCTTCATCTTTAAGGTCAAGCACATGTATTAATAAGTAGCGTTGCGTTGGCTCTTCACCTTCAGGTAACGACTCAGCAATTGGATAAACCTCTGCACTCACAGTACCAGGTGTAAGCGATACACAACTAGCCAATATAGTAATTGGCATGTCGTGTGTTAAATCTATAGGAACTTTTATAAAGGCCGGACGCAATTTTTTTGATGGTCCAAGTATAAGTAAAGCCACTTGTAAATTTGCAACAACAATATCGTACAGCACTATAAGTAACTGTTTAAGCGCCAAGCCTGGCTTTAAAATCAGTGGCTGAGGGTCTCGAAACGAAAAACTTAATATAGGGATAAGTATCGCAAAAATAGTCGCTAATACTAAGTGCCCTACCGATACGCTATTGTTTAACAATAACCAAACCATAAACAAAAATAAGCTACGAAATGGCGTTGGTAACCAACGAAAACGGGCTTGTAATCTCATCACATGCCTCCTTTAAGTACAGCATTAATACCGCCGCTTAGATCATGTAACTGAGTAGCAGCATTTAGCATATATTCACTTATTGGCCCGCCCAAAATAACGAGCAATGGCGAACATGCAAGTAAAGCTATAATTACAGTTACCTGCAACGGGTGTGCACTTGCACAATCGGCATTTTCGCTATTTTTGCTTCTATGCTCCCAGAACAAAGTTGTGCCAGCGCGCGAAAGCGCTACTAACAACGCAAAACTTGTTACTAAATATACTGGCCAAAATAGTAAAGCTTGCTCACTGTTTAATGTCGCTTTAAGTATCCAAATTTTACCTACAAAGCCTGACAGTGGTGGCATACCAACTACCGTTAAAGACGCAATAATAAAGCACACACCTAATAAAAATGGCTGTTTTACAGAGCGACCTGCTACTAGTCTATCGCCAACTTTACCGCGCTGGATTGAAACTAAGTCTGCTAGTAAAAATAGTGCGGCACTAACAAGTGTTGAATGCACTAAATAATATAAAAGTGCAGCAGTGGCATTTACATTTTGCAATGCTATTAGCGCAACCAGCGTACCTACCGATACTAATACTAAGTTAGAGGTGAGTTTACGTAAGTCTTGCGCTGCCATCACACCAATTGCACCTACTATAATGGTCGCAATTGCTAAGCCCCAAAGCCAAGGCTGCGCCATGTGTTCAAGCGCTCCGGCTTGTTCACCAAATATCACCGTATAAACACGAAGCATAGCGTAAACGCCTACTTTAGTCATAATCGCAAACAATGCAGCAACCACAGGTTTAGCACTTGCGTAAGTATTTGGAAGCCATAAATGCAGAGGTAATAGTGCGCCTTTTAAAGCAAATACTATTAATAGTAGTAAGCCGCCTGCTTTTGCTAGATATACATCATCACCTGTAAGTAGTGATACCTTTTGCGTCATATCTGCAATATTAAGCGTACCAAGCACACCGTACAAAATCCCCAAACCGATTAAAAATACACTTGAGCCAACTAAATTCAATATTACATATTGCAATGCCGCGCGAGTATTTTGTTTATCACCTGCGTGCATTAACAGTGCATATGATGCAATCAGTAGCACTTCAAAAAATACAAATAGGTTAAATAAATCGCCAGTTAAAAACGCGCCATTTACACCTAATATCAAAAAGTGAACAAGTGGGTGATAAAAGCTGCCTTTTTCATCATCGCCAGCACTACCATATAAAATAGCGCCCAAACCTAAAAATGAAGTTAACGTAACCAGTAAGGTAGACAACATATCGGCTACTAAGACTATTCCAAATGGTGCAGACCAATTACCAATAGCGTAAACGTTAATACCCGTATTATTAACATGTACAAGTAAAAGCACACTAATGGCAAAAGTAGCTATTGCCATTACAATTGAAACTAAGCGGCGAATTTTAACGCTTTTACCACATGGTGGCAGTAATAAAATAACGGCCGTCAGCATAGGTAATAAAATAGGGAGCGAAGCTAAATGTTGGATCATTTTTGCTCCTTATTATCTGCAGAGGTGTTGGGCACATAACCATCAACATGGTCGCTACCTAAATCGGCGCGTCCACGTATTGCCAAAATAACCACGAATGCAGTCATCGCAAAACCAATAACAATAGCTGTAAGCACTAAAGCTTGAGGTAGAGGATCGGCGTATTCTGTACCAGTACCAAGCACTACCGCTTTATTAATAGTAAGACGACCTGCTGAAAACAAAAATAAGTTAACAGCATATGAAATCATAGTAAGCCCAAGTACTACAGGGAACGTACGAGCTCTTAGCAGTAAAAACACACCGCAACTGACCAATACTCCAACGCAAGATGCGTACAATAATTCCATTAAATATTTACCTCTTTTTTCTGGGTATCTGCCGTCATATTACCTAGGCTTGCCAAAATCATTAGCGTAGCGCCTACAACCGTTAAGTAAACACCTAGGTCAAATGCAATCGCGCTGGCAAGCTCTGTTTTACCGACAAACGGAATATCAAAGTAGTCAAACCAAGTTGTTAAAAATGGCTTATCAAAGAACCAGCTACCCACACCAGTGAACAGTGAAATACCAATGCCTGAAGCTATGATTTTACGATAATTAACATCAAAACGTCCGTTTATCCATGCTGTACCATGCGCCATGTATTGCAAAATAAACGCGATTGACGTTACCAGTCCAGCAATAAAGCCACCGCCAGGTAAGTTATGTCCGCGTAAGAAAATATATGCAGAAACCAATAACGCAAGCGGTAATAAACTTTGTGAAATACTCGCCAGTAAGATTGGATGGCGCTCTCGTGCCCATGGGCGCCCTTCGCTGTCACTTGCTGGCATAAATAATGGGATTCGAGAAAGTACTTTAAATATACCTAATGCGGCAATGCCTAATACGGTAATTTCACCAAGCGTATCAAAGCCCCTAAAGTCGACTAAAATAACGTTAACTACATTAGTACCACCGCCACCAATTTTAGCGTTAGCAATAAAGAAGTCTGAGATTGAATCTAATGGACGTGTAAGTAATGCATAACAGATACTCGCTATAACTACACCTAACGTAGAGGCAATTCCTAAATCTCGAAGTACGCGTAATGAACTTGATTCTTTTGGCGTATGCTGGGGCAAGAAAAACAATGCCAGCATAAGTAAAATAATAGTAACAACCTCAACAGTTAACTGTGTAAGTGCTAAATCAGGAGCAGAAAAGCGTGTGAATACAACCGATACCATTAACCCTACGATTGAGAGCATTAACAACGATACCATTCGAGAGCGATGCCAAATAACGGTAGCAAGAGCACCAATAATCAATAAGCCCGCACCAATTGCATTGTGCACATCAACAGGGGTAAGTGGCATGCTGCCAGCAAGTTGTTGCATTTCAAATAATGGCCAACCGGCACACAGTAAGACTATCGCTAACATAATTACTAGGTAGCGCTGCAGCGATCCATTTTCGATACTGCTTACCTTTGACTGACACCAAGCAACAACACTTAAAATTACACGTTCAAAGGTTTTTTTAGCATTTAAAGGTGGTAATGACGCTTGAAACTGAAATAGATATTTACGATTAATATAAATAAATAAACCGCCAGCAATCGCCATTGCACTCATTAATAGAGGCAAGTTAAACCCGTGCCAAATAGCCAATTCGTAAACTGGCATTTCTTTTCCAAGTACAGCTAAAGACGCCGCAGATAAAATGCCATCAATTGTAAAGTGTGGGAACATACCCACTAGTAAACAAATCACAACTAATATTTCTATTGGTACACGCATATAACGTGGCGGTTCGTGCGGCGTGCGAGGTAAATCAATTGGTTCACCATTAAAGAACACGTCATGAATAAAGCGAGCGGAGTACGCAACAGCTAATGCACCTGCAACCGTTGCCAGTACTGGAATTAACCACGACATAGAACCAAGCACTTGCTGATGCAGCGTTTCTGCAAAAAACATCTCTTTAGACAAGAAACCATTAAGCAATGGAACCCCTGCCATTGCAGCCGCCGCGACCATTGCAAGCGTTGCAGTGTATGGTAAGTATCGCCACATACCATTTAATTTACGCATATCGCGCGTGCCTGTTTCATGATCGATAATACCAACGGCCATAAATAACGACGCTTTAAACGTTGCATGGTTAATTATATGAAATATAGCAGCAACAGTCGCAAGCTCAGTATCAAGCCCGAGTAATAGCGTTATTAAACCCAGATGGCTTATTGTTGAGTAGGCTAACAATCCTTTTAAATCGTGTTTGAATAATGCTATATAAGCACCAAACAACAGCGTAGCTAAACCTGTTAACCCAACAAGCAGGAACCACGTATCGGTGCCAGCTAAAGCCGGATGAAAACGTGCTAACAAAAATATACCGGCTTTTACCATGGTTGCAGAATGTAAATACGCGCTCACTGGCGTAGGCGCTGCCATTGCATGAGGAAGCCAAAAATGAAATGGAAATTGTGCCGATTTAGTAAACGCACCCAATAGCACCAATACTAATGCTACTTCGTATAAATCGTGAGATTGAATTATTGCTTTACTCGCTAGGATAACATCTAGGTTATAACTACCAACAATATCACCTAATAGCATTAAGCCTGCAAGTAACGCTAAGCCGCCCGCACCTGTTACAGCAAGTGCCATACGAGCACCCTTTCGCGCTTCAGACTTATGCCACCAAAAACTAATTAATAAAAATGAGCTGATGCTCGTTAATTCCCAAAACAACCACAGTTGAATGACGTTGTTAGACATAACAATACCAAGCATTGCAGTCATAAATAGCATTAAGTAACTATATAGCTTAGCCATTGAGTCATTAGCGCTTAGGTAGTAACGCGTGTAGAGGATAACGAGCAAGCCTATGCCTAAAATCATAAACATAAACAATAAACTGAGGCCGTCTAACCGCAGAGATAGGTCGAGCCCTATTGACGGGATCCAAGCGAAAGAGTAACGAATGGTTTCGCCCGCTAAAACTGCAGGTGCATGGTATAAAGTTATTCCCAAAGCCGTTAGAGGCGCAAGAGCCGTTAAACTAGTGCTTAAATTGCGGGATAACTTACCTGTGCATGCAGAAATAACACTGCCAATTAAGGATAACAAGGGTATCCAGAGCAAAGTCATAATGTAGGGCCTTTTATAATCATAAGTTTATCAGGGCATCTCTTTTTAATACGAAGGGATGCTTTTACTGCCTGTTTTTAAACGACATTAATGACTATAGTTATACTGAAAAACACTGATTTTGTCTATAAAAAGCGGTTCTGTATGGGTGTTTTTTAAACATGTACTAACAATTTATTAAGCCTACAAAAACAATTAATTAATACTGATAATTGTTAATTTAATATGGCCTTATTTGCAAATGTAAGCGCGCTGGAGTGGCGATAAGAATTACCATTGGTCATATCTAAATGCTTAAACCAAATCTCTCTATACTGCGCCGAGAGCCCTAACTGCTGATATTGCATAATAGACCAATTTTCACTAGGTTTATATGCAACACCACCTATCTGGCAACTCTTTGCTTTATGCCAGCCTATTGGGGGCGACTCATCATGAGAAATAAATAAATTAGGTGCCACAAAACCCGTTTTTGCACACAACCATGCTTGTTTAGTTTTAGGCAAAGCATATTCATCTTCAAAACCGTTAAAATGCATCAACTCATGCAAAAACACACTGTATTTTGCTTTTGAGTTTATTAGCATTGTTCCTTTAGTAACATTAGCCGTTCCATCTTTTGGCATCATTACTATAAAATCAAAATTGTTAGGAAGCTGGTTATTGAGTTTAGCTGATTGCCAGTCACACTTTGCTATTTGATTAGTGCTACTTTTACACTCAAGCATACCTGCAACGTAAACTGGTTTTGAAAAGCAAAAAATATTTTCACGGGGCTCTGGCTGTTTATTATAAGCATTAATAAACTCGGTAAGTTTATATAAGCCACTACGATGATCGCTCATAGTCAGCACGTTAAACATACATTGCTTATTAGGTTTACTTATATTTATTAAAGATGAAAAACCGAGAGCGTGGATAAACTCACTAGATACTTTACTCTGTGGTGTTTTTAACTGAAGCTTTAGATGATTTAGCACATCCCCTGCTGGTAATTTGTTTTTACTAGCGAGTAACTTTAAATCGCTCCAACGTGAGTGCTCAAGTAACTTTGTTGCTAATATTTTACGCTCTGGGATTGTTAAGTCATTTATAGCGGAGAGCCAAAATTGTTTTGCAGTATCGCTCTGACTGTTTTTAATAAGCTTAAGAGAATACATATATTGGGCTGAAGAAATTTTACTGCGGGCGAGTATAGCTAAAGAAGTATTTGGTAACTGCTCTAAGTGATCAGAAAAATAACCAGGTGATTTCCAATAACTTTGTAGCACATTAGCTTTTGCGTTTAAAACATGCCAAAAGCCAATAGCGCCTAGGTGATTACTCGAGCCTGTAATTAACAAACAACATAGTAATACACCTATTAATTTAAAACGCTTAACTTGCGTCAACACCTTGCATCAACTCAAGCTCTAAACGCGCATATTTGTACTCAATAAACTCGTGTACATTAGTTGCTAGCGCAAGCCTAAAGTAGTCTGATGCTAAATACAGCTCACCTGCTGCTTGATGCATTTTAGCTAAATAAAAATAAGCTTCGCATAAACGCTGCGCATATTCTTGCTCAGTTCTAACACCATCACTAATGCCAGATAAAAATGCATGTTCACTCATATCCCCCGTATAAAGAGAAATTAACTGGTACGCCCATTGTGATTCATCAAGCGCAGTGGCATTTTGTTTAAGTGCATCAAGCGCAACGGCTTTATCCTCTTGTGCTTGTGCTAAATAAACCCATAAAACTCGGTACGGATCTTTTGGAGAGCGAGCTAAAAATTCATTAAAATCATTTTTAGCAAGGCCTGCTCTGTCGCCGTAATACAGTGCGATACCACGATTTAAATAGGCGTATTCATGCTCTTCATCAAGTTCTAGGGCAGAATCGAAAAACTCATAGGCTTTTTCATACTGCTGCATAAGCGTATGTTGAATACCTAAAAAATTATACACTTCAGCTAAATCAGGCTTAAGCTTTACTGCGCGATTAAAATCAATACGCGAAAGAGTTGTCATACCTAGACTATCAAAAAGTACACCACGGTCGTAATAAAGCTTAGCTTGTTGTTCTTCGCTTAAGTCGGCTCTATTTAATAGCTCTGAGTAGCGTGCAATAGCAATTTCACTTCTAAAGTCAGAAGCTAAAGGTGCAGTAAATGGCACATTAACAATCGGGGTTGGTTCTGATTCTGTTGTAGTTTGGCAAGCGCTTAAAGACAAAATAGCAAAAGATGCCAAAGCTAAATGTTTGAGTATCATTAAAATCCTTAATACCAAGATATATCGCGATTAATATAAGACAGACCTTGTCCAATAAGGTTTCATTAAAGCATAAAAAAAGGGGCTAAACAGCCCCTTTTTTACTATCTAGCTAATATAACTAGATTAATAAGTTAGCAATTACGCGTCAGTTGGCGCGTCAGCTGCAGGTGCTGCTGATTCCATTGCTTCTTTAATACTTAGACGTACACGGCCTTGGCGATCTACTTCTAGTACTTTAACTTTAACTTCTTGACCTTCAGAAAGGTGATCAGCCACGTTATTAACGCGCTCAGTACTAATTTGAGAAATGTGTACTAGACCATCTTTACCAGGAAGAATGTTTACAAACGCACCGAAGTCTACGATACGTACAACTTTACCTTCGTAGATAGTACCTACTTCAAGTTCAGCTGTTAATTGCTCAATACGGCTAATTGCATTAGCTGCACTTTCGCCATCTGTAGCGGCAATTTTAATTGTACCGTCGTCACCGATTTCAATCGTGGTACCAGTTTCTTCAGTAAGCTGACGAATAGTTGCGCCACCTTTACCAATAACTTCAGCGATTTTCTTCTGTGGGATTTTCATTGTGTATATGCGAGGAGCAAACATTGATAGCTCTTCAGAAGGAGCAGAAATCGCTTCATCCATCACTTCTAAGATATGTAAACGTGCAGCTTTTGCTTGTTTAAGCGCAATTTGCATGATTTCTTGAGTGATACCTTCGATTTTAATATCCATTTGAAGTGCAGTAATACCCGCAGCAGTACCGGCAACTTTAAAGTCCATGTCACCTAAGTGATCTTCATCACCTAAAATGTCAGAAAGAACAACGAATTTATCGTCTTCTTTAACTAGACCCATCGCAATACCGGCAACAGATGCTTTAATTGGTACACCCGCGTTCATAAGTGCTAGAGAAGTACCACAAACAGACGCCATTGAAGAAGAACCGTTTGATTCAGTAATTTCAGATACTACACGGATTGAGTAAGGGAACTCAGTAAGTGTAGGCATTACAGCTGAAATACCACGCTTAGCAAGGTTACCATGGCCGATTTCACGACGCTTAGGAGAACCAACAAAACCAGTTTCACCTACACAGAATGGAGGGAAGTTGTAGTTAAGCATAAAGTGGTTTTTATGAGTACCAGTTAAATCGTCGATTAACTGTGAATCACGTTCTGTACCAAGTGTCGCTGTTACTAACGCTTGAGTTTCACCACGTGTAAAGATAGCAGAACCGTGAGTACGCGGTAATACGCCAGTCATTACGTCTAGTGCACGAATCATATCTGGTTCACGACCATCGATACGTTTTTCGCCAGCAGCGATACGGCCACGAACGATTTTCTTCTCAAGTGAACCGAAGATTTTGCCAATTTCTTGCTTGTCTAAAGACTCGCCTTCAGCAAGTTCAGCTGTTAATACTGCAACAACTTCATCTTTAGCTTCACCAAGAGCTTCTTTACGCGCTACTTTATCAGTGATTAAGTAAGCTGCGCCTACTTTTTCAGCAGCAATAGTTGCTACTTTATCTTCTAGTGCAACATTTTTCTCAGGTGCAGTCCAATCCCAAGTAGGCTTGCCTGCTTGCGCTTTAAATTCTTCGATTGCAGTAATGATCGCTTGAGATTGCTCATGACCATATACAACAGCGCCAAGCATTACGTCTTCTGCAAGTACGTTAGCTTCTGATTCAACCATAAGTACCGCTTTATCAGTACCGGCTACCACTAAATCAAGTTGGCTTTCTTCAAGCTCTTTTAATGTAGGGTTAAGTACGTATTCGCCGTTGATGTAACCAACACGAGATGCACCAATTGGACCACTGAATGGAATACCAGAGATAGCAAGTGCTGCTGAAGTACCAATCATCGCAACCATATCAGGTTGGATTTCAGGGTTAACAGAAACAACAGTAGCAATAACTTGTACTTCGTTTACAAAGCCGCTTGGGAAAAGTGGACGAATTGGACGGTCAATAAGACGTGCAATAAGAGTTTCGCCATCGTTAGGACGACCTTCACGCTTTAAGAAACCACCAGGGATACGACCAGCAGCGTACATACGCTCTTGGTAGTTAACTGTTAGTGGGAAAAAGTCTTGACCAGGTTGTGCTTCACGCTTACCAACAACAGTTACTAAAACTGAAGTGTCGCCAATGCTTGCAAGTACAGCGCCGTCTGCTTGACGAGCGATTGCACCAGTTTCTAGAGTCACTGTATGTTGACCTAGTTTGAATTCTTTAATAATTGCTTGCACTTAAAATATTCCTTAAATGTATTCTAATAAGTTGTCATCAAAGTACCAATTACAGTACATAATTGTATTCAGTTGGAAATCAATTAAGTACTACAATTGGCAATGATGTGAATAATTGCAGATAAACCTTTTTACCTACGCGCATAGTATATACCAAAGCTACTTCAAAATGCGAGTCTAGGGTGTGTTGATCTTTGTGGATTGAAATTTGTTCAATCTAGGGGCGATTTAATCACGGCGCGAGATTTGTAACCTAGTGGGCTAAGTAAAAATCGAGTAACAAAGAGTTAATCGCCCCTAGGATGAACCCGCAGGGCTGACGAATCCCCAAAACGTGACAGGCACAGCAATTTATGATCTTATGTAAATCACCACAACCCACATAAGTCACAACTGCTATGCCTGAGACATCAGTTTGCCATAAGTACTTTAAACAT
>NZ_JACJEC010000013.1:0-99428 GCF_014163875.1 Pseudoalteromonas sp. SR43-3 | reverse complement strand
CTGAATTTTTTAATATCTTTCGATATTGAATTGACTGTGCCGAAGCAACTTATAAATAAGTTACTTCTGTTGGTCACTCAGTTTTCAATTGAGACTCTAATTTGTTTGCCTCGCTACCTAAGTAGCTTAGCTGTTAGAACTCAATCTGTACGAGTGCCCACACAGATGATTGCTTTATATTGTTAAAGAACGTTGCGATTATAAAGTTGAACTTTATCTCGCTAGGGCTGCGCATATTACGCTTTCCTATTTTTTTGTCAACACTTAAATTTAAACTTTCTAAAAAGATTCAATCTAAGTTTTACTTAACACCCTGAGTTGTTCGTGCTTCGCTATGCGTTGCTGTTTCCCGTCTCAGTGGGGTCGCATTATAGGGAGATCCGAAAACAGATCAACCCTTTTTTGAAGAAAACTTGAAATAATGTGCTGTTCGCTGAGTATTTGAGCTAAACGCTCAAAAACACAACTAAACCTCCTGTATTGAGGGGTTTAAAGAGGTATTTAAAGTCAAAGTTATGGTAACTAGTGATCAGTAGAGACATATTTGGATCATCAATGCTGAAAAAGCCAACCAATAAGTTAAGAGTCGTGTTACTAAAATCATTTGAAATAGTCAAAAGCTGAGATTTAAATTCATTGGGCTATATTTTTATTTGAGAAGTGAGTTTACTAAGGCCCCAATGGTTAGCTTTACTATGAGGTTCTTAGTACCGGTATATAGATAAGAGAGCGACCCCATATATCTTCTGAGCAGCTCTAATCACTAAAAACTTCGTTAGGGATTGCTTAATGGTAGTTAAATTCGAAGTGCTATTATTAATAATTGTAAATTACTATATAAAGTGAAAATACTCTTTAACTAAAACCGGATAGGCTATTTTGGATGAATGGTAAGTAAAGGTAACTAGGCTAAGTTATTAAAACAGCAGTCGAAACAACCTATCGATTCAGAATCTATGAGTCGATGCACATAATAGAAGGTAATTACTGGTTCATATAGTTTGACAAATTTTAGGCAAGAAAAAGCCGAGCATAAGCTCGGCTTTTAGGTTTCTTTAAGACTTACTCTGCAGACTGTGCGTCTTCTTGAACTGCTTCGCTAGTCGCTGGGCGACCAACTAGTTCAATATAAGCCATTGGTGCATTATCACCAGTACGGAAGCCACACTTAAGAATACGAGTGTAACCACCTGGACGATCCGCGTTACGTGGACCGATTTCACTGAATAATTTACCAACAACTTCATTATCACGCGTGCGAGCAAACGCTAAACGGCGATTTGCTACACTGTCAGTCTTAGCCAGTGTGATTAAAGGTTCAATTACACGACGTAACTCTTTCGCTTTTGGCAAAGTAGTTTTGATGATTTCATGTTTCACCAAAGAACCTGCCATATTGCTAAACATCGCTTTACGATGGCTACTGTTACGGTTTAATTGACGACCACTCTTACGATGGCGCATGACCCTATCCTTCTAACTAAACTAATATAGTGATTTAGATTATTCAGCTAAGCTTGCAGGTGGCCAATTTTCTAGGCGCATACCTAGAGAAAGTCCACGTGAAGCTAGCACGTCTTTAATTTCAGTTAGAGACTTCTTACCTAGATTAGGCGTTTTAAGAAGCTCAACTTCAGTGCGCTGAACTAAATCACCGATATATTGAATTTGCTCGGCTTTCAAACAATTTGCTGAGCGTACTGTTAATTCAAGATCATCAACTGGACGAAGTAGAATAGGATCGAATTCTGGCTTCTCTTCTTTCTCTTCTGGCTCAGTTACATCACGTAAATCTACGAATGCATCTAATTGCTCAGCTAAGATAGTAGACGCACGGCGGATCGCTTCTTCTGGATCTAAAGTGCCGTTTGTTTCCATATCAATGATTAACTTGTCTAAATCTGTACGTTGCTCAACTCGAGCTGATTCAACCGAGTACGCAATACGTTCAACTGGGCTAAATGATGCATCAAGCAACAATCTACCAATTGGACGCTCATCGTCATCAGAGGATAAACGACTAGATGCCGGCACATAACCACGACCACGTTCAACACGAATACGCATGCTGATCTCGCTGTTATTTGTAGTTAAATTACAAATAACGTGATCTGGATTAGCAATTGTTACATCGCCATCGTGCTGAATATCAGCCGCAGTAACAGGGCCTACACCAGATTTAGTCAGGGTCAGAAAAACTTCATCTTTGCCTTCTAACGTTACTGCTAAACCTTTAAGGTTTAATAGTATTTCAATGATGTCTTCTTGAACGCCTTCTTTCGCGCTGTACTCATGTAATACACCGTCGATTTCAACTTCAGTTACTGCACATCCAGGCATAGATGAAAGTAATATACGGCGTAAAGCATTACCCAGAGTATGGCCAAAGCCACGCTCTAATGGTTCTAAAACTATTTTAGAACGCGTTGGGTTGATAGCGTCGATGTCGACTAACCTTGGTTTTAGAAATTCTGTAACAGAACCCTGCATTTTATCCTCTCTTAACTCTTAACTTTACTTAGAGTAAAGTTCGACGATTAGTTGTTCATTAATGTCCGCAGACAGGTCTGAACGCTCAGGTAGACGCTTAAAGCTGCCTTCCAATTTCTTACCGTCAACTTCAACCCAAGTCGGCTTTTCACGTTGCTCAGCCAACTCTAGAGCAGCGATGATACGTGCTTGCGTCTTAGACTTCTCACGGATTACAACAGTATCTTCTGGAGTAATTACGTATGAAGGAATGTTCACAACACGACCATTAACTAAAATCGCTTTATGGCTTACTAACTGGCGTGCTTCTGCACGTGTGCTAGCAAAACCCATGCGATATACAACATTGTCTAAACGTTGCTCTAAAAGCTGTAACAAGTTTTCACCTGTGTTGCCTTTAAGGCGAGCAGCTTCTTTGTAGTAGTTACGGAATTGCTTTTCTAATACACCGTAGATACGACGTACTTTTTGCTTTTCACGTAATTGTAAACCGTAATCAGATAAGCGACCTTTACGAGCGCCGTGCTGACCAGGTGCAGTCTCAAGTTTACACTTAGAGTCGATAGCTCTTACGCCGCTCTTAAGGAACAGGTCAGTACCTTCACGACGACTCAGCTTGAGCTTAGGGCCCAAATATCTTGCCATGTTATTTCTCCTAACCTATTGTTAAACGCGACGTTTCTTCGGTGGACGACAACCATTATGTGGTATTGGCGTCACGTCAGTAATGTTGGTAATACGGTAACCAGCAGCATTCAAAGCACGTACAGCAGACTCACGACCTGGACCTGGACCTTTAATGAAAACTTCTAGATTTTTTAAACCGTATTCTTGAGCAGCAGTACCTGCACGCTCTGCAGCAACCTGAGCAGCAAATGGTGTAGATTTACGTGAACCACGGAAACCTGAACCACCGGCAGTAGCCCATGATAGTGCATTACCTTGACGGTCGGTAATCGTTACAATAGTGTTGTTGAAAGACGCATGAACATGAGCCATACCATCAGCAACTTGTTTTTTAACCTTTTTACGACGAATTGGTGTCTTAGCCATAATACTATCCCCTTATCGCTTAATAGGCTTACGAGGACCCTTACGGGTGCGCGCGTTAGTCTTAGTTCTTTGACCACGTAATGGTAAAGAGCGACGGTGACGTAGGCCACGATAACAACCAAGGTCCATTAGGCGCTTGATATTTAAAGTAACTTCACGACGAAGATCACCTTCAACAGTGTACTTGCCAACTGCATCACGCAGTACGTCAAGAATTTCGTCTGAAAGTTCACCGATTTTTGTGGTTTCGGCGATACCAGTCGCTTCTAAGATAGCCTTAGAGCGAGTCTTACCTATGCCATAAATAGCTGTTAAACCAATAACTGCATGTTTATGATCAGGGACGTTAATGCCAGCAATACGGGCCACTAACACATCTCCTATATTCGAATTTGGTAATCAAAAGTTTGAAAAGCCCGTAAGGATACTCAAACGAAGACCAAATCACTACTAAAAACACAGGCCGAGAAAACTCAGCCTGCACGACTGTTTACTTAGCCTTGCCTTTGCTTATGCTTAGGCTCACTGCAAATTACGCGTACTACACCAGCACGTTTAATAACTTTACAGTTACGGCATATTTTCTTAACGGAAGCACGTACTTTCATTGCTCAACTCCGTAAACTGACCTTATCGACCGTAGCCTTTAAGGTTCGCTTTTTTCAGCACAGAATCATACTGATGAGACATCAGGTGAGTCTGTACTTGTGCCATAAAGTCCATGATTACTACAACGATAATCAAAACTGATGTACCGCCGAAGTAGAATGGCGTTTGCCACGCCATCGTCATGAATTCAGGCACCAGACAGATAAAGGTTATATACAAAGCACCTGCCAATGTCAGGCGTGTCATCACTTTATCAATGTATTTAGATGTCTGCTCACCTGGACGAATACCTGGGATAAATGCGCCAGATTTCTTAAGGTTATCTGCTGTTTCACGTGGGTTAAAAACCAACGCTGTGTAGAAAAAGCAGAAGAAGATAATGGCCGCAGCTAAAACAAGCGAGTACAACGGTTGACCTGGAGTCAACGTAGTAGCAACAGCTTGTAATACATCAGCGACTGGACCTTCACCTTGGCCGAACCAGCTAGCAATTGTACCAGGGAACAGAATTATACTGCTAGCGAAGATTGGTGGAATAACACCCGCCATATTTACTTTTAGTGGTAAATGCGTGCTTTGGGCAGCAAATACTTGACGACCTTGTTGGCGTTTAGCGTAGTTAACAACAATACGACGTTGTCCACGTTCGAAAAACACTACAAGATAAGTAACAGCGAATACGATTACCGCAACCATCAACAGTACAAAAACATTCAAATCACCTTGGCGCGCCATTTCGACTGTCGAACCAATAGCAGACGGCAAGTTAGCTACAATACCAACAAATATTAGAACAGAGATACCGTTACCGATACCGCGCTCTGTTATTTGTTCACCCAACCACATAAGGAACATAGTACCAGTAACTAAACTCACCACAGCGGTGAAATAGAAACCCATACCAGGGTTAACAACTAACCCCTCCATCATGCCCGGTAAGCTAGTAGCAATACCGATTGATTGAATAGTAGCTAGCACAAGCGTGCCATAGCGTGTGTACTGGCTAATTTTTTTACGCCCTTGCTCACCTTCTTTCTTAAGCTCTATAAACGGAGGATACATATGCGTTAATAGTTGCGTAATAATCGAAGCCGAGATATACGGCATAATACCCAGTGCTAACACTGAAGCTCGCTCAAGTGCACCACCACTGAACATGTTGAACATTTCAACAATGGTGCCCTTTTGTTGCTCGAAGAAATCGGCAAGTACAGCGGCGTCAATCCCAGGGATCGGCACAAATGAACCTAGACGGTAAATTATGATAGCACCCAATACGAAGAGTAATCGGCGCTTCAATTCCGAAAGTCCACCTTGTGCACTTTTTGTATCTTGACCTGGTTTAGCCATTAGTACTTCCTTAGTCTTCTACCTTGCCTCCGGCAGCTTCAATAGCTTCGCGAGCACCTTTAGAGGCTTTAAGGCCTTTAACGGTAACAGCGCGTGAAACTTCGCCAGATTTAACAACTTTAACGAAAAGAACGTTCTTTTTAACTAGACCAGCTGCTTGTAACGCGCTTAGGTCTACCACATCGCCTTCAACTTTAGCGATTTCAAAAAGGTTTATTTCTGCAGATACTAAAGATTTGCGAGAAGTAAAACCAAATTTAGGTAGACGACGTTGCATAGGCATTTGACCGCCTTCAAAACCAACGCGTACTTTGCCGCCAGAACGTGATTTTTGACCTTTGTGACCACGACCACCAGTCTTACCTAGACCAGAACCGATACCACGACCAACACGTTTTGGAGCAGTTTTTGAACCTGCAGCAGGTGAAAGTGTATTCAAATGCATCGAATTAACCCTCTACCTTAACCATGTAAGAAACCTTGTTTATCATACCACGTACACATGCTGTGTCTTCTAACTCAACAGTGTGGTTGATACGACGTAAACCAAGACCGCGTAATGTAGCTTTATGTTTCGGTAAACGACCGATAGAGCTTTTTACTTGTGTTACTTTTACAGTTTGATTTGCCATGGTTACCCCAGTATTTCGTCTACGCGAAGGCCACGTTTTGCAGCGATTGACTGTGGAGAATTCATATTCTCAAGAGCCGAAATCGTTGCACGTACTACGTTGATTGGGTTAGTAGAACCGTAACATTTAGAAAGTACGTTCTGAACACCAGTCACTTCTAGTACTGCACGCATAGCACCACCTGCGATGATACCAGTACCTTCAGAGGCTGGTTTCATGAACACTAGTGAGCCAGCATGACGTCCCTTAACAGGATGCTGTAATGTATTGCCATTTAGGTCTACATTGATCATGTTGCGACGTGCTTTTTCCATTGCTTTTTGAATAGCAGCTGGAACTTCACGTGCTTTACCATAACCAAAACCTACTTTACCTGCGCCGTCACCAACTACAGTTAGTGCAGTAAAGCTAAAGATACGACCACCTTTAACTACTTTAGACACACGGTTCACCGCGATTAGCTTTTCAGCTAGATCAGGCTGTTGTTGCTTTGCTTCTACGTTAGCCATAGTCTACTCCTAGAATTGCAAACCGGCTTCACGCGCAGCATCAGCTAGCGCCTTCACACGGCCGTGATATTTAAAGCCACTGCGATCAAAAGCAATCTTTTCGATGCCTTTGTCAGCCGCACGTTCAGCAACCGCTTTGCCAACTGCTTGCGCAGCTTCAACGTTACCGGTGCCTTTAACTGTTTCGCTAATAGCCTTTTCAACAGTAGAAGCAGCAGCCAGTACATTACCCTCAGCATTTACAACTTGAGCGTATATGTGACGTGGCGTGCGGTGGATAACAAGACGCGTTGTGCCTTGTTCAATATAATTTCTACGAGTGCGTTTAGCACGACGTAGACGAGCTGTTTTTTTATCCATCGTCTTACCTTACTTCTTCTTAGCCTCTTTACGGCGTACATTCTCATCTGAATAACGAACACCCTTACCTTTATAAGGCTCAGGTTTACGGTATGCACGAATGTTAGCAGCTGTTTGACCAACTAACTGCTTGTCTACGCCCTTAACTAGAACTTCTGTTTGGCTTGGAGTTTCAATCGTAATTCCTTCAGGAACTGCGAAATTAACTGGGTGTGAGAAGCCAAGAGTTAAATCTAATGTTTTACCCTTCGCTGCAGCACGGTAACCCACGCCTACTAACTGAAGTTTCTTCTCGTAACCTTCATGCGTACCAACAACCATGTTGTTGATTAGAGCGCGAGCAGTACCTGCTTGAGCCCATGCATTAGCTACGCCATCACGAGGTAAAGTAGTAATAACGTTGTCATTTACTTGTACTTCAACAGCGTTGTTGATTGTACGAGTAAGTTCACCGTTTTTGCCTTTAACTGTGATTTCCTGGCCTTTTAATGTAACTTCTACACCGGCAGGAACAGTAATTGGTGCCTTTGCTATGCGAGACATAGTTCCCCTCCGATTAAGCTACAAAACCAATGATTTCACCACCAACACCAGCACTACGTGCTGCGCGGTCTGTCATTAGGCCTTTAGAAGTTGATACGATAGCGATACCAAGACCACCCATTACCTTAGGTAATTGGTCACGTTTCTTATAGATACGTAAACCAGGGCGACTTACACGCTGGATATTTTCAATTACAGCTTTGCCTTCGAAGTACTTCAACTCGATAGAAAGCTCAGGTTTAGTTTCGCCGTTAACAGCGAAATCTACGATATAACCTTCGTCTTTTAGTACTTTAGCTAATGCTACTTTCAGCTTTGAAGTTGGCATCGTTACAGATACTTTCTTCGCTGATTGACCGTTACGAATTCGTGTGAACAAATCCGCGATAGGATCTTGCAAGCTCATAGTCTTACTCCCATGATTCTATTACCAGCTAGCCTTTTTAAGGCCAGGAATTTCACCGCGCATAGCTGCTTCGCGAACTTTAATACGGCTCATGCCGAATTTGCGAAGGAAACCATGTGGGCGGCCCGTAATGTTACAACGATTACGTTGACGTGCAGGGCTAGAATCACGTGGTAAAGCTTGTAGCTTAAGTACCGCGTCCCAACGATCATCTTCAGATGTGTTAACATCACTGATGATAGCTTTTAGTGCAGCGCGCTTTTCAGCGTACTGAGCAACTAGTTTTGTGCGCTTTGCTTCGCGCGCTTTCATAGAATTCTTTGCCATAACCCTACCCTTATTTCTTAAATGGGAAGTTAAACGCTTCTAACAACGCACGGCCTTCCTCATCAGATTTCGCAGAAGTAGTGATAGTAATATCCATACCGCGTACACGGTCTACTTTATCGTAATCGATTTCTGGGAAGATGATTTGTTCACGTACGCCCATGCTGTAGTTGCCACGTCCATCAAAAGACTTTGCACTTACGCCACGGAAGTCACGAATACGTGGGATAGCGATTGATACCAAACGCTCAAAAAAGTCCCACATACGCTCGCCGCGTAGGGTTACTTTACAACCAATCGGGTAGCCTTCACGCACTTTAAAGCCAGCAACAGATTTGCGTGCTTTAGTGATTAAAGGTTTCTGACCAGAGATTGCTGCTAGATCCGCTACTGCGTTATCTAAAATCTTCTTGTCAGCTAGGGCTTCGCCCACGCCCATATTCAATGTGATCTTTTCGATCTGAGGGACTTGCATGACAGAGCTGAAACCAAACTTCTCTTGAAGTTCAGCAACTACTTTGTCTTTATATACTTCATGCAGTTTCGCCATCATTCTACTCCAACTATTAGATAGTTTTACCAGTAGATTTAAAGATACGTAATTTCTTACCATCTTCAATCTTGAAACCTACACGATCAGCTTTACTCGTTTCCGAGTTGAAGATCGCAACGTTTGATGCATCCATAGATGCTTCTTTCTCAACAATGCCGCCAGCTTGGTTCAATTGTGGAACCGGCTTTTGGTGTTTCTTGATCAAGTTTATGCCTTCGACAAAGATTCGACCAGATTCAGTAACAACTGAAAGCACTTTTCCGCGCTTACCTTTGTCTTTACCTGCTAGTACGATTACTTCGTCATCACGACGTATTTTTGCTGCCATGATTGGCTCCTTACAGTACTTCTGGGGCTAGTGAAACGATTTTCATGAACTTATCATTACGAAGTTCGCGAGTCACAGGGCCGAAAATACGTGTACCAATTGGCTGTAAGTTATCATTTAAGATAACAGCAGCGTTGCTGTCAAAACGGATCAGTGAACCATCTGGACGGCGAACACCTTTTCTGGTACGCACAACTACCGCGTTTTTAACATCACCTTTCTTCACTTTACCGCGAGGAATAGCTTCTTTTACAGAAACTTTAATGATGTCGCCAATCGCTGCGTAGCGACGGTGAGAACCACCAAGGACTTTTATACACTGCACTTTGCGAGCGCCGCTGTTATCAGCAACTTCCAGCTGAGTTTGCATTTGGATCATGTTAATGACCTCCGGTGTAGTAATTACAACGTGTCTTAAATTTGTTTAAAATCAAGACATTTCGATTAAATCCCACTCAAAAACAAACGAGTTGTCTCTTAAGGGCGGGCAATTGTACCAGCATTGAGGGGGTAGCGATAGGTTATTTTTTAATTAATTTGGAGTGATGGGAAATTAAAGCTGAGTAATTACGGCTATGTAGCTATTTTACAGGTGGTTACAAAACAAACAAGGCACCTGTAATGTGCCTTGTTTGTTTAAAGTGTAATAAATTAACCAAATAAACCTTTTAATTTATCTTTAATTTTATCTTTTGCTTTGTCTTTGGCTTTTTCTTTTGCCTCATCGACCTTCTGCTTAGCTTCATCTTTGAGCGCATCACCAACATCTAGCTTTATACCTACATCGTGGAAAGGCCCTTTTATACGTAGTGGTATTTTAAAGCCAGTGCTGTCATCGGTAGTTCCCTGACCTTCGATAGATCCAACTATACCTGTAACCAAACGATAGTTGACCGTTGTTTGCGGTAAATCAACGTCGCCTTCACCTGATATTCTAATAAGTGGGCTGATAAGTGATAGGTCGGTATTTTTGCCAACGCCATTAGTAAAGTTAAAACTTCCAGTTAATGCTGAAAAATCTGTTTGCTCAGATTCTTCAAATCCGGTATCAAGCCCTTCAGATGCAGCACCAAAGTTACCTGAAATGAGTTCCTTACCTTTACGAACCATCTCAGCTATATTTGCACCTTTTACAGCTCCATCAGCAAACTCAAATCCAAGCTTTCCATTAAGCGCACCAATAAACGACTTTTGACTTTGGCCAGTTGTGTTTAGGTTCCAATTTAAAGACCCCTTACCCATTAGCTTGTCAAAACCTGCCGCATCCGTTAATAAAGGCTGTGCATCTATTCCAGCTAAGTCAAAGTTAGTTGATATTTTATAAGGTACTTGCTGTGCGTTTACATTGATAACGCCTTTACCTGACCCTTCATAAGCAGAAAAGCTATCTAGGCTTAGTTTTGCAACGCTATTTTTTAAAGTAACAGTAAATTGATTTGCGCCTAATTTAATATCATTTGCTTTTAATCCACTTGAACGAATCACTACATTTGCATCTAGTGAATTTAATGCACTTAAATCAATTTTAGTGTCATCCCATACTATTGGCTCTGCAGGTTTATCTTCTTGCTCTTCTGGCTCTTCTTGTTTTGCCACTGCTTCAGGTAGATACGGGTTTAAGTCAAGCATACCTAAATCAATATCAGCATTTACTGCTAAACGCTTACCTAGGTTAAGCTCGCTCTTACCTTTTATTTCTAATGCGTCTAACGTCGCAACTAAATCTTCTAGATTAAATTTCTCACCTAGTAGGTGCATTTTACCGTTTACACTAAATCCGTTAAATGCATTGTCTTTAGCGTCTAGCTCTACACCTTGCCATTTCGCAATACTTTTAACAGACTCACCGCTTAGTGCTAACTGACCCTTAATATCTTGGCCTTGCTTAGCTATGCTCCCTTCGAACGTTAAATCAACTAAACGAGAATCTAAGGTTTGTTTAACATTAAAAGTAGCACCTTCAATTGCTTTAGCAGGAGTATCTAATTTTATATCAAGATCAAAACGCTCTTGCATATAAGTAATACCCCCTTTTACTTCTAATGTTTTACGAAGTGAAGGAAGTAAAATAGCGAGTTCTAAATCGCTAATTTGTTGTTTGGCACCTGTTTGACCATCTAGATAAGTAAATGTGCCGCCATAAATAGCAACCTCACCTAACTCAATATCAAAGTTATCTGGAAGCTTTATCGCTTCACCTGATTGGCTCTGCTCTTTTGGTTGCTCTGCAACTGCGTCAAACAACTGCCAATTGGCTTTACCATTTTTGTCGGTTTCTAATAGGATATTTGGTTCGTTTATCACAAACTTATCTAATTTAAACTCACCACCAAATAATGAAAACCAAGGTATGTGTACAGCAAGCTGTTTCATACTCGCCATATCGGCGCGCGAACCTGATTCCATATTTGCAAAATGCACGTCGTTAAGTTCTAACTTTAATGCAGGGAATACGCTAAGTGTTTTATCACCTTTAATAGTAAGAGTGCGCCCAGTTGTTTGTTCTACCTGCTGCGACACTTTATTAAAAATAGTATCTGTAGGGATTAAAAACGGTGCGGCAACAATTAGTGCTATACATAGTAAAAGTATTACACCTACAATTTTAAGTAAGGTTTTCATGATCGTCCTTTAAAACGTGCAAATAATGTTCTTATCATAGCGAGTGTTAGCCTTAAAATCATTGTCGTTCTGATAAAAAAGCTTTTTATTAGATATTACATTCCCATCCTGAATCGCCCCTGAAACATTTTGATACCTTTAGGTTACAAATAAATATTGACCCAATGAAACCTTAAGGTTACATTGATACCTACAGGTTACATATTGTAAAAATTTTAAAAGGAAATGAGCTATGTCTAATTACGATATTAAAAGTGAAGAAAAATTTATGGGCCAAAATGCATGGTTTTCATTATTCATGGGGGTCACTTTATTAATCATTAGTGTTTACCCAATGCTTAATCAAACATCAGCCCCACTATTGTTTTTAGGAACTGCTGCTTTTTTAGGTTCATTCTTTATGTTTGTGATCAGAGGCGGGTTTACATGGAGAATGAAATACCACCTTACATATAAAGATGAGTATTTAAATACCATCGACACTATTGCCTATAAACATGTCATGCTTGGCTTACTTTTTAGTATGGGTGGCGTGTACTTACTCTCCGATACTCTTGCTTTAGAAGTATCTCACAGCATGATGGCTACATTTTACCTTGCTGTAATGAGTTTAATATACGGCGTATCAATTCTTTGGCAAAGCAAAGATTAGGAGCAAAAGTGCAAAATAAAATTGCAAAATACCGCAAAGAAGCAGGCCTTTCTCAACAAGACTTGGCTGATCTAATTGCGGTTTCACGTAAGACTATTAGTACAGTAGAAACGGCACGATTTACCCCTTCGGTAATAATTGCTCTAAAAATAGCAAAGCATTTTAATACCTCAGTTGAAAGTCTCTTTGTACTAGATAAAAATGATTGATACATGTTAAAGCGTTAGTCTCATTCTATTAGCAAAAACACCGATTTAGCTACTTCAATTACAACGTATGGAGGACAGCGCTGTTGTTATTAACGTAATTGCGCTAAAATAGACCAGCAAAAAAATATATATCTAAACCGGAGATTCTACAAGGCATGAAAAAACTGCTAATTTCACCGTCAAAAATGACGCTAGGCGAACAAGAAAATCAAATCTATCAGAACATTCTGAAGCAATCTTCAGAATTAAGCCTTAACCTTATGGCCGTGAAAGTAGAAAACCACCCTGATGATTTTTTACCTTGGTGTTACGAATTGCTAAGTGCAAGCAGAGATCGTATGAACTACGATTTACTAGAGCCGCAGCAATTACCAGTACTTAAAAAGCTACACGATCAGCTTATTTCAGCTATCAGCTTTTTACAGGTTAAAACTTTACGTATTGCTCCGTGGCCTGTAGTAAGTGTATTTGTAGAACAACACAAAGACGTTATTGCTCTTGATGAACAGCTTCGCTTAGTAGACTACATTAAAAGCATTCGTGAACAATCTCTTAAAGATATGATTCCTGAAGACTTACTTGCGTTTAGCGGTAAGCACATGGCATCACTTGATCCAAGCACATACAACTTTGACGTTGAATGGTTTGCATCAACAAAAAGTGCGAAGAGCTTTCATCAAATGCTTGGCGATTTACCAGGTGCCTTTGACGATGCACTAGTAAATATTCCACTTGAAGGTGACATTACTCAATACGAATATCAACAATTTGTTGCTGCTTATTCAAAAATATTCACCGACAATAATGAAAAACCAACACTTGCGCCTGCAACACGACTGCTTGCAATGCGTCGCCCTGATATATTTACTCCGATCACAAACAATCGATTAGATGCATTATGCGGTGCCCTTGGTGTTTCTAAACTAAAAAATAGTGATTTTGAGCGTTACTGGCAAGATATTGTAAAAGGTATTCAAGCTATGTCATGGTACAAAATGGCTAAACCTAGTAATGAGTTAGAAGAACAATTAGTTGCTATTAAAGCACTAATCCCATGTTTCTTTCACTATGCTGATGCAAAAACACCAGATAACTCTAACTACATCAAACTGTTAAGTAAGCCTAAACGAACTACAACTACGACAGGTAAAACTCAGCGTAGAGGTAAAGAGTCTGCAGAAATTTTAGTAGACCGCGCACTTGCTGCTGACGATATTCCTGAGCACATTCGCAGTAAGCGCGATTCAATTGTGAGTGAAGTTCAAAAAGGTCGTAGTGTAAACGAAACAATTAGCCTTATGCGCACTATATTTGGCTAAAAACTTCTAATTTAGCCGTACTTTTATGGTGCGGCTAGGTTAATTTATGCACCAGCAGTGTGCGCAACATCTTCCTACATACCATATCTCTTCTCAATCTATAAAATACAAGCTCATGTTTTTAATGTATAAAAATAATTTTTAATAAAAAATAATGAAGCTGGCACATACAGTGCAATTATCCCGTTAGTTAAACAATAAAAAGCCGTCAGCCTAAAGGTTCCGAATACATAATAAAAACCTTGGCGAGCAAAAATCATATAACGGGAAATGGACATGCTAAAACTAAAAAAAACCATCGCTATAAGTGCTATAGCATTAATGGGCGCAACATCTTTAACATCAACAGCCGTACATGCTGAAGTAACAGCTAATGCAGCGGCAACATCAAACTACTTATGGCGTGGTCAAGAGCAAACTGGGGGCGATGCAGCTATTTCAGGCGGTATTGATTACGCCAATGAATCGGGCTTTTATGCAGGTACTTGGGCTTCAAATGCATCGTGGGCAGATGAAATGACATATGAGCTTGATTTATATGCAGGCTTTGGTGGCGACATTAACGAAAGCGTTAGCTATGATGTTGGCTATATTTATTACGCTTACCCAGATGCAGCTTCTGAAGCTGACGCAGATTTCTCTGAAATTTACGGTAGCATCAGTGTTGAAGGCTTTACATTTGGTGCTTCAGTACTTGCAACATCAGCTGCAAGTGGTGATGGTACAGACTTTGGTGATTCACTTTACCTGACAGCTGACTACGGTTTTGCTGTTGGCAGTAACGGCACTGAAATGGCACTTCACTTAGGCCACTACTCTGGTGACTTTATTGGCGATGATAATATCTTAGATTACGGTGTATCAATTTCGAAAGATGGGTTCACTTTTGGTTTATCTGATACAGATATGGATGACTCAGATATTAAAGCTTACGTTGCTTATTCTGTAGACTTTAATTTATAAGAAAGAATGTGTTACTTGCTGCGACACGAAGGGCCTTTTGGCCCTTTTCTAGTTTTATAGCTGTTTTGCTTTAAATGGTACCTTATTACATTGTACTTCTACTGTTTTAGGGTACCAAGCTGGGCCAATTTGATTCACAACCACCTCAGCTAAACCATTAGTAAACGATTTATACGTATGAACGCTTTGCCACTCCCCTTGTGGGCAATGTGTTGTTAAATCTAACGGCTCTGATCCCTCGTACAACGCAAGTGCAAAATTATGATGCCACTGTGAGCTTTTTAGCGTTTTATTGCTTACTTTGCTCTGCATACCGTTATCAAAGTAAATATTTGTACACCCCGTTAAAATAATCAGTGTGCAACCGGCTGCAAATAGCTTGATGCTCATAATGCCTCCTCTAGTACTTGCTCTTGGCACCACACTTTAATGGTATGAGGCGAGTATATTCCAAGCGTAATTAAACTCAGCGCTCCATCACTAAACGTTTGCTGTGACTGCATTTGAATAACCGGTGTATTTGAACATATTTGTTTTACGTCTACCCGCTGCTCACCCACTAATCCCCATAAATAAAATGGGCGGCTATCTTCGTAATTAGCTTGGCTCGTTATTTTTGCTGTTGCCTGTGGCTGAATGGTTACCGCAGAACAAGCACTGAGGCTTAATGCTATCGCCCCTATAATTAATGGTTTCATACTCTTCCTTATAAACTAAATACCAGTAAGGTAACTTTATAAGAGAACATAAAATATTAGCGTAAAAAGCTGTGGGGAATATGTAGAAACGCTATGAAGTTTTATACAGTTTATTACACATAAAGGCCGCATAAATGCGGCCTTTAAAGTAGTCAGTTTAATTGGTTAGTAAATAAATAGACTTTAAAACTTAGCTAAGTTGTTTTTACTGTCTTTGTCGACCAGCTTAATGTAAGGATCAACCCCTGCAAATAATGGTTTTTCTTTTACTTTTAGCTCAATAGTATTGGTACCAGATACTATTTGATGCTTTTGCGAGTAAATAACAAAGTCTTCAGCGAGTAAGTTTTCAGGGTCGTCGCTAAATAATGCAATATCAATTAGCTCATCGAGCGGCTGCTCAGTTTCTTCACCTTGTCCATCGGCATGCTGCTTAGTTGCTTCAACGCTCAGTGTTACTGTATAAAAACCTTCGCCATCAACATCATCAGTAACCGACACTTCTTTCATTTCAAGCTCATAAAGCGTTATATATTTAAACTGATCATCAATAAAACGTTGTTCAGCTTGTGTTGCATCTCGCTTTAAATAACTAAGTAAATCAAGTGTGGTTGGGTATGGCGTTGATTGATATTTAAACTCATTCAAAAACGCTTTAAGTGCTGCATTTAAGCGTACTTCACCTAAACGATCATAAATCGCCATCATCGCAACTGAGCCTTTATTGTAATGAAGGTATTGTTGAGCCTGCGTTTTATATAGTGGCATTTCTTCAAAGGCTTCGCCAGTACGGCCCATTAAGTATTTATCTAACTCGTACTTTAAGAATTTACGAAGCTTCTCGGCGCCAAAGCGTTTTTTTAGCACCATAAGCGCACTGTATTGGGAGAGCGATTCAGAAATAACGGCGCTGCCTTCTACATTAGCCCCAGATACTTGATGCCCCCACCATTGGTGTGCAACTTCATGTGCGGTTACATAGTAAGGTAGGTCAACTTTACTCTCATCTCTTAAGTCTGTAATAAAGCCAATACTTTCTGAGTAAGGTACCGTATTGGCAAAACTTTGCGCAAACGAGCGATACTTAGGAAACTCAATAATACGAAGCTGTCTATGCTGATACGGGCCAAAGGCTTGCGTGTAGTAATCTATTGAGTCTTGAACTGACTCAATCATGCGGTCAACATTCCATGCATGATCTTTGTGGTAGTACACCTCAATATTTACCCCGTTATGCTCAACCTTTTTACTTTCAAGCTCTGCCGAAAGCACAGAGTAAAAGTTTATAATTGGAGCATCCATTTCATAAACAAAGGTGCGGCGTCCATCTTTTACACTCTCATCTTTTAAGTAACCTGGAGTAATCGCAAATTGTGACTCATCGGTGGTTACGGTTGCCTTGTAGTTTATAAATCCATTAGCAGGCCCAAACTCATTTTGCGTATAATAGCGGCTGTCTTCTAGTTTATGTGCGCGCTCAAGTTCAGGTAAATCGTGCTTGCGGCGCTCATACTTATCGGCAATTTGAAAATACTTTTGATAACCAAAATTTGGTAATAATTCTCCATTATTTACAAATGTACCGTTGTGCACGAGTTGAGTATCAGATCTCCTATCAACAAAACCGTCGTGTTCACGAGAAACTGAGAGCTCGCCTTCTCGTACTTCATTGGGCATTAGCGGTTGTTCAAACTCAAACCATACCATGCCAAAATCGGTTAAACGCTCTACTATTTTTCCGCCCGCCATTTTTACATCCCAGCTTTTAGATTGGCTAGGCTCGTTGATTAACACACGGGTTATTGGCTCGTTTGCGGTATTGGTAAACTTAATTTTAGCCACGGCATTTAAAGCACGCTTTTTAGGATAAATATCAATGTGTAAGTCAACATCAGTTATTATAGGCAGTGGCAAGTCTTTGTATTGTGAAAACTCTTGCTCATACCTTACTTGTAGCGCTTCGTTATCATCACTTGTTACAAACTCGTTGATTACACGGGTGTTGTAATAAATGTTATAACCCGCGCCCACAAATACCAATAAACTTATAACGGCTGCAATCTGGCCTTTTAAAGACATGTTGTAACGCACTAAAGATAAACGAGTACGCAATGATTGCGACGGGCCGCGATGCCATAAAGCAAACCCTACAATAGCTAAAAACACACTCAATGCCCCCCAATATAGGGTATACCAATGCGCGCCTTGTAAAAAATGTCCATAACCATTTATATCAGAATACGGTACGCTACTGCTTTGAGAAAAATGATACATATGATGCTCAAACCCGTAAGCACCCATTACCATTTGAGCAATGTAATACAGAATAAATAAACCCATACCTATGTATTTATTAGGGCTAATTATTTGTAAAAAGAACGCCAATATAGCCATCATAATTAAAGGCAGTAATGTAAGGTAACCCAACCTAAATAAGTACTGACTAAGCTCTAGGTTAAATTGCCCCTTAAATAGCTGCACTGCAATGGTAAACATCATGCCTACTAAATAAAGGCCACAAACTGCAGTGATTAACGCAATAATTTTAGATACCCAAAACACACTGTTATGCACCGGGAAACTGTCAACAATATCACCCATACCACTTTGGCGTTCTCGCCAAACCAGCTCTGCGCTGTAATAAGCAATAATGATAAACATAAACAAAGCGGAGGAGTTTTGAATAATGCCCACCATGTTTTGTGTGAGCGGCCAATCCGTTGTGCCATATGCGCCAATAGGTGCAAAAAGTGGTGCGAGTAACATAGTAATACTGACACCTGCTAAAATCATAAAAGGGGCACTTAATATAACTTGCTTAAGTTCAAATAAGCTGCGCATTACTAATTGCGATTTCGTATTTACCCCTTTTGACTTGTAATTTTTAGCGCTGCTAATAAGTGCTGCTTGTTTATTTTTTACAAACGTTGAGACAGCAAATTGCTTTTTCTGTTTTTTAGTGACTACGCGATTACCTAACTTTCCGAGGCCAAAAAACATCGCTAAACTTATTGCTACCCATAAAATACGGTTAATTAAAAAATCGCCCGAAAGCGTTAACACTTCAGTATTTTTATCACTTACAGTCCAGTAACGGGTTAAGTCAATTAATGAACCAGTGCCAAATGGGTCTGCGTAAACAACAATATTTCTAAACGCTAAATCATCAAAATAGATACTCGCCAATTGGTAGCTTATATAAATCACCACGGCCGTTACATATACCGCCATCATGGTTTTAAAATAGACCGCCACACTATTAAAAATAGCACTGAGCACCAATAAGCTTGGCACTGCTAAATATAAAAAAGGCGCTGCGTAATATATAAACCTATTAGGGCCTACTAGCTCGCTATCGAGCCAGCCAACCAACAAACCAAATTGAGATCCTAAACACACGCCTAATGGCACAGTTAAAAAAACAACTAGCACAACCAAGTAAGCACCAAAAAAACGTCCTGATTGATAAGCAAGCGGGTTAACGGGCTTACTAAACACCAGCTCATCCATTTTGGTCTCGCTGTTGCGAATCGCTGAGCTTGCAACAAAGTTAACCACTAAAAACATAGCAATCGTACAAAAGGTAACCGTTAAAACCATAATGGTATAAGGCGAGTTCATATGAACATTAGCCCCACCTAACGGAAACTTACTACTGGAGCTTATAAAAAACGCCATAAAAAAGAATATTAATGAGGTCACATAAAACGAAGGCTGACGCATAAAATAGCGCAGCTCAAACGCTAGCATATTAAAAAACATAGCGCCCCCTTATGCTACTTGGCTGTTACGATGATTAAGCAACGTAGAAAAATACACATCTTCTAGGTTTGCACTGCTGAGCTCAAAACCTTCAGGGGCTTCATTGGCTAATACATGTAATATGGTTTGCCCAGCAAATAAGCGTTTTGAAATAACAGGCAGCTGCGGTTCAAGCTCTAGCGCTTCTTCTTGGCTCATGGCTTTGCGCCAAATTTGGCCTTGGAGTTTATCGGTAAGGGCAATTGGATTGCCCTCTAATAGTATTTTACCGCCTGCCAGCACCGCCATGTTTGGGCAAAGCTCTGCAACATCTTCAACGATATGGGTCGATAATATAACGACTTTTTGCTCGCCTAAGCTTACTAATAAGTTATGGAAACGATTACGTTCCTCTGGGTCTAGCCCCGCTGTTGGCTCATCAACGATTAGTAAATCAGGGTCACCCAGTAATGCCTGTGCAATACCAAAACGCTGGCGCATACCGCCCGAAAAGCCACTGACCGCTTTTGAGCGATGTTGATATAAATTAGTATGTGCAAGTAATCCTTCAACCGACTCTTTACGCTCTGCTTTATTATGAATTCCCTTTAAAACAGCCATATGGTCCAGTAAGTCGTAAGCACTAACACGCGGGTACACACCAAAATCTTGCGGTAGATAACCCAAACGTTGGCGCAGAGCCTGTGGGTCTTTAAAAACATCAATACCATCAAAAGTGATTGAACCCGAATCAGCCGACTGCAGTGTTGCAATGGTACGCATTAGCGATGATTTACCTGCGCCATTTGGCCCTAGCAGCCCAAACATTCCTTTTCCTATAGATAAATCAACACCTTGTAGTGCATGTACGCCATTATCGTAGGTTTTAGATAACCCTGTTATTGATAGCATTTTTACTTCCTTGAATATGAGTAATTATTTTTATAATGTTTTATACCACAAGGAAAATAGGAACATAAGTTACTTGCTGGTTAAATTTATAACAATAAATAAACATAATTTAAACTCATAACACTTGCCTGCACTGTATTCACTCGGTATAAAAACCACATATACTTTTTATAAGAAACGAAAAGCCATGCAAGATCACCAAAGCCAGCCGTTAAATGACTTTATAGAATATCCACATGAAGAAATGCTAAATCGTGCTAACGAGTTTTTACAAACCAGCCAACGCCGCCATAGCATTCGCAGCTTTAGCGATCGCCCAGTACCAAAAAATATTATTGAAGCATGTATAAAAGCAGCTGGCACAGCACCAAGTGGAGCGAATCATCAGCCTTGGCATTTTGTGGCTATAAACAGTAGCGATGTAAAAAAACAAATAAGAGAAGCCGCAGAAAAATTAGAGCGTTCTTTTTACGAAGGCAGAGCAGGTGAAGAATGGTTAGATGCGCTAAAACCGTTAGGTACCGACGCCAATAAACCTTATTTAGAGCATGCACCTTGGCTTATAGCTGTATTTAGTCAAAAAAAGGGCGGCGTAAGCACCGATGATAAAAATACGAATTATTATGTGCATGAGTCTGTTGGCTTAGCTACCGGCTTTTTAATTCAAGCTTTGCACCGCAGTGGTTTGGCAACCCTTACTCATACTCCAAAGCCAATGAGTTTTTTGACCGACATATGTAATCGCGATAAAGATAACGAACGCCCATACATGCTACTTATTACAGGCTACCCAAGTGATGATGCAACAATACCTGCTCATGCACTGGATAAAAAATCACTCGATGAAATAGCTACGTTTATTTAGTATTTTCTGCTCGGCAAAACCACTCATATAGCAAAGCAATGAACGACTCAACTTTTGGGTCGGTCAACGAGTAATAAATAGTGTGCCCTTCTCTGCGAGTAGCAACCATATCTGCCTTGCGTAAACTTGCTAAATGCTGAGATAACGCTGACTGTGCTAAAGGTACATTTTTATTTAGCTCACCTACACTTTGCTCACCTTGTAATAAACTACATAAAATCATTAAGCGATTTTTGTTAGCCATTAATTTTAAAAACTGTTCGGCTTGCTCTGCGTTGACAGCTAGTTGTTCAATATTCATTTTTATTATTTCTCTTTTTGATACCTTTTTAAGTATAGACTTTTACATTAGTAGGTTCTAATATAATTAACATTAGACTTTACTAATATTAAGGTAATCACAAAATTAACGATGCCATTTTATTAATCGGCGGAAGTGCTGTAGCAGTATCCGCACTATTAAGTTACTTTATATAAAGTAACTTTCAGTTTTTAACGTTATTTATAAGTATTAACTCAATTCACCTACTTATACCAAGTAGCACTCATTAATGTCTTTTTTAAGAAAAAGAGGATTTACAAACTAATGCTTACATCAATCCCTGACTTACTAAAAATTATCACACCTAACCAACGCCGTATTGACGCAGCGCAGGCGAAACTCGAACTTGAACAAAATAAGGGTTTACTTATTGATGTACGAGAACCTGCTGAGCATGCCAATGTAGCTGCGGTAGGGGCAATAAATATTCCACGCGGATTACTCGAAATGAAGCTAATGGAAATAGAAAAAGACGCTGCACGCCCTATTTACTTACATTGTGCCAGCGGTGCCCGCGCCACCTTAGGTGCAGAAGCGCTAACCCGCGTAGGCTACGAAAACGTTACCGTTATTACGTGTAATGCAACGCAAGTAAGTGAAGTTTTTTAATTTCTTCACAAAAAAGTAACCTAAATTGCCTACACTTTGCTTTTTACATTTTACAGGTACAAAGCAATGGCATTTACACGGAGAAGTTTTTTAAAAGCATCGGCAGCAGGATTTGGCGCTGCCGTATTATCACTTGGTTTAACAGGTTGTCGTTTTGACGATGATGACGACACACCCGTTAGCTTTGACCACGGCGTTGCCAGCGGCGACCCGCTAAGCGATAGCTTAATTATTTGGACCCGTGTAACCCCACTCGATGTAACAACTAAATCGTTAAAAGTACAATGGCAAGCCGCCACCGACCAAAGCTTTACAAATATTGTTCACGATGGTGAAACACATATCAGTGATACCACCGACTTTACTCTTAAAGTTGATTTACAAGGGCTTGATGCCAACACCGTTTATTACTATCGCTTTAATGCACACGGAAAAACCTCCCCTATCGGACAAGGTAAAACGCTTCCTGTCGGTGCGGTTGATCAGGTGAAATTAGCTGTTGTATCGTGCGCAAATTATCCTGCCGGGTATTTTCATGTGTATGGCGAAATTGCTAAGCAAAGCGATTTAGATGCGGTACTGCACTTAGGTGATTACATATACGAATACAGCAATACGGGTTATGCAACCGAAGACGCCGCACAGTTGGAGCGACTGCTACCCTTAGATAACAGCAGCGAAATTATCGCACTGACCGATTATAGAAAACGCTATGCAAATTATCGCCTCGATGCCGACTTACAAGCAGCCCATAGCCACTGTGCATTTATAACAGTGTGGGACGACCACGAAATCACCAACGACACATGGCGCGAAGGCGCAGAAAATCATAACGAAGGTGAAGGCGAATTTAGCCAACGTAAACTCAATGCACTACAAGCCTACTTTGAGTGGATGCCAATTCGTAATGTAGCCGACAAAGAACGTATTTACCGACGCTTTGAGTTTGGTAATTTAGTCTCTTTATACATGCTAGATACTCGTGTATTAGCCCGTGATGAGCAGCTTAACTATAGTGATTTTGACCTTACCTCCCCTGCCGGGCAAAGCGCATTTGCTGCAGCAATAGGCGCGACTGACCGTGCATTATTAGGCAGCGAACAACTTACATGGCTTAGCGATGCAATCACGACCTCAAGCACACAGTGGCAAGTGTTAGGGCAACAAGTGCTAATGACAAAAATGCACTTACCAGTAGAGGTCATGTTACTACTTGCTAGCTTACAAAGTGCTCAGGCAAATGGTGGCGATCCAAGTGAATTGCTCGCACAGGCTAATGTATTATTTGCAGAGCTGGCGCAAATTAAAGGCCGTGTATTAGCGGGCGACCCAAGTGTAACCGAGGCAGAGCTTGCCCGTGTTCAAACCACCATACCGTATAACCTTGATGCGTGGGATGGCTATGCCTACGAGCGAGAAGTATTATTAGGTACCGCTATTGCAGCACAAAAAAACTTAGTAGTTTTAGCCGGAGATACTCATAACGGCTGGGCGGGACAGCTTAAAACTGATGCCAGTAACCCTATTGCAGCCTCACAAAATGCTGGGGTGGAATTTGCAACGGCATCGGTTTCATCACCAGGGCTTGAAGAATATTTAGCGCTAAACACACAAGATGCACAAACCGTAGCGCAAATAGAGCAAGTAATTGCCTTATTAGTTGATGACCTTGCTTATAATAATTTAGTAGAGCGCGGCTATTTAACCGTTACATTTACACCTGCAAAAGCCAGTGCTAAGTGGAATTATATAAGCACAATTAAAGCGCGCGAATATCAGGTTGTTGAAAGCCGTACCAAAGAGCTAAGTATGCTGGCAGGTCAGGCTCAATTACAAAACGCTTAACGCTTCGCCTCTAAAGCTGCCAAACGCGTATCTATGCGCTCTACTACCTCAACTAAGCGAGCAAGTAATGCTTGGTTGAGGTGATCTTCAGCAAGCTCCTGTGTTTTAGGGGCTTGCGCAGCTAAGTTATCTTTTTGCTCAAGTATGGCTTCTCTAAACTCACTGGCATTTTCAACACCAAGTAATGACACCAATGCACCATTTCCTGACTGCCCTGCAGTTTCAAAGCTTAACCGATATAAGCCAAAAAAGCGCATAAGCGGCCCTTGGTTCAGCCCAACATCGGTTATTTTTTCAAGCGGTATAGATTTTTCTTCTTTAAATAAAATGCCGCGTTTAACAACCAGCTTTTGCGTGAGTAATTGCGCCGACATAGCGGCCAAAATTTTACCTGCCACCAGCCATACAACAAATAACACCAAAGGTATAAGTGGAATGGTCACTAGTGCAACGGCACTAAAAAAGCATGCCATGGTCATCCAGTATTGCTTCACTTTGGGATCAAAGCTGGCACTTTTTAAAATAGAGTTGCTCATTGGTTTATCCTTAATCTACTTAAACACGGCGCTTTACTGCTAGTAAAATACACTGCTTGTTTAAGTTACGTGATCAATTACTTCAATGCAATTTAACGAGGTTGTTAAGCAATGATAACGCTTAGTTAATACGCCCATTATTTTAATTTATAGGGTTGTTTAACCTAATTGTGTGCTTTATATTCTGGCAACAGCTTTATAGACGTCTAAACATCCAAAGTGAAATTATCTCATACAAAGGGAACATAATGACAACTCATACTCTAACTTTACTCGATGGCGGCATGAGCAGAGAGCTCACTCGTATTGGTGCGCCATTTCAGCAACCTGAGTGGTCAGCATTGGCAGTAATAGAAGCCCCTGACAAAGTAACGCAGGCTCATAGTAACTTTATACAAAGTGGTGCCACTGTTATTACCACAAATAGCTATGCATTAGTGCCTTTTCATATTGGCGAAGAACGCTTTAATCAATCTGCTAAATCACTGGCTGAAACCGCCGGACTAGCGGCTAAAAAAGCGGTCGAGCAACACAATAAAGGCACAAAAATAGCGGCAAGTTTACCTCCTATGTTTGGCTCATATCGCCCAGATTTATACCAAGCAGAGCAACTAACACGCATTGCTACGCCTTTAATAGAAGGCCTAGCACCTTATGCCGACCTGTGGTTAATAGAAACCCAAAGCCTCATTCAAGAAGCGCTCGATATTAAAGCACTAATCAGTAAAGTAAGTGATAGTCAAAAACCTGTGTGGGTTGCCTTTACCCTTGACGATGAAAACCCCAACGAGCAAGCCACGTTACGCTCGGGCGAGTCGGTGAAAGATGCGGTCACTGCAATGCTAAAAGAAAATGTAAAAGGCATTTTATTTAATTGCTGCCAGCCCGAGGTAATAGAGCAAGCTTTAGTTTTAACCCAAAAGGAATTAAAAATACAAAGAGCAGAGCATGTTCAAGTGGGTGCTTACGCAAATGCATTTGCGCCACAAACTAAAGAAGCCACAGCTAACGAAGGGTTAGATGAGGTTCGCAAAGACTTAACCCCGCTCTCTTACTTGCAATGGGCTAAGCAATGGCAACAACAAGGTGCCAGCATAATTGGTGGCTGCTGCGGTATAGGCCCTGAACACATTGCAACATTAAATCAGCACTTTGCCTCTTTATAACGCTAATTATTAGCTTACATGTAAGTAGTAAAATGAAAGAAAATAAAATTGGATTAGTCGCACTTACCGCGCTGGTATTTAGTGCAATGGTAGGGGCTGGGATATTTAGTCTGCCACAAAATATGGCCGAAGTGGCTGGTGTAAATGCTGTTTTAGTAGGTTGGCTTAACACCGGTGTGGGTATTTTATTGCTTGCAGGGTGTTTTTTACAATTATCACGCGCTAAGCCAGAGCTCGACGGCGGCATTTATATTTATGCTAGAGAAGGCTTTGGCGAACTAGCAGGCTTTTTATCTGCATGGGGCTATTGGCTTTGCGCCACCATTGGGGTGGTGGGTTATTTAGTCGTGGCTTTTGCTGCTTTAGGCGCATTTGTAGATACGCCAACATTCACCCTATTTGGCCAGGGTAATACCCTTATGGCGTTTATTTGCGAATCTATTATTTTATGGGCTGTGCATTTAATTATTGTTAAAGGCATTAAACAGGCCTCTTTCATTAACCTGCTTGGCACTATCGCTAAAGTGATCCCGCTGTTGCTATTTATCGGCTTTGCTTATGCTTATTTTGACCCTAACGTATTTAAGGCAAATCAAAGCCATGTGAGTGTGCAAACAGACTTTATTGATCAAGTAAAAAATACCATGCTTATTACTTTATGGGTATTTACTGGTATTGAAGGGGCTGCCGTGCTCTCTGCACGTGCCAAAAACCGTAAAGATATTGGCCTAGCCACGGTGATAGGCGTTGTTGCAGCGCTTATTTTATATATTGCTATTACCATGCTGTCATTTGGGATAATGAACCAAAGCACTATTGCCCAACTTAGTAACCCTTCAATGGCGGGCATTATGGCCATGATGAGTGGCACTACAGGCAAAGTTATTATAAGTGCGGGGCTTATTGTGTCGGTACTGGCTTCTTACTTAAGTTGGATTATTTACGCCGCCGAAGTGCCTAACAGCGCGGCTAAATACGGCGCATTTCCTAACGTTTTTAAAAAGCAAAATCATAACGGAACGTCTATAGCGTCATTAACTTTAACCAGCCTTACAGTGCAACTTTGCTTAGTGCTTATTTTATTTACTGGCGAGAGTTATAACACCTTAGTGCTTGTATCAACGTCTATGATATTGGTGCCGTACTTTTTAGTTGCCGCCTATATGGTAAAAGTCGCCTTTGCACAAAAGCTCTCGGTACCCATTAAGCTAATGGGGTTAGGCGCAAGTGTGTATGGTTTATGGCTTGTTTATGCTGCGGGGCTAAACACATTAGCGCTTTCACTTATTTTATATATTCCAGGCACGTTATTATTTATGTATAGCCGTAAACAATTTAAATTAAATCAACACGCTTAAAGTATCCATACTCAGGTTTTATCTTTATTAAAAGCCTGAGTATTAACCCACTTACATTCAGATAAACTTTCATACACTCTCTTACAAACGCCAATCAAAAATATAGCTACACTAAAGCCTAATAGCGTTGCGGCACACTTTACTTATCGCAAACAATTTTCACTTTTTACTTAACACCAAGGCTCCTATGAACACTTATATACAAAACTCACTACGGTTATTAGTTGGCACACTTGCACTTGGCAGCATTACTGCTCAAGCTGAGTCGCAGTTTTCTTTAGGGGGCGGTGTCATTTCTACCAGCTCACCTTATGCAGGTACCAACAGTGAAACGCTATTTTTACCTATCATTACTTACGAAGGCGAAAGGCTTAGTTTTAAAGGTTTTTCGCTTGATTATAAATTAGTGGAGCAGCAAGGTTTTAACTGGTCATTAGTTTTAGAGCCAGGAGATAACTTTGATACCTCAGATTCAGACCTTGCAGCCATAAAAGCCTTAGACGATAGAAAGCTATCACTCTACGCTGGCACGCAGGTTAGTTACACTGCAAGCTTTGGTAAAATAAGCGCCAGTGCTACCCATGATGTAATAGGCCACGGCGATGGCGCTAAATTTAAAACCAATTACAGTTACCCTATTAAGTTATCTAAACAACTAATGCTCGTTCCTTCTGTAGGTGTTGAGCTAAATAGCAGTGATGTATCTAACTATTATTATGGTGTAGCACTGGGCGAATCTACCACCTATGCGCCTTACGAACTTGGTTCTACGGTTAACTACAATGCGGGTTTATTTTTAATGTATTACATTAATAAAAACTGGAACGTAAATGCCATGGTTAACTATAAGCAGCTCGATTCTGATATTGAAGACTCACCCATTATTGATACCGATAACACCACGACTGTTATGATGTCGGTTAACTATCGTTTTTAATCCCCCCTTTTGTTAGGTATTAATTAGGCATTAAAAAAGCCGAGCATACAGGGCTATGCTCGGCTTAGGTCTGGGAAAATATAACCGCTACTGTTTGTTGATAAGTATGCTCACATTCTCTCTATCTGGGCCTATTACCTTGAAGGAGTAAGTACCTTGTTCGGTAATATTTAGTGCTATATTGGCACCTACCGCCTCAAGTAGTGTTAGTTCATCAATTGCCACTACCGGCGTATCGCCTGCTCCACCGTAATCAACGGTACTCCAATCTTCAGACGCTACTTTAAATTCGTAGTCACCTGCTTCTAAATCTATTGATGTAGAGTAAATTGCATCACCCTCGTACATAAGCGGGTTATCAGTACTCCAGTCATTTAAGCTGCCGCGAATAAATACCGTTGTTTGTGCAAACATTTCAGCGTTGAGCACTTTTAGCGATACGTTATTTAAATCACTGGCGTCAAATATAAACTGGTATTCACCTTCTTCTGCAATGTCGATGGTCATATTCGCGCCCGCAACCGACAACTGCTCAGCGGTGCCAACCATTACACTGGCATCACCCTCAGCCGATCCATAATCAACCGTGCTCCAATCTTCTGACGCTACTTTAAATTCATAACTTGCAGCACTCAGTGTTTTAGTAAAGGTGTAAATGCCTTTACCTTTATAACTTAGCTCATCGGTTACTCCCCAGTCATTAAGCGTACCGCGCACATAAATAGCAGTGCCTATAAATGGCTCTTCGTTGTATAAAGTAAGCGTTGGATTTTCAGGGTTTGAAGCATCAAGTGAAAATACATAGGTTGCATCAATAGCAGCGCTGAATGTCATGTTTGCACCTGAGCGCGTTAATGCCTCACTTTGGTTTTCAACTACATCTTTATCAGCGTCAGTAAGCGCGCCAAAATCAACTGTAGACCAATCTTCAGAGGCAATTTTAAATTCGTAATCGCCAGCGCTCAGTGCAATTGCTATACGGTATTCACCCTCGCCAATATATTCAAATGCATCGCGTGTGCCCCAGTCGTTTAAAGTCCCGCGCACAAACACAGCGGTGCTGCCATAAGGTACTACATCAGGTGCACCCACTGTCGCATTTGCACTTAAACCAGCACCTTGGCTCTCACCTTGGTTTTTAGTAAATACAGCTAATGTGTAAGGCGGTACAGTAAATGTGCCTTCGTTATCGCCAGCAGCAAAATTAGCATCGGTCATGCTTGCATCAACACTGTTTTTTAATACATCGTGTAATTCAAAATCCGCTGCGGTGGCAATAGTATGGCTAAGGGTTTGCTCGGTTGCGTTAATCACGACAACAAGCGCGTCAAATGCAGGGTCTAAGTCTGTTAGCCCTTCGCCATCATCAATGCTCATTACAATTAAGCCATGTTGCTGCGCTTTACCTACGTTATGAAAACCCACTCGCTCAATAACATCTTGCTCTGTGGTTAATCTAAAGAGTGGGCTGCTACTACGTATTTGTAAAAATTCATTAAATACATCATGTGCAAAGGTAATATCTTGTGGCTGTGCAGCCGCTTGGGTATTAGCAGAAATAGGCATAATTTCTTGCCATTTCACTTCGTTGTCTTGCGCGGGTGGCAAGCCAATATTCCAGTTATTGGTATCTTGGGTAAAATCAACAAAGTTAAACCAGTCGCCCGAATCGTAGCTGTTACGATCCATCGATTTTGAACGTAGCAAGTCGGCGCCCATTTGCATAAATGGAATACCTTGGCTCATAAGAGGGAGTGCTAACGCCATATTATGAGCACGAACGCGCTGCTCAATACTCATGTTAGCGCTGTGTTTATATTGCAGCTGATCCCATAGTGTTTCGTTATCATGTTTTGATACGTAATGAATGCTATCGGCAGGGTCTAGTGCATACGCCGTTGGCTGAGTATTCCAAGTAAAGCTATTACCCTTTACTGAGTTACCTTTAAAGTCTTTTAAAATGTAGTTTTGTAAATTACCCGCAAGCGACAAACGTAAAGTATCTTGCTCTGCTAAATTGCCATCTGTTGAGCTATTACTAAATAATGCGCCGCCGCGAACGGCTTCACGAATACGGTCGTTAAATGTACCTACTTCGCTACCGGCCATATCGGCTTGTTTGGCTTGTACAAATAATCGGTTATTTGCCACCTCACCAAAGTCCCAGCCTTCGCCATAAAAGTAGTTATCTTCATCAACGGCTTGCACTGCATCGCGTGCTGCAAGAATTGACGATTTTGGCATATGCCCCATTACATCAAATCTAAAGCTGTCGTAGCCAAATTCGCGTGCCAAAATAACTAATGAATCGCTAACAAACTTATCCATCATTACATGCTCTGTGGCTGTATTTTCACAACACGTTGAGCGCTCTATTTCACCACTTACTTCGTTATAACGGTGATAGTAACCCGGTACTAGTTTGTCAAATACCGACTTATCCCAAATACCCGACGATGTTGTATGGTTATAAACCACATCAAGCACTACGCGCAGACCAATAGATTGCAGTGATTGCACCATAGCGCGGGTTTCTTTAACGCGGGCAATGCCCTCTGGGCTTGAGGCGTACGAGCCTTCAGGCGCTATAAAGTAATGCGGATCGTAACCCCAGTTAAAGCTATCTAAGCTGCGCATAGCATTGGCAAGTGCTTGTGCGTCATCTGAGCCTGGTAAATAACCGCTCATTAAATCAATAATGGTGCTGCTTTTATCTTGGGTTTTACACGCATCGGCTTCATCGTTGATTTGCTCACATAAATCACCTAGCGTATCGCTAATATCTACATGCTTACTGATGTCTTCATCTATGGTGCCAATATCAGTAATAGGTAATAAATGAAAATGCGTTAAGCCATTTTGAGCCAAAGTTTGTAAGTGCTGCATAGGAGCACTATTTAGCTCAGTAAACGCAAGGTACTTACCACGGTTAGCCTCTGTTACGCTTTTATCGCGTGCGCTAAAGTCACGTACATGGCCCTCGTAAATAATCGCATCTTCTGGGTTTTCTACAGTAGGAATTAGGCGTGTATCCCACCCTTCTGGTTTAGTGTCTTCATCGGCTAAATTAATCAACTGGCTGTATAAACCATTGGTAGATACGTTTAGTGAGTAAGGGTCTGTGCTCCAAAGTGACTCTATTTGCTGAGTCAGTGGGTGGTAAACATCAAAATTAAAGCGGTAGTAGTGGCGGTCGTATTGCATATCTACACTTGCTTGCCAAATACCTGTCTGTGTATTTAATGTCATTGGCGTAGAGTGCACTTGTGTTTTTGCATCATCAAACACGTTTAGCATCATGTTATTAGCGGTGGGTGCCCACACAGTTACATCAATCGCGTTATTGCCATAATTTACACCCAGCACAGCTTCATTAGCATCGCCTTCGCCTTGCGTATAAAGGGCATCGAGTGCTTTAGCGGTTTGCACATAGCTTGCTTCTAGAAGCTTACCTTCACTATCGTAACCTGCAATAACAAGCTGCGATTTAATAAGCGTTTTGGCAGTGCTTGTATCCCAACTTCCTTCGTATGCGTTCCAGGTGGTTAAATGCGGTACTTTTGACGCTTGCTCATCAGTGATATTGCTTGATTGCAGCGTAACAGTATCGCCGTTTAAACCAGTATCAATATCCACTTCAAGCTCAGCCGTAGCTGATGAATGTAACTTAATCAGGCTTGTAAGCTCGTTACTTGGTTTATACAAAATAGTATTTAAATCAATCCAATGCGCTGAAGCACCTGTTATAGCAACTGCGCGTTCGCCTAAACTTAATATAGGGTATTCAAACACCGAAGGCTCGCCATGAATGGTAAAGTTCATACGCTGAAAGGTTTCATCGTCTTGCATCAGCGGCATGGTTAAATCCACATCACCAAACGCCTTACCTGATCCTTCTGTACCAATATGAATAATAAAATTGGCACATTCGTTATAACCCTCTTTAAGGTTAATTATCCAGTACGCACCGTAGTTTGGATCAATACCATCGTATTCATGGCCGTTAGCCCAATCACTGGTATCAAATGGTGGTGCATAAGCATCACACACATCGTTATTCCACGAATGTAATCGGTAGCCTTCGTAGTTATCATCGGCTAAGCGGTTATAAAATAAAACCGCCTCTCCCTCCCCTGCAAATACAACAGGGTCTGGCAGGGTTGGGTCGGCGCCAACCACGCAACTTTCGTTATTTTCATCAGGTACTGTAGGTGCAGGGCACGATATAGGTTCGGGATCGACACATTGTGACCCCGCTTCATTAGGGACTTGTGGCACATTACAGGTAAGTAATGGTTCACCAGATTCAACATCACCTGTTCCACCACACGCTGCTAATAGCATTAACGCTAACGTTATTAGCAAATATTTAGACATAGTTATAATTTTCATTTTTAAACGCTCCGTTTGCTAATTAATGACTGTATGTAAAACCAAGGTAGAACTGACGACCAAAGTACTGAGTCGTCCCTGTTCGTTGCTCTGAGCCAAAGTAACTTTGGGTTGGTTCATCGGTTAAGTTATTAACTTGCAAAAGCATTGTTAGCGAGTCGCTAAAGCGATAAGAGGTTTGAAAGTCGACTACAGTTTCGGCATCAAAATTAACCACTTGCTCGTTAATGGCAACCTGCTCTGATACAAATTCATCGCGGTAACGCACATTAAGGCGGGTTTCAAAATCCTCTAAAGCATAAAACACCGTGGCATTAAACACGTTATTAGACAGCCCAGGTAAAGATTGCGCTAATGTATCGCCCCCTAAACTGGTAATCGATTCAATTTCACTTTCGGTGTATGAGTAACTTGCATTAGCACCTAAGCCATTAAATGGCGCAGGCAAAAAGCTAAACACTTGCGTATACGCAAGCTCTAACCCTCTAATGTAGCCACCTTCACCGTTATTAACCGCCGTGGTGTAAATACCGTTAGTTGTGGCAACTTGCTCGCCACTAACTGGGTCTTCTATAGAGTCAGGTACGTTAAAGCCATTACCTTTAAAGTCGAAGTTTTCGATTGATAAGGTTTCAACAAACGAGTCTATATTTTTATAAAATAACGCCGCAGCGATAGTGCCGTTGCCTTCTTCAAAATAATATTCGTAAGATAAGTCGTATTGGTCGGCATAAAAGGGTTTTAAAAATGGGTTATTAGTACTTGAGCCATTAATAACACCATCATCGCTTACGTTTGCACTGGCATCGCCCGCTAAGCGGTTAATTGGCGCACGCGACATTACTTTAGCCGCAGCAAAGCGTACAAGTGAATTATCGTTAAGTTGCAGGTTTAAATTTAATGATGGTAAGTAGTCGGTGTATTTAGTGCCTAATACATTAGGTGCGTATAAATTATTTACAATGCCGTTCTCATCAACAATATTTTGCGCACCTAAGCGCGCATCGCCTGCTACGTTCTCTAGTACCGTTGCAGATTGATCGGTTTCAACGCGGCGCACACCCACATTACCCGATAGGTCGAGCCCGGCAATTTGCGTGTTAATGTTTACCATAACGTACGCAGCTAGCACATCTTCAAATACCGAGCCGCTTTGTAACACTGACCACGAATAGTTAGTTGTGTAACCTTGCGCGTCGTCTACGCCATCGGCGTTGCCCCATGTTTGAACTGGCTCTGGCGTGCCATCTGGAAACCACGCGTTAAGTGCTTTGTCTAAATCAATGGCTAAATATGACGGGAAATAACTAAACTCGCCCTGCCAGTCAACCACAGAGGCCATATCGTCGGTTAAACTCAAAGGCGGTTGCGTTGCTGAAAACGCCCCGTCGTTACCGTACTCAAATACCGAACGCTTTCGGCTGTATTCTCTATCTGAGTAGCGCGCACCAAACTCTACTGAGCTAAATATGTCGCTTTCTAGCTCGTATTTAAAATCTAGTCTAAATGCCGTTACTTCATCTTCTGTTTGATCTGGGTAAATACCATATTTGCTGACCATTACACGGTCTATATCGCTAAAGGCGGCCGCCTGATTAAACCCAACGTCAGGTAAATTTAAGCCGTTTAATTGATAGTTAATTGCTACGTTGTTATCAAATACTGGCGTTTCTGCATTGGCATCTTCTGCTACTAAGCTCCACAGTAAGCCATTTCTAAAATTACTTTTTGCGCGAGAAAGCGACACATCGGCATTTACGCTTAATCTATCGGTTACCTGCCAATCGGCATTAACGCCAAAACTATCTACTTCGTCAAAGTCTTGGTTGTCGTCGTTAACTATTTCAACGCGGGTATAGCTTTGCGAAGTACGATTAACCGCTGCGCCTATTACGGCATTACCGTCGAGCTGAGCGTTTGCATATGCAGCTGTTGGCCCGCCTAATTTAACCCTCAGGCCACGGGCAAACGACTCTTTATCAAAGCGCGATAAAAACGCATCACCTTTTAATTTAAAGTTATCTGCCGGTGCCCACTCTATGGCTGCTAAATAGCCATTACGGGTTTCTTCGCCACCTAAATGCTGTAGCTCAAAGCCTTCGCTAATGTATTCGTTTTCTGGGTTAGCTAAAGGGCCATTGGTGTCGTTAGCTGCGCCATCTACATCTTTTGTGTCGTTGTAAGCAAGGCCAATAAACTGCGTTGCTACACTTGGCTGAAACAAGCGCGCATAGCCCAGCGCCACGCCCAATGTGTCGTCTAGGTATTTGCCTTGATACGAAAAACTAATTCGGTCGCCAAATTCAGTGGCATCCGATACCTCTGAGGCGCGGTCGTTATACATACCGCGCACATTAGCTACAAATTTATGTGTTTGGTCGTTATTGAGTGGGCTGGCGGTTTCAAGCTCTACCGTACCGGCCACGCCACCTTCAATAAGCGATGCCTTTGGCGATTTGTATACCGCCGCAGAGCTAATTAATTCTGACGGATATTGGTCAAACTCAATACTGCGGCTGCCACTTGTAGATACTTGCTCGCGGCCATTAAGTGTTGAAAATACAAACCCGCCCGACAGCCCGCGTATATTAATTTGCGCCGCTTGGCCGCCCGTTCTTACTGCTGAAATGCCTGGTAATCGTGTAAGCGCATCGGCCATTGAAATATCAGGCAATGCCCCTAAATCATCGGCAGAAATTTGTTCTGACACCGTATCGCTAAAACGCTTTTGATTTAAAGATTGGATTAAACTGCGACTAAAGCCTCGCACTTCAATAATTTCTAAATCTTCAGCTTGTGTGCTGGGTGATTGATTTGTTGAGCCTTCGTTTGCAGCCAATGCACTATTTGCGGCAAATAAAGCCAGCATAAGTGCACTTAGTTTAAACTTGTCCATGTGTGTGAACCTTTGAGTTATTGTTGTCAGGTGTTGCTGTGTTGTTCAAAACACAACCAACAAATTGTAACTAAAAGGTAAAATTAATGTGATGAATACGTATGCAGGGCATGAGAGTTAGGCTGCAGGTGTATGCGCGTACATACACCTACATTTGGAACGCTATTTAAAGGCTAAGCACCACTTTTATCGCAAGAGCGATAAATACGACTCCCAGTATTTTATCAAGCCACGGGTTTTGCTTGGTAAATCCAAAGCGGTTTTTTGAAACCTCAGTCAGTAACGCCACCAGCAAGTACCAACCGGTATCAATTACAAACACGGTTAAACACATAATTATGCCCACACTTAAAGTAAGTAGCTGAGGGTCAATAAACTGTGAGAACAAGGCTAAAAAGAAAATAGCGAGCTTGGGGTTCAAAAAAGCAATGGCAAAACCATCTTTTAATGCTTTAGCTGCACTTACCTCACTTTTTTGTACTTCAAGTTCGTTATTGCTGGGTTTTGCTAGCAATATTTTTATACCTAAATACGCCAAATAGGCCGCACCTAAGTAAACGAGTATTTGATAAACAGTTGGAAACTGCATCATTAAAGCGCCTAACCCTAATAACGATGCACCAGCATACAAGCCAACGCCAGTACCATGACTGAGCGCGGCAAGCATACCGTTTTTCATACTGCCGTTAAGTGAGTGCTTTAAAACCACCGCTAAACTTGGTCCTGGCGACATTGCGCCCATCATGCAAATAGCCGCTAGGCTTAACCATACTGTAAATGTCATTTAAAGCTCGTCAGTTTCAATAAGTAATGTATAACCGTGCACTTGCCCATAAAAACCTGCCAAGGGCACTGCGTTTATTACTTTCCAGCCATCTTGGTTTAATTCCTGTATGCGGTCATTCAGTGCGACTATATCTACCCCACCCAAAAAACGGGTCTTTCTAAATTCGATTACTTTTTGCATTTTAATCCTTGAGTATCTTATAACGTGTATTCAAAATCGTAGTGGTGAATCCCTTGCTCAATACGTATTTTCATACTGCCCGTTAACCCTTCTAGCTCATGAGTACCTGAGTCGGGAATTACATTTAAAATTAGGCTGTCTTGGCCTTTATCCATAGTGCCAAAATGCTGCAGTACAAAACTGCCTTTTTTACCTTCAAGCTCGCCTATTACTTGCTCTATGGCAACATAACCGGCACTGCCTTGTGTGGGTGTCATGGCGCTTAGCATTTCGCCTTGGCTGGTGGCATTTAAGCTACCTTTAAATGTTTTATCTATCGACATACGCCCTAAATTAACGCCGTTTTGGCCGCTTGCGTAACCTTCAATTGGGGCTAGATTTACATTAAATTCTCCACTTACGGTTGCAGTAGTCATAACGTTTCCTTATTGGCTAATATTTAATAGTATTGATTTTTATTATCTTAGTGCCATATCTATACCTTAACCTTTAAAAAGAATCCACTATGTCAAAAACAAGCCCTAAGAACGAAAAAGCCGCTTTTAGTAGTTTATTACCTATTTTTGCTTTTATTAAACCGTATAAATGGATGGTAGTAGCGGCGCTTGCTGCCCTGTTAGTAACAGCAGGTGTTAACTTATCCTTAGGGCAAGGGGTTAAGTTTGTCATAGATCATGGCTTTATAGCTGGCTCCCAAGCGCAGCTACAACAAGCTGTATTGGTGCTTATTGGTTTAATTAGTTTATTGGCCGTGGGCACCTTTAGCCGCTTTTATTTAATGTCGTGGATTGGCGAGCGAGTCAGTAACGATATTCGCAAAGCCGTGTTTAATCGCATTGTTACTTTGCACCCAAGCTACTTTGAAGAAAACCGCAGTGGCGAGCTTATGTCACGTTTAACAACCGACACAACATTACTGCAATCAATTATTGGTTCATCATTTTCTATGGCGCTGCGCAGTGTACTTATGCTGGTTGGTGGACTTGCTATGCTGTTGTTTACTAATTTAAAACTTACTTTAGTGGTTGTTGCTTGTGTGCCGTTGGTACTTGTTCCTATGATGGTATTTGGTAAAAAGGTGCGCAAACTTGCAAGCTCCAGCCAAGATGCCATAGCCGATATAAGCACCTACGCCGGCGAGATCATTCAAAATATTAAAGTTGTGCAAAGCTATAGCCACGAAGAACAAGAGCAGCACGCTTTTGCACTTGAAACCGAAAAAGCCTTTAATGTGGCTAAAAGCCGCATTAAGCAACGTTCGTTTTTAATTGCAGCGGTAATATTTTTAACTTTTAGCGCTATTAGCGCAATGCTGTGGGTCGGCGGCAGTGACGTATTAGCAGGTACCATGACTGGCGGTGAGCTAGGAGCCTTTGTGTTTTACGCTATTATGGTGGCAATGTCGGTGGCAACCGTTGCTGAAGTATATGGCGAACTACAACGCGCAGCAGGCGCAGCTGCAAGATTACTTGAGTTACTTGCTGTTAAAAGTGAGATAGAAAACCCACTAAATCCACAAGATAGTAACTTACTAAAAAATAGTAACAGCCCTGCTATTACGCTTGAGAATATAAGCTTTAACTACCCTTCTCGCCCAGACGTAAGCGCACTTAATAAAATAAGTTTAAATATACTTCAAGGCCAAACTGTGGCTATTGTTGGCCCTTCTGGCGCAGGTAAAACAACCTTATTTGAATTACTACAGCGCTTTTACGATCCGGCTAGCGGAGCCATTAAATTTAAAGATATAAACATTAAAGAATTATCGCTTAATACCCTCAGAGGTAAAATGGGTATGGTCGCGCAAAACCCTATCTTGTTTAGCTCCGATGTAATGCATAACATTCGCTACGGCAACCCAAAAGCAAGTGACGAGCAAGTATATGCCGCTGCCAAACATGCTCATGCAGATGAATTTATTAAACAATTACCGCAAGGTTATAACAGTTTTTTAGGTGAGCAAGGTGTGCGGTTATCGGGTGGGCAAAAGCAACGTATTGTGCTTGCGCGTGCCATACTAAAAGACCCTGAAATACTCCTTCTTGATGAAGCCACCAGCGCACTCGATGCTCAAAGTGAGCACCATGTACAAGCAGCGCTTGAGCATTTAATGCAAAACCGCACCACGCTTATTATTGCCCATAGACTAGCAACGGTTAAACATGCCGATGTGATTGTGGTAATGGAAAATGGAGAGATTATAGCAACGGGTACCCACCAAGAATTAGTAGCAAGTAACCCGTTGTATCAAAAACTGTGTGAATTACAGTTTAATAAAGACTAATTATTCTTCAGTGTTTGGTACTATTTGAATTTCTACACGGCGGTTTTGAGCACGGCCATTTGCACTATCGTTAGTCGCAATTGGACGTGTTTCGCCATAACCCATAGTACTTACACGCTCAGCCATAATCTGCTGGTTCACTAAGTAGTTTTTAACGCTTTGAGCACGTTCACGCGATAGGTTCATGTTGTAGCTGTCTTTACCTGTGCTATCTGTGTGGCCTTCAATACTTAGGTACGTTTTTTCGTATTTGTTCATCACTTTAGCAATAGCATCTAAGGTATCGTTAAAGCCAGACGAAATATAAGATTGGTCGGTCGCAAACGTAATATTAGATGGCATAACTAAACGCAAGTTATCTCCTTCACGTACAACTTCAACACCAGAGCCTGCAAGTTCATCACGAAATGCTTCTTCTTGCTTATCCATGTAGTTACCCACTGCAGCGCCAGCTAGTGCGCCGATAGCAGCGCCTATAAAAATACGCTTATCTTTATGGTTACTTGTTGCTTTACCTAATACGCCACCCGCTGCTGCGCCAATAGCCGCACCTTTGCCGGTGTTATTCATTTCACAACCAGAAAGTAATACAGCTACTACGGTTACGCTTAAAAGTGATTTAGTTAAAGTCATGGTGATACCCTATTCATTAAGAATTTAGCAAGAGTATGCAAATACATGTATGAACAAACTATGAAGAGAGTGTTAAAAGCAGCGCATCTTGCTTGATTGTTAAACAGACCTCAAACTAATGTGCCGTTTTAATAAAAATGTCATACTACACTGTGACAATTTAATGAATTTTACAAAGGATATTGGCGCAATGTTAATTGCTATTTTTAGACAATTTTTTTTACTAGGGTGCATGAGTTTTGGTGGCCCCGCTGCGCATTTAGGCTATTTTAAGCGCCACTTTGTAGACTCGTTAAATTGGCTAACTAACACGCGTTACGCACAACTTATTAGTTTAAGCCAAGCATTACCAGGGCCAGGCTCTAGCCAAGTTAGTTTTGCTATTGGTGTTGAGCGTGCAGGAGTACTGGGTGGTATAGCTGCTTTTGTAGGCTTCACCTTGCCTTCGTTTTTAATAATGGTGCTGCTTGCGGTTAGTGCCCATCAGTTTGACGCTGTTTACTTTGCAATTATTGCAGGCTTAAAGTTATTTGCCGTTGTTATAGTCGCTGATGCAACACTTAGTATGGCTAAAAGCTTTTGTACAAGTGCTGCGCTTAAGTTACTTGCGATAATGAGTACACTTACCTTGGTGTTATTTCCAATGATGGGAACTCAAATAGCGATTTTAATCACTGCTGCAACAGTAGGTGCTATATGGCCTTTATTAGAACTTGGCACAGTAGCAGACAATGTTAGCAGTAAAAACAGTAATATTAATTGGATTGCACTGGGGTTATTTGCGCTCTTACTTGGGGTTAGCTTTATTCCACTAGGGCATGAGTTTGCTTTGTTTACCCCTTTTTACCAAGCGGGTGCAATGGTGTTTGGCGGCGGACACGTAGTACTGCCGGTACTTCAAGCTGGCGTACCAGCATTGAGTGATGATCAGTTTTTAAGTGCTTACGCGAGTGCACAGGCAGTGCCAGGGCCAATGTTTACTATTGCTACTTACTTAGGCGCACAACTTACTACTGAGCAACCTTTAGTGGGTGCCCTTATAGCTACACTGCTTATATTTATGCCTGGTTTTTTACTTATACTCGCATTCCAAAAGAGCTGGATTAATTTGGCAAGTAAGCCACGTTTTGCAAGTTCAATAGCGGCGCTTAATGCAGCGGTAGTCGGTTTTTTAGCGGCCGCATTGTATTCACCAATTTGGACATCGGCTGTGCATAACCTTTGGCAGGTTGCGTTAGTAATAATTACATTTGCATGGCTGCGATTTAAAAAGCCACCTATTTGGTGGCTCTTAGCTTTATTTATTGCTGTGGGTCTTTTGCAGCACTATTTGCCATCACTCTAAATGTTGGCTTATCTGTTTGTTGCTCGTTAGGAGGGCTTAATTGCCCACTAACACTTTGATATGCCCTAAGCCCAAACACTGGCAATACTGCAAGTAAATGGTCCATTATTTCGGCTTGTAGATGCTCGTACGAAATCCAGCGTTTGTCTTCACTAAAGCAATAAAACTCAATCGGTAACCCGTGGTTCATTGGTTGTAGTTCTCGTACCATTAACGTAAGCGACGTATTAATTTTACTGTGCTGCTTTAAATAGCCCTCAGCATAACGACGAAACAGCCCTAAATTAGAAACTTGAGCGGGTAATGTCGTCACTCGGATATAGTCATGAAGCGGAATAGCCGCATCTATTTGCTTTCTAAATTCATCACTTACTAAACAAATACTGTGCATATCTATATTAAGTGAACGTTTAATACGTCTACCGCCCGACTCTTGCATACCACGCCAGTTTTTAAACGAACCCGCAACTAGCATATAAGTTGGAATAGTTGTAATGGTGTTATCCCAGTTACGTACCTTTACAGTGTTTAAACCCAAATCAATTACTTCACCATCGGCGCCGTAGTTTTCTACTTGAATCCAATCACCATAGGTTACTAGGCGATTTGCTGCGATTTGAATACTAGCTACAAAGCCTAAAATAGTGTCTTTAAATACTAATAACGTAACAGCAGCAATAGCACCAAAGCCAGAGAGAATATAAGTGGGTGACTTCTCAAGGAAAATACTTACAATTAAAATAGCACACACAATAAAGGTGATTAGCTTAACAACCTGAATTAAGCCCTGAATAGGGACTTCGCGTGCAAACTCCAATTGGTTATAAATAGAACCCGCAATGCTTACAATACTGCTAAAAATAAAACCTACATGAATAATTAGTATGGCTTGGCCAACCGTTTTCAAAATTTCAGCGGTCAGCTCATTAACCGGATAAACACTGTCAAAGGTCGCCAAAAATAATACGCAGCAAAGCATACCTGCAATACGTCTATTAAGCTTATTAAGCATAGGCGACAACGAACCAATACGTTGAGGCGAAAGCTTAGTTACCACTTTTTGAATGCCTGGTAACATTAACCTACGAGTAAATAAGTAAACAATTAATAAAGAAAAAATCCCTATTGAAACTGCGGTAATAGAACTAAGAAAATCCGCATCGGGTACTTTTTCAAACCAAGGAGCGATTAACTCCTGTAGGTGGGTGTTGGTCATAGTGTTTCAATTTCCTTACTGATTTGTGGTTCAGGTAAATCTTGTTGAGCATAAATATCGGCAAGCTGCTGATCTTTCGCAACCCATAGCTCATTCACATAATGTTGAAAATTAGCTTTAAATACGTCATCGGTTTGATAGCTGCCCTGCATATTGTCATTAATGGGCGTTACGTCTATTGAAACATAAATAGAATCTAGCTCGCCTTTGAGTAAGTTCCGACAAACGTGATCTGTTTTACCGCTATACACTAAACTTGTATTTAGCATGGCATCAAATTGGTTGGCTAGCACTTCAAGCGCAAAAGCAATGCCACCCGCTTTGGGTTTTAATAAGTGCTTAAAAGGACTTTGCTGCAGATTATGCTTAGCTGGCGTAAAGCGTGTGCCTTCAACAAAATTAACGATGGTAGTAGGATAGTGACGAAAATTGCGACAGCTGTGCTTTGTGCGCTCTACATCCAACCCTTTCAATTTTGGGTTTTTAGCAAGCTGTGCTTTGCTTACCCGTTTCATAAACGGCATACCCATAGCCCACGCACCAGTGCCAATAAAAGGCACGTATTTTAATTCATCTTTTAAAAAAAACTTAGGGGCTGGTAATGCATGTAATGAGCTAAGCACGGTTATATCTAACCAACTCGTGTGATTACATATAAGTAAATACCAACTTTTTGAATTTAAATCGCCACTTATATCAACCACAATATTAGGACAACCTAGCCACAAGCCAAACCGATTGCCATTACACCACCCTCGATAAGCGCTGTGCAATAAAGAGTTAACAACAGACAAAGGCAGTAATAACTTAATAAGCCCTAGTACAAATACTAGTGAGCCAAAAAGCATTACATTAGAAAACAATACGCAGCCCACAATTAAGCCGTTAAGCCAATTTGGTAACCACTTTTTTAGCATAACTGTAAGCTCATATTTTTGCCTTTTATTTGGGGTGTTTTTCGAGCGATTGTAATGTTTGCTCTTTATTTTCCCATAAACGATTTAGCTCGCTTTGAAAGCGTACTCTAAATTCAGAATCGCCGGTGTAGTCACCAATAAGCTCTTCGCTTACAGGCCTTACATCCACGTGTACGTTGATATTTTTTACCTTACCACCTGCAAAATCCATGAATGTAGGAATCCCATCAGGGTAATGAATTGTAACGTTAACCACTTTAGTAATTTGCTCGCCCATCGCTTGCATTACAAAAGCAATACCGCCCGCTTTTGGTTTTAATAAATGTGGAAACGGGCTATTTTGGCGCGCGTGCTTTTGTGTAGTAAAACGAGTGCCTTCTACAAAGTTAACCACACTTACTGGCATCTCTTTAAATTTTTCGCAGGCTTTACGCGTGGTTTCTAAGTCTTTGCCACGCAGCTTTGGGTTCTTTTTTAATTGGCTTTTACTCGTGCGAGTCATAAACGGAAAATCAAGCGCCCACCAACACAAACCTAGAATAGGCACGTAAATAAGCTCTTTTTTCAAAAAGAAGTTTAAAAATGGAATTTTACGGTTAAACACGCGCTGCAATACTAAAATATCGACCCAGCTTTGGTGATTTGCAATTACTAGGTACCAATCCTTTAACTTAAGGTCTTCAAGGCCAGTTACATTAAGTTTAGTTGGCGTAAATAACTTTTGATTTAAGCTATTAAAGGTCACCCAAATAGTTGCAAATTGCTTTGCAGCCCAGCTCATAATCTTTTGTAGAGGCTTAATAGGTATAAGCTTTATAAGCCCACAAATAAAAATAGGCACAAACCAAAAAAGTGTGTTTATTGTGTAAAAAATAATACTAAATACACCGCGAATAACTGACATTACTTCCATTCCTTTAAACATTGCGCAGCCACTAATACTGCGCTTTCAGTTGCTTACAAATTAATCTTCAAAATAGGTATAGCCTTCAAGGCCTGCATTAAGCTCAGCTAAGTAACCTTCTTTACACTGCGCTGATACATCAAGCTTATTAACTTGGTACGCAAAGTTGTCAGCTAAAATGGCGCTATCATAGTCAACAAACTTTAATACATCCTTAACGCTATCACCTTTTATAGCATTGGTTAACACATAACCTTCATCGTTAAGCTCTACATGCACAGAATCAGTGTCACCAAATAGGTTATGTAAATCGCCTAAAATTTCTTGATATGCACCCACCATAAACATCGCAATATGGTATTGCTCGCCGTGTTTATATTCTGGTATTGGTAGGCTGGTTTCGATACCAGCGCCTTCAACGTATTCACGGATTTGCCCGTCAGAGTCACAGGTAATATCTTGAATAATCGCGCGCTGAGTCAATGGTTGAGTTAAGTTTTCGATTGGCATAACCGGAAACAACTGCTGAATACCCCATACATCAGGCAATGACTGAAATAATGAAAAGTTAACAAAGAGTTTATCGGCAAGCTTTTCGTTTAAATCGTCGAGGACTTCACGGTGCGCGCGCGCATTATTACTAAGCGATGCACGTACACGATGTAAAATAGTAAAGTAAAGCTGCTCTATTTTCGCCCACTCTAGCATGCTTACTAAGCCATGCACGTACTGATCGTGCGCTTCGCTAAATAAGTGCATAGCGTCGTGATAAATCTCAAGTGCCATACGCGGGTTTAAACGCTGTAAACACTGCCACATTTCATCAAGCACTAACGCGCTATTTTCAAGCGGTGGCTCTGGATTTAAATGATTGGGCGCTTTTTCTACGTCAATTACATCGGTAATTAATACCGCATGGTGAGCGGTTAAAGCGCGCCCCGATTCGGTGATAATGGCCGGATGCGTAAGGTTATGCTGATCGCACACTTCTGCAAATGCATTCACTACGTTACGCGCATACTCTTCTACGGTGTAATTCATTGAACACGCGCTGCGCGAGCCTGAGCCCTCGTAATCAACGCCTAATCCGCCTCCTACATCAACGGTATTTAACGGTACGTTTAATTGTGTAAGCTCAGCAAAGTGGCGTGCACATTCACGCAAAGCACGGTGAATATCACGAATGTTGGCAATTTGAGAACCAATATGAAAATGCACCATTTGCATTAAGTGCAGCTTATTATGCTTTTTCAGCACTTCAACAGCACTTAGTACTTGGCCTGCCGTTAAACCAAACTTGCCTTTTTCGCCGCCCGTGTTTTGCCACTTGCCTTTGCCTACTGAATTTAGGCGAATACGAATACCAATAGCAGGTTCAATGCCTAGGTTGTCTATTTCTTCAAGTAGTGTGGTTAGTTCTGAAAGTTTCTCTACCACAATTTTTACGCTGTGGCCCATTGCTTGACCAATACATGCTAAGCGTAAAAACTCACTGTCTTTATAGCCGTTACACACAATTGTAATTGGCTCTTTTGCTACGCCCAAAATAGCCATAAGTTCTGGCTTTGAGCCTGCTTCTAGGCCAACAAGCCCGCTTGGATGCGCTAATAGCTTACTTACTACAGAACGTTGCTGATTTACTTTTATTGGGTAAACACAGGTGTATTTTCCGTTATATTCACGATTTGCTCGCGCTTGCGTAAACGCGTTAGTAAGTGTGTCTACACGATTTTTTAAAATATCAGTAAAGCGTACTAAAACCGGCAACGTTAAACCTTGTTGCTTAAACTGCTCAGTTAATTGCGTTAAAGAAATGGCCGGTTTTGTTTGGTCGCCATCTGGGTAAGCCACCAGTTCGCCTTGTGCGTTAATATCAAAATAACCATCACTCCAATGAGCAACGTTATAAGTGGCGCGTGCTGTTTCTAAACCCCAGGTCATGGCAACTCTTCTTTAGTCAATTAGGTATAAAGGCGCATTTTAATACGTCACTATCCACTAGGCTAACAAAAATTGAACTTTCACTCACTCCTAACTAACTTTATTCGTCAAATCAGTTAAAATGTCATTGAGCAAAACGCCAAGCACTGGCAGAATTGCCCCTTTTTCATACTCAACCTAAAAAAGTGTAATAGTAACTATGGCAAATTTAGAGCAAAGTAAGTGGTTTACTGAAATTAGCGACCGCGATGGCAGCGCATTTTCATTACGTATTAATAAAAAGTTAGATGAAAAACAGTCTCCTTTTCAAAAGGTAGAAATGTTTGAAACCACAGACTTTGGTAATTTAATGATCATCGACGGGTGTACTATGGTAACAACCCGCGAAAACTTCTTTTATCATGAGATGATCAGCCACCCTGCACTTTTAGCGCACCCAAACCCTAAAAACGTCGTTATTATTGGCGGCGGCGACTGCGGTACTTTACGCGAAGTATTAAAACACCCAGGCGTAGAAACTGTAACGCAAATAGATATAGACGAAGTAGTAACGCAAATGTCGTTAAAATACTTCCCAGAGCTTTGTGAATCTAACAACGACGCCCGTGCAACGGTTATGTTTGACGACGGTATTAAATACATGCGCGAAGCCGCTGGCGAATCTATCGACGTGGTTATTGTTGATGGCACCGATCCGGTGGGTCCAGGTGAAGGTTTATTTAATCATGCGTTTTACACAAGCTGTTTAGATGCACTGCGCCCAGGTGGTATTTTAGTGCAACAAAGCGAATCACCTCTTATGCATATGCCATTATTAGTTGAAATGCGCGAAGCAATGCTAAGCGTAGGCTTTAACGATTTACAAACACTGCCATTCCCGCAACCAATTTACCCAAGCGGTTTATGGTCGGTAACACTTGCACGTAAATCACAAGCATTTGACGGTTTTAGAGAAGACGGCGCAGCACAAATAGCTGAGCAAAGTGAATACTACAACAGCGGTATTCATCATGGTGCACTCGCTACACCTAACTACATGAAACGCGCTTTTGATAAAAAATAATACTAATTCACTTTAGGCTTTGTTGACTTCTCAAGGTTAAAATTGCATTAAAAAAGGGACTTTTAAAGTCCCTTTTTATATTTATAATGACTATTCAAACTGAACTCGAGCTAACAAACAACATAAGTACAGTTATATTTTAAAACCTTAAAGAGCTATCTAACCAAATAATCAGCTTATTTAAACTTTAAATCGATGTACTAAGTGATTTAGCTCATCAGTCAATTGTTCCATTTTTTTAGATACATCCTCAGTAGTTCGAGCAAGCGCCCCCCCTTCTAAAGTTTGATCGTTTAATGATGATAGGTTTTGACTTATTTCATCTGCAACCGTTGTCTGCTCTTCAGTCGCTTGCGCTGTTTGCATCGCCATATCATTTACTTTAGTAGACGAGCTTTGCATTGCATTAAGCACATCATTAGTTTGACTAAACGAACCAACCGCATCATCTGCAAATTGCTTACCTTCATCTATCGCTTTAATTGATTGTTCTACGCTCGTTGCAAATTGCTCTATCATTTTTTGAATATCGTTTGTGCTTACTTGCGTGCGTGTAGCCAATGTTCTTACTTCATCTGCTACCACAGCAAAACCTCTGCCATATTCACCAGCTCGCGCGGCTTCAATAGCAGCATTAAGCGCCAGCAGATTTGTTTGCTCTGCAATTGCACGAATAACCTCAAGTACTTTGGCAATGTTATCAGAACTTTGTTGTAGCTCTGTAGAGCGCGCCATAGCTTGCTCCATATTTTGCGACAAAGAAATAATACGAGAACTAGAGTGCGCAACCGCTGTTAGTCCTTGCTGAGCTAAATTTAACGATTTATCAGCTTCTGTTGATGATTGCTGAGCAACACCTGCAACTTCTCTACTTGCTACACTCATCTCATGCACTGCACTTACTATTGACTCAGAGGCTTGGCTGAGCGTTTGATTTACAGCATTGTTTTTATTTGCAACCTGACTTAACTCACCTCCTAATTCACTTAGTTCTTTTGATTGCTCTAAAATATCGCGAATTAATTGCTGTAAGTTGTCGAGAAAACGATTGAACTGCGTTGCAAGTTCAGAAAATTCATCTTTAGACGTTATAGCGATCCTGCCAGTTAAATCGCCATCACCAGAGGCTATATCGTTAATACGAGAAGTTACATAGTTAATTTGCTGTGTTAATTGCTTAGGAATAAGGTAACTAAACCAACACGCCACTAATAAAATTAATATGACAAAAATAAGCATAGTTAACTTAGTTGAAGCAATTGTGTCTGATAGTTTTTGAACTTCTTCAACCGATGTTTGCTCTGCTAATTCACCAGCTTGATCAAGCGTAGCTCTTAATTCGTCAAATGCTTTTTCTGATTGAGACTGTTTTTTTAGATTTGTTTTATCATTCATATAGGCCAGTGAAGCGTTTAACCAAGTATTATAAGCACCATCAAAACCGCGAAGCTCATTTATAGCTTTTGGATAGTCCGATAACAAAGCTAAGTACTGCTCTAACCTTTGCGTTACTTGCTCAGCATTTTCTTTATGCTCTTGCAAATAAGCTTCTTTATTGTCGTTATGTGCGACTAAATTTAACTCAGCAACCTTTGCTTGATACAAATCCCTGTCGGCACTCAAAGCAAGAGACACAGCCTTAATAAATTTATCCGATTGCACATCTAATGCATTTTTTTGTAAGTTAATTAAGTATGAATACCCAATAATTAACGACAAGATAGCAATACCTAAAATAACAATAGGAAAAGAGACTTTGACGCGGATACTATTCAAATTCATTACTTACTCCAAAAAAAACCATATTTAATACCTACCTTTTTGATAATAAATCTAGTTTATAAAACCTAAAATCGCCATTGAGCGTTTAGCATTATTTGCTGCTGCGAGATTCGTTCATTAAATCCAATTGGCTCTCTATTTTTTGCAACACTTTTAAGTGCAGAACCTTCAACCCCTATTTGTAGTTTATTAGTGAGCTGGTAGCGCCATGTTGCGGTTAAACCTTCCCCATTGCTTGCATTAGGATCAAACGCAGTAGTGTCGTTATCTGTCACTTTAAAGTAATCGTAGCGTACAGAAACTCGATGCTTGCCTTCTTTATGGCTTAACATTAAATAATGGCTGTAAAAGGCATTATCTATTAAAGCATTAGCGCCCATTTCGGTTTTACCATTGAGCACCTGTGCTATAAAGCGGGTTTTATTATTAAACTTATAAAGCCAAGCGGCGCTTGTAAAGCGAGTATCCCAAGCATACTGCCCTGTACTAATATTAAGTGTGGTTGGGTCACCGTTATTGTTGTAATAATAAATTCGAAATTGTGATTTTTTTAAGTAATCCCAGTGTACGCCAGCGTAATAGCCAAAACGTCCGTCTACTTCTTCAAACGGTAAAACCTGATTAGCTTGCCAGCGTAATTCATACGCATTTAATGCCGCTACAGGCGCAAATTTAACACTTTCGCTAAATGTAGTTTGCCTATCGTGTAATGCAAAACCACGCCAAGCAAGTAAAGTACCGGCAGGGTCATTGCCTTTAAATGTAGCACCTACAAAACTAAAGCTATGAGCGCTGTTAAAACGTTTTGCTGGGCGCTTAATAGTTATCTCTGCGCCAACAGTGCGTACTTCCTCGCCAATCCAGCTATTAATAGCTGAGTTTGTATAGTTATAAGGAGAAGTCCACCCTATATCAGGGTTTTCAAGCGACATAAGTGGATAAAAGCCCCCTACACGCACATGCCATTTATAGTTGCTGTTAGATAGCGGCTGATACTTTACATAAGCCTGTGTAAAACCAAGGCCAACGTCAGGATCTTGATTCGCATTTAACACCCCATGAGCCGACCAACTAGATGCTAAATCAACATTAAAATTTAAAATACCTTGGGATAAAATCAGTTCGTCGCTTTTAGTATCCTGCCGATATAGCCCAAGGCCGCCCTCTTGGAAGCTACGTATATCGTCACCCTGCACGGCTCTAATTTGTAACAAGCCTTTTACTTGTGCATACAATGCATTACTAAAACATAAAGCACCGGCTAAAAATATCAGCCTCGTTAAACGATTAATAGTCATCAAATTCATCCGTAGCAAAGTCAATTTGCTCCGCAATTTCCTGCTTTACTTTATAAGTGATCGGGTTAGTAGCCACAGTAATAGTTTGAGATTCAACCTTACTAATATCACTAAACCCAGAATGCCAAACACTTAACGTGTATTCGCCTACATTGGCATTTAAATCAACATGACCATTTTCATCAGTGATTGCAAAAATAGTACTATCGACCACCACAATATAACCTAACATCCAATCATGAATATTACAGCCAAGCTCAACAACCCCTGTTTGATCAAAAGTAATGGGCGCTTTTGAGTGCTCCTTATATAGCTTTAATTCAAATGTTTTAGCTTTAGAAAATGAATAAACATGATGCATGATTGAGTCCGCATTCGGAAACTCTACCTTTGCATTTTGTGGGACAACTAAAATACGCGGCTTAAATTCTCGATTTTGCTGGGTCATCACATAAGGTGCTTCTGGAGGAATAACGCTAGAGGAATCTCCTGCAGTTAGCCACACAACAGCATTAGGTAATGGGTCATTATTAGCATTTTTAATTGTAATATTTGCTGCAAAAACTCCAGTACTAACACTTAGTAAAAATACACAAAGTAAGCTTTTTATCATTTTCTTGTCGCTATTATCAATTTGTTTACATTATAGACCGATTAAACCACTAAATTCTTTCTATTTTTTAAAACATTGAATACGTATGTAGGCAGTCGTATTAATCATCAACAGTCATTATCCTTAAATGTCACCACCGACTCATCTAAGGACACACCATGAGAATCCCTGCACTTGTGCTTTTAGCCTTTGCTAGTAATAGCTACGGACAAACTGTAGAGCTAAAATCGCCAGACACACAAATAACAGTAAGCATCTCTGACGAAAACAACACGCCAAGCTACGCAATAAAATTTAAAAACAAAGCGGTTATAAACAAATCTTTACTGGGGTTTGAATTTAAAACACAAGCGGCCTTTAGCGACGGTTTTAAAATTAAAAGCATTGAACAACAAAGTGTTAATACACAGTGGCAACAACCTTGGGGCGAACGCCAAAACGTTGTTGACGAATATAACGAAGTAGCCGTTACCTTTACAAAAAACGAGCCAAATAAAGGTACCTACACTATTCGATTTAAAGCATTTGATAGTGGTGTAGGTTTTAGATACGAAGTGCCACAACAAACCGGCTTCGAACATACAGAAATAACCAAAGAGCTGACTGAGTTTGCAATAAACAATAGCCATGATGCAACAGCATGGTGGATACCTGCTCGTGGCTGGAACCGCTACGAATATGTTTACAACACTACTCCACTTAACGAAGCTCCACTAGCTCACACACCATTTACGTTTAAAACAAGTGACGGTACTCATATTAGTATTCATGAAGCCGCTCTTGTTGATTACGCGGGTATGGTGCTTAATCAGCGCCGTCCAGGCACATTTACAGCAGACTTAACCCCTTGGTCAGATGGTGTTGCCGTTAAAAAACAAGGTGCTTTTAAAACACCATGGCGCACCATTCAAATAGCCGACAGCGCTGTTGGCCTAGTTAATTCAGATATAATACTAAATTTAAACGAGCCTAATAAACTCGGTGACGTGTCGTGGGTTAAACCTGGCAAATACGTCGGTATTTGGTGGGGTATGCATATAAACACGCAAACTTGGGGTAGCGGTAAAAAACACGGCGCCACTACGCAAACCACAAAATACTATATGGATTTTGCAGCGCAGTATGGTTTTGATGGCGTACTCGTTGAAGGCTGGAATATTGGCTGGGATGGCGATTGGTACTTTAATGGCGATGTATTTAACTTTACCAAACCGTACGACGATTTTGATATAGCAGCGCTGACTCAATACGGCAAAGAAAAAGGCGTACAGCTCATTGGCCATCACGAAACATCAGGCAATGTAAGCAACTACCGAGACCAAATGGAAGATGCCTTTACACTTTACGAAAAATCAAACGTCAGCCAAGTAAAAACAGGTTATGTAGCCGATGGCGGAAATATAAAACGTATAGACAAAAACGGTATTGCGCGCCATGAATGGCATGACGGCCAATTTATGGTTAACGAATACCTTCATAACGTAAAGCTTGCGGCTAAACATAAAATTAGCATCAATACGCACGAGCCAATTAAAGATACAGGCCTGCGCCGTACTTACCCCAACTGGATCGCGCGCGAAGGTGCACGCGGGCAAGAATATAATGCATGGGGTTCGCCTCCTAACCCCCCAGAACACGTACCAATGCTTGCCTTTACCCGCATGCTCTCTGGCCCTATGGACTTTACGCCAGGTATTTTTGATATGAGCTTTAATGGTTTAGGAGGCGATACAAACCGCCCACAAACTACACTTGCCAAACAACTTGCACTTTATGTTGTGTTGTATAGCCCAATTCAAATGGCTGCCGACTTACCTAAAAACTATTTGGCTAAGCCCGACGCATTTCAATTTATTCAAGACGTACCAACAGATTGGCAGCAAAGTATTGCCCTTGATGGTGAAGTAGGCGACTTTATTGTATTTGCCCGTAAAGAACGTAAAAGCACTAAATACTCAGGAAACGATTGGTACCTAGGTGCTGTTACTGACGAGAAAGCTAGAACTATTGAGGTGAAACTCGACTTTTTAGAGCAAGGCAAAAAATTTGAAGCACAAATTTATAAAGATGGTAAAAACGCAGAGTGGAAAAACAATCCGTACGATATAGCTATCGAAAAACGTATTGTAACTGCAAACGATAAACTTACGCTTAAACTGGCCACCAGTGGCGGTACTGCTATTCGCTTTAAAGCACTTTAGTACAATAAAACCCCTGCATTTATTGTGCAGGGGTTGATACCTTGATTGGCAAATATACTTGTGCACTTAAACCGCCTTCTGGGCGGTTTTCTAGCTTTACTTTACCGTCGTGCATATCAACAATGCGTTTAATAATAGCAAGGCCTAAACCACTGCCTTCACTTCCGCGAGCTGCATCGCCTTGTTTAAAGGGCTCAAACACAGACTCTAGTTCGTTTTCAGGAATGCCGGGGCCATTATCGTTTACAGCGATAACTACATATTTTTTGTTTGAATTAAAGTAACTAAGTACTTCAATATCGCCCTCAGAATAACGCAGCGCATTACCAATCATGTTGGTAATTACACGTTTAATAGCCACAGAGCTTAAGGGTATATTGCCTATATTTGGATTACTTTTAAACGTAATAGTACGTTGATGCTGAAGCTCAGAATTAACAACCTCGGCAACTAAAGCATTTATATCTTCGCAACTTAGCTCTTCACGTTTATGGTGGCGTAAATACTCAATAAACTGATCGATAATCCCGTTCATATCTTCTATATCGTAAATAATACCTTCACGAAGATAGTCGTCTTCATCAACCATCATTTCGGTGGCTAAACGGATACGCGTAAGCGGCGTACGTAAATCATGCGATACACCAGCCATTAGTAAACGGCGGTCGTTTTCAAGTGCGGCAATTCCGCGCGACATTTGATTAAACGCGCGCGTTACTTCTATTACTTCTGTTGAGCCTTCTTCTTCTAATTTGGTAGAAAAATCGCCTTTACCTACTTTTACTGCAGCTTGTTGCAGTGCTTTTAATGGCCTATTAAGGTGCCTTGCAAACAACCACCCCCCCAGCACACTTAAAAAGCCAATACTTGATAAGTAAAAAGTTAAAAACTCTAAGTTATTCTCTTTAAAACCTTTAAGCGGTACTTTTACCCAATAACCTGGCGCTTGCGGTGCTTCAACCCAATAAATCAATGGATCAGTTTGGCTAATACGTACACGAGAATAACCACCAAGTTGCTCAGTCATGCTACGCGATAGCATAGAATATTCGCGGCTTTGCCCAAGTCCTTGACGCATTGCTTCGCGCTGCGTCATTACTTCAATGCCGGTAATTTCAAAAAACTTCGCAGATACTTCGTCGTTTATTTCAACGCCATCTTCCCAGTCAATAAATACCGTTTTAATTTGTTTAGCAAGCATCAAGTTAACTTGCTCAATAGTTGGTTTTACAACATAAAAACTAACCGTAACATAAGACACTATTTGATTTATTAGCAACAAAGCCGCCACTAAAAAAACAGTTTGCCCAAAAGCACTGCGCGGAAACATGCCCATAAATATTACTTTTCACCGTCGGGAACAAACACATACCCCAAACCCCAAACGGTTTGAATATATCGAGGATTAGCAGCATCTACTTCAATCATGCGGCGAAGTCGCGACACTTGCACATCAATACTTCGCTCAAGCGCACTGTAATCACGTCCACGCGCCAAGTTCATTAGCTTATCGCGGCTAAGTGGCTCACGCGGATGCAAAACAAGCGCTTTAAGCACTGCAAACTCACCACTGGTAAGCGATATTGTTTTATCCCCTTCACTCATTTCGCGCGTTGCTAAATTAAGGGTGAATTTACCAAAAGCGATTAAGTTTTCTTCAGCAGCAGGAGCACCTGGCACTTCTTTTGCGCGGCGGCGTAAAATTGCTTTTATGCGAGCAAGTAGCTCACGTGGATTAAATGGTTTTGGAATGTAATCGTCAGCGCCAAGTTCAAGACCAATAATACGGTCTACTTCGTCGCCCTTTGCAGTAAGCATAACAATAGGAATTTCATTTTCTTTTTGGCGTAGGCGTCGGCAAATAGATAAGCCATCCTCGCCTGGGAGCATTAAATCGAGAACCATTAAGTGAAAGTTTTCGCGCTCTAGGAGTCTATCCATTTGCTCCGAGTTTCCTGCGGTTCTAACAATAAAGCCTTGCTCTACTAAGTAACGTTCAAGCAAACTGCGTAAGCGCATATCGTCATCAACAACTAATACTTTTGTGGTCTCGTGTCCCATAATCTCTTTCTTATTTTTATATCCAATTACTAGTTAATATAAATGAAAAACTTAATAATCAAAAACTAATTACTTGCTTAGATTGTTACTGAACATTTCAAAACTTCCTTACTCGTACTTTATTACATTTTACGCTCGACAAATTTTGGCAAATTTAATAACGTGCACACCATTAGAGTTAATAAAGAATTGGCCATGAAAACAAATTTAGTTACCCGCGAAGGTTACTTGCAATTACAACAAGAACACGATCAACTATGGAACGTAAAACGCCCAGAAGTAACAAAAATAGTAAGCTGGGCAGCCAGCCTCGGAGATCGCTCTGAGAACGCAGACTATCAATATAACAAGCGATTGCTGCGCCAAATTGACCGCCGAGTACGCTACTTACGCAAACGCATACCAGATTTAAAAATTATTGACTACTCTCCGGTGCAAGATGGAAAAGTATTTTTTGGTGCATGGGTTGAAATTGAAAACGAAGAAGGTGAAGTTAAAAAGTTCAGAATTGTAGGTCCTGATGAAATTTACGACCGTAAAGATTACATATCAATAGACTCACCTATGGCGCGTGCGTTGATTAAAAAACAAGTAGATGACGAATTTGAAGTGACCACTCCTCAGGGAAAAAAGCAGTGGTATGTAAACAGTATCGATTACCAAAAAAAGAAATAAAAAGTTTTGATTCAGATCATGTTAACTTTTGATTGTGTAAATTAAAGCAATAAGCTATAACTGAATTATTCAAGTTGATTTGTTTAATTTGAAAGCAGTTAATTAAGGTCGTGATTATGTCAAACATGGTACAGCGCATATTTAGTAATGCCGTATTGTTTGCACTTTTAATGAGTGTAAGTTTGACGCTGCATGCCAGCAACACTGACGTAAACCTTGATAACGCTAAACTATCTAATCACTTTATTACTTGTGATATTCCTGACCAAGCAAACCTCGATTTTGACGTGGACTCTCACGTTAACACTATTACCTTTAGGTCGCCTCAACCACTTCCTAATGTCGTAGATTCTTTTTATAAGAGCACTAATCTAAACAGACCTTTTAGCACTGCATACCAACGCGGACCACCTAGCTATTTAATTTAATTCATTATTTTACAACTTAATTAAATTTTATAACTACTAAGGTGACTACTATGTCTAACTTTAAAGAATTACGTACCCAAAATATTTCTCATGGCGTTATTGCTAGCACATTTGCAGATGATCAACCATTAATCGATTTATCTTCTCCAGCGCTAAAAATGGTGAATAACTTTACTCAAAAAACACCTATTCGTGCAGAGCATGGAACAACGATTACAGAGGCACTTAAACAAGTAAGTGCACAACAATCTGACTTTGTTTTAGTAACAGACGAACACCAAAAATTAATTGGCCTAGTTTCTAGCGCCGATTTACAAAGCTCTAAAATTACTATTATTGCAGAGCGCTTAAATATGCAACGAAGCGAAGTAAGCTTACGTGACATTATGACACCAGTTAGCCGCCTTACAGGTGTAAGTATGCAAAGCTTAAGCTACGCATGCATTGGTGATGCGCTGCAAACGATGGAGCATCAGGGCACAATGTTTTTATTAGTTACAACAGCGAGTAACGAAATTTGTGGTTTAATTTCAGCTCGCCAAATAGCTAAAACATTACATATTCCTGTACATATCTCACCTATTGCTCACTCTTTCAGTGAGGTATTAGAAAACATTGAGCACCCTCACTAGGGCGCTCTTTTAGTTGAATTGATTTGCTCCCGACCCAACCATCTTAAAGCAAGTAAAATAGCTTGCTTTAAGAGCTTTTCATTACTACCTCCTGTGATATTATTCAAGCAATTAACAGCGCCAGTAACACGCTTCTGGTCTTATTTTATTGTATAAAAAGGTTTTTGCATGAGCGATATCTCTGCACGTTTAGCCGGTGAGTTAAACGCACAGCAGCAACAGGTTGTTGCTGCAACAAAGTTACTTGATGAAGGCGCAACTGTTCCTTTTATTGCCCGCTACAGAAAAGAAGTTACAGGCGGCCTAGACGACACCCAATTACGCCTTTTAGAGCAGCGTTTATCGTATTTACGTGAACTAGAAGAGCGCCGTAGTTTTATTTTATCGACAATCGAATCGCAAAATAAATTAACGCCAGAGCTAAGTGCCGATATAACCAATGCACAAAGTAAAACAGAACTTGAAGATTTATACCTACCATATAAAGCTAAGCGCCGCACTAAAGGCCAAATAGCAATTGAAGCTGGTTTAAAGCCTCTTGCAGATGCACTATTTAAAGATGCTAACCTTGACCCAGAGCAACAAGCGGAACAGTTTGTAAGTGCTGAAAAAGGTTTTGCAGATACAAAAGCGGTACTTGAAGGCGCTAAATTCATCTTAATGGAACGCTTTGCTGAAGACGCAAAATTACTTGCTAAATTTAGAAGCCACATTAGTCAAAATGGCGCAATTGAAAGTACTGTGATTAAAGGCCAAGAGCAAGCCGGTGCAAAATACCGTGATTACTTTGAGCATCAAGAACTTCTTAAAAAAGTACCTTCTCACCGTGCGCTTGCAATGCTTAGAGCTCGAAATGAAGGTGTACTTCAGTTAAATATAAACCCAGAGCCTAGTGCAGAAAATTCAGCACAATTATGTGCAAACATGATTGCTGAGCATTACCGTTTAGATATTAAATATAAAGCGGCAAGTCCTTGGTTATTAAACGTTGTTCAATGGGCGTGGAAAGTTAAGCTAGGGTTACACCTAGAGAATGAGTTTTTTGCAGCAATGCGCGAAAAAGCTGAAGCCGGTGCAATAGATGTATTTGCTAAAAACTTAAAAGATTTATTAATGGCTGCACCTGCAGGCCCTCGTACTACTTTAGGTCTTGATCCAGGCCTTCGTACTGGCTGTAAGATTGCCGTTGTTGATAGCACAGGTAAATTACTAGCTACACAAACTATTTTCCCTCATGCACCACAAAATCATTGGGATAAATCAGTGCGTACGTTAGAGCAACTTTGCCGTCAGCATAAAGTTGAGCTAATTGCGATTGGTAATGGTACTGCCTCACGCGAATCAGATAAGTTGGTTGCAGAGCTTATCAAAGCAAACAGCGAACTTAAACTTAGTAAAATTATGGTTAGCGAAGCAGGTGCATCGGTTTACTCAGCTTCTGAATTTGCAGCTAATGAATTTCCAGATTTAGATGTTTCTATACGAGGGGCTGTCTCTATTGCACGCCGCCTTCAAGATCCTCTTGCTGAACTTGTTAAAATTGAGCCAAAATCAATTGGTGTTGGCCAATACCAACATGATGTATCGCAAAGCCAATTAGGCCAGAGCCTTATTTCAGTAGTTGAAGACTGTGTAAACTCAGTAGGCGTAGATTTAAACATGGCCTCGGTACCCTTACTTACACGCGTATCTGGTTTAAACAAAACATTAGCGCAAAATATCGTTAATTATCGCGATGCTAACGGCACATTTACTAAACGTAGTGAGCTTAAAAAGGTTGAGCGTTTAGGGCCAAAAGCATTTGAACAAGCGGCTGGTTTTTTACGTATTAACAATGGTAGCGATCCACTAGATAACTCATCAGTTCACCCTGAAGCTTATCCTGTTGTTAAACGCATTTGTGAACGTAATAGCGTAGATGTCAGTAACCTAATTGGTAACAGCGACTTTTTAACTAAACTTGCTGCTAACGATTACACTGACGAAAAGTTTGGCTTACCAACCGTTACCGACATTATTACTGAGCTTGATAAACCTGGTCGAGATCCTAGACCTGAATTTAAAACAGCTGAGTTTAAAGCCGGTGTTGAAAAAATTAGTGACCTAAAACCAGGTATGATTTTAGAAGGCGTGGTTTCAAACGTTGCTAATTTTGGTGCGTTTGTTGATGTAGGTGTTCACCAAGATGGTTTAGTGCATATTTCAGCAATCACGAATAAATTTATATCAGATCCGCGTGAAGTTGTTAAAGCTGGTGATATTGTAAAGGTTAAAGTTGTTGAAGTAGACGCTGCACGTAAACGCATAAGCTTTACTATGCGCTTAGATGACGATATTGACACAAGTAATAAGTCAGCAGCTCCAGCTACGCAAAAGCCACAAGCACGTGCTAATAATTCGCAACCTCGCGCTGCAAAGCCTAAACGTGACAACGGTAATGCGTTAATGGGCAATGCATTTGCCGATGCGTTCGCTAATGCTAAAGTAAAAAAATAATACTTGTACAACTAACCACAAAAAAACCGCGTAAGCGGTTTTTTTGTGGTTATGTTTTGCTAAATTATTAACTTAACGCTGAAAAACTACTTTGGCTCGCTGGCGATGTAGCCATTTGATAAAAGTTAGCAATACGCCCCGCCCGTGCTTCAACATCGGCATCACGTGTTTGCTCGTCACTTTTAGCTGTTTTTGTATCGCTGCTTTCATCGCTAGAGAATGACGCTTCAAGTTTACTTTTTGCGTCTTCGTCGTCTTCTTTTTCAGGTTGTGCAAGCTCAGCTTGAGCCGCTGCTAGCTTTTGCGTAGCATCTGCAGCAATAGAGCGATCAGCTCCTGAAGGCTCTGCAGGCGCTAATGCGGCAGCGCGTACCGTTTGCATTTTGTCTATAGTCGCTTGCGGGTCACCCGGAATTTCTGATACATCTATTTGTACTTCTCCGCCAATTGCGTAGTTAGTACCATCTGGGCCACGTTGGTATTCATAGCTTGGCGAGCCAGCATATTGCCCGCCTACAGAAGCGTGTGCTTGTTCGTGTATTCGTACTTCAGTATCCCGTGCTTTTAGCTCTGTAATTTGTTGTTGTTCTTGTTCTAATTGCAGCTCTTCTTGCTCAGATTCTTTTTTCTCGATTGCTTCACTTTCTTGCTCAGTGCCCTCAGGATTTTCTGAGTTTCCATCGCGCTGCTGAACTGACTTTTCGTCTGCTATTTTTCCCGTTGCGTTATACGTCGCACCATCGCTACTGCCTGGCAATTTTGCTTTTTCAGCATCACTTTGCGCTTTGGTTTCTGTATTACTTGCGCTACTAGATGCGGGAGCCGGAATAACTTCGCGTAGTTGGTTGTCACGCCGTGCGGTTTCCGTATAAACATTTGCGGTGTTTATATTGATAGACGGAAATGGCGTGACAATATTCATAATACTAAACTTTAATATCGATTAACGTGCCAAGTACATCATCGGCCGTTTGAATTGATTGCGTGTTTGCCTTGGCATTAAATTCTTCAACTTTTAAGTTAACAAGCGCTTCATCAACACGAGCTGGTTGTGCTACTGGTGCAGTAATCGCCTCTTCAGGGCGTGCTGCCGTAAGCTGACGTTGCTGCGCTAATTGCGCGTCATCTTGTTGTTCTATACTGGCACGGTTAATCTCAGCACTGGCTTTTTCAATACCTTGGCTAGCTCGGTTAAACCCTTCTATACCACTATTAAATACTGATCCGATTGGCATATTAAAACCTCCACCAAATAAACATTGTTTAATTATCGCTCAGGTTCTGCTCAAAATAAAGCTTTAAACAGCGCTATTCTTAGCTCTATTTTAAAGCATTGATTTAACGACAGATAAAAACTCACTTTTATGAGAAATAAATGGTGCATGGGATGCTTTATCTAGTACTTCATATTCAAACTCAGTATTTAGTGCTGACATTTTGCTAATAGCTTTATAAGGTACTAAAGCATCAAGCCGGCCAAATACTCCTCTAATAGGGACTGGGCAATGAGTAAATAAGTCACGTAAATCGTCGTTTTGTAAAATATCTAAACCAGCACTCAGGGCATCGCTTTGGGGTGCGCTGTACTGATTTAGCAATTGTTTAAGCTGCTTTATATCATCACGCGCCGACTCGCTACCCATTGCTTGAATAGCTAAAAAGCGCTCTATTGTTTTTTCTCGATGATTAACTAACTGCTCTTTAAACTGCGCCAATACATTCGCTTTTATTCCAGGCCAATTATCTGCCTCTGCAAAAAAGGGAGTCGACGCTATTAAAATAACTTTAGATACCTTTTCAGGCCAATGTTTAGCAATATAAAGTGCAAATAATCCACCTAACGACCATCCCATTAAAATGCTCTTCGGCTTTAATTGCTTACTCAAAATTTCTGCTGCATCATGCAAAGTATAAGGGCTTGGGCACACATCGCTATTACCAAACCCAGGTAGGTCATGGCTACGTACATTTCCTGAATATAAAAACTCAAGTTCTGGCTGTACTAACTGCCATACGCCCTGATGCATTCCCCAACCATGTAATAACACTAACTCATTTTGCATATTTGCCTAACCTTTACCAAACTTAGGCTCATCATAACGTTTAGAAAGGCGATTGCAATGCAAGGAGCGAGTCTGTGAAACAAGCCGTTTTAAATTGGTTATTTCCCTCTTATTGCGTGCAGTGTCAAAACTCGATTGCGACCTCTTTAGGGCTATGTGATTATTGCCTTGAAGATTTACCATTGTTTGATTTTAGTAAGCATACGAGTTTATTGCATCGACCTGATATTATTGAGATGTTTCCTAATTGCGAGTTTGATAAATTATTTGCATGCGCTTTTTATCAGCCTCCCTTTGAGCATTGGCTTAAAAGGCTAAAATTTAATAATCAAATTCATTATAAAAAGGCATTGCAGCAAATTATACAAAAACAGTTAACGCAGTTTTTTGAGCAAAGCCCTAACTTGCCAGATACCTTTATTATTTTACCTCTTCATAAAAGCCGCTTTATTACTCGTGGATTTAATCAGGTAAGCCAAGTTTGGCAACCCTGTTTAGCTAATTACGCCCCACTAAGTAATGTTCTTATTCGCGATAAAAAAACACAAGCTCAGTCGGAGCTATCCAAAGCAAAGCGTATAAGAAACTTAAAAAATGCCTTTATTTGTACACAGGATATGGCCGGTAAAACAGTCGCTATTGTTGATGATGTGATGACGACAGGGGCAACATTAAACGCAGCTACTAGTGCACTAAAACAAGCAGGCGCTAAACAAGTGTGGGCTTTTACAACTTGCTTAACGCCTATTTAATTATTAAAAAGTATTAAACCAATCCGCAATAATACTTAATCATTTTGCGGGGCTAAACGTGTCGCTACCTGTGTTAAAAAATTCTCATTTACGACTGCATGGATGCAGAAGGTAGAGCAATCCAGGAGCAATTGCCGAGAACAACTAATTAGCGAATTTTTTGCCTAGCTATCAACACGTTTTTCCATCCTCAAAATAGATTACTTAATTAAGCTAATTGGTATTATTCGCCATTTGCACGAAACGTATGACCAAAAAATAACGCATTGCTTAGTAGTCGACTAGTCCCATACCAGTAACCCCTAAATACAGGATCGTCGGTCATGCCTATTACTGTACCTCGTCCATATGAGTGCGCAATTAAGCCAGCACCACCAGCAACTTGCTCAACATTAACAGCATCGGTAAAACCCACTAACAATGGCTTTTTAGTATAGGTAAGTACATTTACAAACGGTGCATCGGAAGCTTCTAGCAACCAAGTACTGTTTTTGAATACGGGCAATGTATTGCGTTTAAGTGAAAATGTAAGTGGGTGAGTTAAATCTACATTAGTATTAAAAATAGCTCCTGCAATGCGTTGACGTCCTGCTAAATGGTCCTTATCGCCATAACTTAAACCTGTCGTTTTAAATGCACTCGCTACATCTTGTCTTGATAGATAGCTTGCTTTGAGTAATTGCTGATCAGCTAAAAATTTAGCGCCGCCTTTGTGACCCCAAATAACGCCGCCTTTTCTTACCCAGCTTTTTATAGCCACTTTGTCGGTATCAGATAAGCTGTTGTAGTTACCATGAGCAAGTACTATATGGCTGTAATTACTGAGTTCAATAGAGTTTAAACGCTCCATTTCAACAATTGTTGGCGCAACACCTACAAAGCGATCGAGGTAATACCATACTTCCCCAGCTTCGTACTGGCTTACGCCTTTACCACCTACCAATAATACTTTTGGCTCGCTAACAACCGCCATTGTACGAGACCCTAAATCGGCTCCTTTGCTTGTAAGACCTGAGTTAATAGGCTTGATTGCAATTCCAAACTCGTTTTGTGCTTTATTTAATATTCCAACCCAATCATTATTCGTTTGTAAGCCTGCTGGCACAATAATACTACCAGCATCAAAGCTTACTTCACTTGAGTTTGATTTGGCTGTTAATGGGCTTAGCGCTACACGCGCTTTAATACCTTGCTTTAAAAGGCTGTTTAGCATTTTAGGTGCTAGGTAATCATCCCACGAAAAGCCAAACGCATAGCCTTGCTCAAGTGAAGCAAAAGAAGGTTTGACCGCTTTTTGCCACGGTGTACTTGCAACCTCTAAACCCCAACTGCTTTTTACTTTTGCAAAAGGTAAGTTAAACGCATGCGCTAAAGTCCAGCCAGATACGTCATAAAAGGTGTTATCAGCAAAGTTTTTTTGCTCGCTAAAAATAGCTTTTATTAGGCGGTACTGTGGCTGGGCTAAGGGCACAAAGTAACTATTGGTTGTATAGTTGTTGCCATTTGCCTTGAGTGATTTAGTAATCGAAAAAGCATCTATTTGATGCTGTTTCAACAACCCTAAAAAATCTTTAATACGAGTGTTGTCATCCGCACCCTCAATTACATAACCTTCAAAGCTTTCATCACTGGCTAAATCAGTAGCTTGATTATAAAACTTAGCTTGGTAATCAAGTAATGCTTGGCGGTTATCAACAGCGGCTTTAAAGGTAGATAAACTCGTTAATAGTTGATTTTTAATAGTAAAGGGAAAGCTCAAAGGTCCATTTATAGTGTCTTGGATATGCCCGCGAGAACTTGCTTGCTCAAATAAAATACCTACACCACCATTTACGTCGGGATAAGTTGAGCCTTTACCGTAATAGAAGTCGTCAAAGCTTTCTTCGGTAAAGTACAGTGCGTTATTTTCATCTAACGTTTTTGCGTGATAGTTAGCAATCGCTTTAGTTAACGTTACATTTTCATCCGGTGTTATTGGGTGTATACGACTAGGGATACCTGGCTGAAAAAAGTAACTGCTGTTTGGTCCCATTTCATGAAAATCTGTTAAGACATTTGGTTTCCACTGATGAAATTTAGCAATACGCGCGCGCGATTCAGGATGTTGTAGCAATAACCAGTCACGATTTAAATCAAACCAGTAATGATTGGTACGACTACTTGGCCAGTTTTCAACATGTTCACGGGTTTTAGGGTCACTTGATAAGTTCATGCCTCGGTTACTGTTTGCCCAGTTAGCAAAACGAGCAAGTCCGTCAGGATTAAGCGAAGGGTCGAGTAAAATAACCGTGTTGTCTAATAACTCATCTATTTCAGCACCTTGTGCAGCAGCTAAGTAATATGCCACCAGCAAAGATGAGTTACTACCTGATGACTCATTACCATGCACACTATACCCCATCCATACAACGGCAGGCTGCTTTGTAGAATTAGCATCTGATCCATCGTTACTTAAGCGTGCTAAGTGAGCTTGGCGTGTCTGCTCTATGCTTGATAACTTATCAGCTGCTGTAATTGTTAGCATGACAAGGGGGCGTTGTTCATGTGTGCGGCCAATCACTTCAAAATTTATACGGTCGCTTTTATCAGCAAGTATTTCCATATAACGTACGAGCTGATCGTGTCTCACGTGCCACTCTCCTACTTCGTAACCGAGTACTTGCTCAGGAGTAGGAATTGAAGGGTCAAATTTTACATCTTGTTCAAAATAATACGAAAGTGGCTTAGCTACACTTGAAAAGCTAAGCAACACCACCATTAATGTTAATACCAAACGCATATAAATCACTCAAAAAATGTTCGTTGTTTGCACGCTACCATTGCTTAAAATAGATGCCAACTTTTTACGCTCAACACTAGCCGCAACACGATGAGCGGAGTATGATACGCAGTATCCGAGTAATTTAGTCAAGTATAGATGGTTTTATGATTTCTATTTCCGAAACAGCGCAAGCGCATTTTGCTAAACTATTAGCAGATCAATCACAACAAACCAATATTCGTGTGTTTGTTGTAAACCCTGGTTCATCACAAGCGGAATGTGGTGTGTCTTATTGTCCAGAAGACGCTGTAGAAGCGAGCGATATTCGCCTAAACTTTAACGGTTTTGATGCCGTTGTAGATGCAGAAAGTGCTCCATTTTTAGAAGAAGCTGAAATCGATTTTGTTACCGACAAAATGGGTACTCAGTTAACGCTAAAAGCACCAAATGCAAAGGCGCGTAAAATAGGTGACGATGCATCGTTAAACGAACGTGTACAGCACATGCTAGAAACCGAAGTAAATCCACAACTTGCTAACCACGGTGGTCAAGTAAGCCTTGTTGAGATTACAGCTGCAGGTATAGCTATACTTCAGTTTGGTGGTGGTTGTAACGGTTGTTCTATGATCGATGTAACACTAAAAGAAGGCATTGAAAAAGAAATGATAGCTAAGTTTGAAGAAATCACCGGTGTTGCTGATATAACTGAGCACGAAGCGGGCGATCACTCTTACTATTAGGCCTTGTAAATGCTAAAGCAGCTTATCTATCGCTTAGGGAGCAATCCTAAGCTGAGCTTAAAGCGCTTTTTTCGCGGCTTAGCACTGTTTGTGCTAGCCGTGATATTCATATCTATTGGGTATTACACCCACTACAGCTTACAAATAATTGGCGTTATAATTTTACTCCCCGCATTATTTTTTGCCGGTTGGGGCTACTGCGGTATTTTTGCTAATCGTTTTTCACAAGTTTTAAAAGATATGGGCCCTAAACACCACGACCCCGATCTCTGGAAATAAACCATTTATTTAATCTAATAGCTGATTATTTATTTTTAAGTGGTGATATTTAATTATTAATGTAACCCCGCGCATTAACATAAAACAGCTCATAGCCAGCCATAACCCGTTATTTTGCAAGTCTATAAACACCCAAAACACACCAAAAAAGCCAACTCCAGCTGAAAGTATCATACTATTACGCATGTTCTTTGCTCGCGTAAGCCCTACAAAAACACCATCAAACAAAAAGCAGCTCATGGCCAAAATTGGTAATACTATTATCCATGGTAAATAATACGTTGCCTCTTGAATAACCTCTGGCACATTGGTTAAAAGCTTGATTATGGTGTTGCCAAATAATGCAAAAAACAGGCTATATAACACACCAAAAAGCATACCCCAAAATACACTTATTTTAACCCAAAGCTCTATGTTTTTAACACTTCCTTGGCCTTTAGCTTGCCCTACTTTTGCCTCAGACGCGTAAGCAACGCCATCAAGAGCAAAGCTCACCAACATTAAAAAGTTAAGCAAGACAGCATTAGCAGCTAATGTGGTTTCGCCTATACGCGCCGCGTAAAATGTCATAAAACTAAAGCATAATTGCAGTATTAAAGAGCGAATAAATATATCTCTATTCAAACTCAATAATTCAGCCATTTTGCTAATACTCAACCAATTCGGTACATTTAGATCAATGTCTTGTTTTTTAGCTAGTTTAGCCACTAAAAACAGTGCAAATACTAGTGCTGTATAGTCAGCAATAAGTGACGCCCATGCAGCGCCTGCAACTGCCCAATCTAAATAAACAACAAAATAAATATCGAGCACTATATTAACGATATTAGTGACGAGTAATAAATAAAATGGACCTCGACCATAATGCACACCAAGCATCCAACCCAGTAACACTAAATTACATAATGCTGCTGGAGCACTAAAAATACGAATGCTAAAATACTGATAAGCTTGGTTAAGTACGTCGCCATTGGCTGCGGAGAGGTAAGCAATAGCGTGCTTTATTAATGGGGATAACACAATTAATAGCGCGGCCACTGCGCTTGCAAGCAATAGGCTTCGTTTAAGTAAAGCGGCAAGTTGGGTTAAATCGTTTTTTCCGTATGCTTGTGCCACGAGTCCCGTGGTGCTCATTCTTAAAAAACCAGCAAGCCAAAATAAAATAGATATAACTGCAGAGCCAAGGGCAATTCCAGCTAAGTAATGAGCGCTTCCTAAGTGCCCAATTACAGCAGTATCAACAATTCCTAACAACGGCACTGTGATATTTGATAGTATCATCGGACCCGCTAACAACAGCAAGCTTTTATGGTGTGCCTTATTATGTATAAGAAATTGTTTCATTTAGTGTTATTTATCCTCATTAGTGTATCTGTACGGGCTCAAGCAGCCATTATTTTACAGTATCATCATGTTAGTGAAACCCTACCCGCTGTCACGAGCGTTAGCGCCAATACATTTACGGAGCACTTAAGCTATTTAAAAGAGCACAACTTTAACGTTATTCCTCTTAATGAGTTAATTAGCGCGCTTCAACAAGGTGAAACTTTACCTGATAAAACTCTCGCCATCACCTTTGATGATGGCTATACCAATAACTATGAACAAGCCGCACCTATTTTAGAAAAGTTTGGCTACCCGTACACTATCTTTGTAAATCCTAAATTAATAGACGAAGGTATGAGTTACGTAATGGGGTGGGATAAGCTCAAAGAATTATCTAAAAAAGGGGCATTAATAGCCAATCATAGCGGACAACATGATTACTTACACCTTAAGCTTGAAAACGAAACCGATGCACAATGGCAATCACGTATTAAGCAAGATATCCTTAACTCTCAAAAGCGCATAAAAGAAGAAATAGGCCACGACTATAAATACTTAGCATACCCGTATGGTGAGTTTAATAACGAGCTGCAAGCACTCGTGACAGAGCTTGGTTTTGTAGGTATTGGCCAGCACTCAGGCGCTGTAAATAAAGATTCTAATTTTAGCCGCTTGCCGCGTTTTCCTGCATCAGGCTTTTACAGCAAACTAGAAACCCTTATTACTAAGCTTAACTCACGCGCGTTTAATATCACCAATTTAACTTATCAAGATAGCGTTACACAGCAAAATCCACCCACGCTCACAATTGAATTTAAGATGGGTGATTTTCATAAGAGCCAATTTGCCTGTTATGTATCAAGCGTAGGCCAAGCAGATTTAAAATGGATAACTAAAAATACTGTCGAAATCACCTCACCAAAGGTGCTTAATAAAGGGCGTTCTCGTTTTAATTGCACGGCCCCTTCTATTTCAAGCCCTGGTGATTACTTTTGGTTTTCGCAGCCTTGGGTAATTGAAGCATCTAAACCTTAACGGCCCGATGTAAAAGCCGCTGGGTTATTTTATCCAGCGCAACTATCTCGTCAGCTGCATTTAGCTCAGCAGCTGCTTTAGGCATACCCCATACCACAGACGAATACTCATCTTGAGCCAAGGTATGTGCTCCGTTTTGTTTTAGTGCAAGTAACCCTTTTGCGCCATCACTCCCCATTCCTGTTAGTATGGCTGCAACTACGTTTTTAGCCCCAGTTTCGACTAATGAGTTAAACAACACATCTACCGCAGGTTTATGTCTGTTCACCGGCTCGCCATCATCAAGCTGGCAATACAAGCTAACACCTCGTTTTTTAATACTTAAATGAACCCCACCCGGTGCTATATAAGCCCAGCCTGCGCTAAGCTTATCGCCATGTTCAGCTTCTTTCACATTTATCGTGCATGTACGATTCATTCGCTCAGCAAATGAAGCGCTAAACACAGGAGGAATATGCTGAGTAATTACAATTGGCGGGCAATTTTGTGGCATTTTAATAAGCACTTCTTTTATAGCCTCAGTCCCCCCCGTTGATGCACCTATTGCTATTACTTTATTAAGTAAAAACTGAGAATGAGTATTAATAGGCTCATTTGTGACGACCGTTTTTTTATAGCTTCTTACTCTTGCTCCAGCAGCTATTCGCACCTTTTGTTGGACAAGTGATGCATATTGGCTCAATTGCTCTCTTACGTTATTAGTAGGCTTAGCTATAAAATCAACAGCCCCTAATTCGAGCGCTTCTAGTGTGATAGGAGAGCCTTTTTGTGTCAGTGTTGAAATCATCACTACTGGCATTGGTCTTAATCGCATTAAGTTTTTTAAAAAACTAATACCATCCATTTTTGGCATTTCTACGTCGAGCGTTAATACATCAGGACTGAGTTTTTTTATCATTTCGCGAGCTTCGTAGGGATCCTCAGCACTCCCCACTACTGTAATGTCTTTAGCTTGTTGTAATATTTCAGTGAGTAAACGCCTAATTAAAGGGGAGTCGTCAATTATTAATACTTTAATCATGCATACTCCTAAAACAGCTCTATATCGGTTACTACTTCTTGCTTTTTAAGGTTTTGTAAGTAACGGACTTCGCGTTTTTCAATCGTATTATTATGTAGGTTTTTAAGTTTTTTCATATGAACTTTACCAGTGTTCGGGTGAAAAAATATTTTTCGCGGCCACGGCCCCCCCATATCATGGGCAACTAGATTTAATGCCTCTTCTTTAATATACGCTGCTGCAAAACTAATATTACCCAGCCCTATATCAGTCATCGCACTAATAATTTTCCCCCCGCCAAAAAGTTTTACTTTTAGGTTACACCGAGACGCGCCATTTTTTAAAACTTCGTTTATAAGATACTCCATAGCCCAATTACCGTACCGACAACTTAAACTATGCGCATTTTTAAGTTCTACTCCCTTTTGAATTGGTAACATAAAGTGATTCATCCCGCCAATACCAAGTACTTCATCGTATACACAAGCCGCAATACACGAACCCAGAACTGTAGAGATCAGTTCATTATTTTTAGAAACATAAAACTCACCCGGAAGCACTTTAGCAACAACGCTACCTCGGCCCGAATCCCAATATCGTTTAATATGTTCAAAGTTAGGTAATACCGGCCTGAACTCAGCGTGCATTTTGTCCCTTTTGGTACATAGTTTTCCCTAAGTTTTTGAATTGCGAATGCTCTTTACCCATACTTTCTGAGTGACCTAAAAACAAATAACCTTGTTCATTTAATATATTGGCGTAACGCTTAAAAAGCTGATCTTTTGTTTCTTTATCAAAGTAAATAACAACATTACGACATAAAATAAGATCAAATGATCCTTTCATTGGCCAGTCTTGTAATAAGTTTAAACGCTTGAAAGAAATAGACTCTTTTAGTTTATCTCTAACTTTATAATTTTCACCGTCTTTGCTTTTTAAAAACCAACGCTTAAGTTGCACGTCATCTAAGCCATTAACATTCGCTGCGGTGTAAATACCTTTTTGTGCTTTTGCCAATACATTAGAATCTAAATCGGTTGCTAGTATTTTTACATCCCAATTGCTCGGAAATGCGTTATTTAAAGTCATCGCCAAACTGTAAGGCTCTTCCCCTGTGGAGCAACCTGCAGACCAGATTCTTACTCGCTTACTGTTTTTATTTGCCTTTAAAAGAGCAGGTACAAGCTCAGATTTTATAAATTCAAAGTGATGTATTTCACGAAAAAAAGACGTTAAGTTCGTTGTTATTGCATTAATAAAGGCATCAAATTCCTGATCTTTATGGCTATTTAAATACTCTAAGTAAGCTTTAAAATCAGTTAATTTACGCTCCCTAATACGTCTTGCTAAGCGTGAATAAACCATCTCTCGCTTATGATCCCCTAATACAATTCCACATGCGCTGTAAACTAAACTGGCAATTTCCTTAAAGTCGCGGTCGGTACACAAAAACTCTTTCATTGTCCGCTCCCAATTAAACCTAACGCTAACAAGTAGTGCCTCGCTGTAACTATTTATTAGACGAGGCATAAAAAGGCTAAATATTAAAACTCTTCCCACTCATCAGCTGAGTCTACAAAGTTATCGCCCCTTGGCTTATTACTCACAAAACGACTTTGCGGCTTATGAGATAGTTCAGGGGTTCGCATAGTTGATGACATCATTGTCATCTCTTGCTGATCTACTGAGAAAAAGTTAAGTAATCGGCGCATCTCATTAGCTTGCTCAGCCATAGACTCACCAGCAGCAGAGGCTTGCTCTACTAGAGCGGCATTTTGTTGCGTCATTTCGTCCATTTGAGAAATAGCTTTGTTAACTTGCTCAATACCCGCACTTTGTTCTTCAGATGCCTCCGTAATATCAGAAATCATTTGCGTCACTCTTTGCACCGACACAACAATCTCTTTAAGTGTAGCGCCCGACTCATTAACTAATTGAGAGCCATCAGCTACTTTGCCTACACTATCTCGTATTAACTCTTTAATTTCTTTCGCTGCGCCCGCAGAGCGCTGCGCTAAATTACGAACCTCACCTGCAACAACCGCAAAGCCTCGACCTTGCTCACCCGCTCTTGCTGCCTCTACAGCGGCATTAAGCGCTAATAAATTCGTTTGAAACGCGATTTCGTCTATTACACCGATAATATCTGCAATTTTTTTGCTCGACTCATTAATTGCCGACATGCTCGTAACTGCTCTATTAACAACTTCACCACCTTGAATCGCTTTTTCACAGGTTTCTTCTGCCAAGTCGTTTGCTACTTTTGCGTTATCAGCATTTTGACGAACGGTACTGGTCATTTCCTCCATACTTGAAGCTGTTTCTTCAAGTGACGAGGCTTGCTCTTCTGTACGTTGGCTTAAATCAGCATTACCTTGAGAAATTTCTTCTGCACCACTGGCTACTAACGTTGCCGATGAATTTATGCGATTAATCACTTCTGTTAATTTATCTGCCGTAGCATTTGCGTCGCGTTTAAGTTTATCAAATGAACCTTTGTATTCTTTTTCAATACGTTTTGATAAATCACCACTTGCCATCGCATCGAGCATATTGCCAGTGTCGGCAACGGCATCATCAACTATTTTAACTAAGCTATTTAATCCTTGAGCCAAACGTAAAAAGAACCCTTCCTTGCCTTCTTCCGCTACTCTTGTATCTAATTCGCCATTACCTGCAGCACCAATAAGCTCAGCGATTTCTTTTTCAAGCGCAACTTCATTGGTTCTATCTTCCCACTCAACAATGGTGCCTAAATGCTTTCCGTCTTGACTGATCCAAGGTGAAGCAATCAAGGTAAAAGTGACACCTGCTAACAATAGCTCGGCTTTATAGGGCTTATCTAGGTTTTTTAATAAATCACGTTGATGATTAGGGTGCTTATGAAAATCATCAACACAGGTGCCAATTAAATTATCAACAGAAAAGCTTGGCAATACGGTTTGTAATTCTTTTTCGCGGACTTTTAGCATTTGCTGAACACGGTCGTTCACAAATACTATTTTAAGGTTTTCATCAGCAATCATTACGTTTGCTTGGCAAACTTTAAGCGCATTTGCTAAATCGGCTGCTTTGCGAGATGCTTTTTCAAGCTCTTTTTGTTCAGTAATATCAGATGCATATTTAATCACTTTAAACGGCTTGCCGTTCATATCATAAATTGGATTATAAGATGCTTGGATCCAAACCTCCTGACCCTGCTTTCCTATTCTTAAATATTCCCCTGAATCAAATTCACCGCGACCTAGTTTGGCCCAAAATTCTTTATATTCGATACTATTTGCAAGTTCGGGATCAATAAAAAGCCTATGGTGCTGACCTTTAATCTCGCTAAGTTGATAGCCAAGCGCATTTAAAAAGTTAGCATTGGCATCAATAATAGTGCCATCTAAATTAAATTCGATAACCGCTTGAGATTTACTTATAGCACTAATTTGCCCTGAAGCTTCTGCTGCTATTAACTTTTGCTCAGTCACGTCGGTGGCAAACTTAACTACTTTTAATACCTGCTCTTGCTCATCAACAATTGGGTTATAAGTTGCTTGGATCCATACCTCAGTTCCACCTTTAGCATTACGCTTAAACTCATCTGAGATAAACTCGCCATTACGCAGGCGTTGCCAAAAGTTTTTATAATCGTTGCCCTGAGCTTCATCTGGGTCAACAAACATCGAGTGATGCTGGCCTTGAACCTCCTCAAGACGATAGCCCATCGCGTTTAGAAAATTCATATTTGCAGTAATTATTTTTCCGTTAGGTTCAAATTCAATTACCGCTAATGATTTATTCAATGCGTCTACAATTAAATCATTACTTGATTTTGACTGCTTTGGATTACTAAACCATCCCATGCTCATCACCACCTTTAAGTTTATTATTCATTTAGTTTCTATTTGCTAAATATTCATTGTTTTTTGCAGGTCAATTAGCGCTACCATTTTTTCACCAACATTCACCAACCCAGCTACATATTCACAATTACTCGATTCAGACAAACTAGGAACTGCTTTAGCATCTTGCTCCGCAATACTGTAAACATCAGAGACGGCATCAACAGCAACACCTATAATTTTACTACCTAGTTCAAATTCTATTTTGACAACGATAACCACCGTTAATGGTCCATAGTCGACACTTGGTAATCCAAAGCGCAACCGTAAATCAATAATTGGCACTATTGTTCCGCGTAAATTAATAACGCCTTTTACAAATTCTGGTGCATTGGGCAGTACTGTAATTTCTTCCCAACTGCGAATTTCTTGTACTGTTAAAATATCAACGCCATATTCTTCATCAGCCATAATAAAAGTTAAAAACTGTTTTACACCTTGCTGTTGCTGAAGATTTAATTGGTTACTTAACTGGCTTTGATCTGAGCTCATAACGCCTCCAAAGTGGCTTGCGTTTCAATAGTTAGTTCTTGGCTACCTGGCTTTTTTAAGCCTGAGAGCTTTATTAAGCCGCTAATGTCCACAATCAGCGATACACGCCCATCTCCTAAAATGGTAGCACCCGATACGCCATCCACTTTATGGTAGTTTGCCTCTAAACTTTTAATAACAACCTGCTGTTGAGACAGTAAATCATCAACTAATAAACCCACCTTTTGGTTATCTGTTTCTACAACAACAAGCAGCGTTTTATCGAGTGATTCAATAGCATTTTTATGATTAAAAATATCGTAGAGTCTTAATATAGGAATGTATTCGTCTCGAAGCCTCAATACATCAAGGCTTTTACCCACTCGACTCACTTTTGCAATATCAATTTGCAGTGACTCCACAATAGAAATGAGCGGAATAATATAAGTATGCTGAGCCACCTTAACTAATTGCCCATCTAAAATAGCGAGAGTAAGGGGTAATCTAATAGTAAACGTAGAACCAACACCGGGCGCTGAGGTTACTTCCACTGAGCCATTTAATGATTGGATATTTCGCTTAACAACATCCATCCCAACTCCACGACCAGATAAGTCACTTACCTCATCCATTGTCGAAAAGCCGGGCATAAAAATAAGCTCATTTATTTCATCGTCACTGAGATGGTTATCAGCTGAGATTAATTCGTTAGCGATGGCTTTTTCTTTTATTTTTTTTGTATTTAACCCTTGCCCATCATCCATTATTTCAATAACGATGTTTCCACCCTGATGAAATGCATTTAAGGTTACTGTGCCAACGGGATCTTTACCTGCCGCCAGTCTTTGCTCAACAGTCTCTAACCCATGATCAAGTGAGTTTCTTACTAAATGCACCATAGGGTCAGATATTTTTTCCATTACTGTTTTATCAAGCTCGGTTTGCTCTCCGATCAGCTTTAGCTCAACCTGCTTATTTAGCTTTTGTGCTATATCTCGTACTAATCGAGGAAAACGACTAAATACAAAATTAATTGGGAGCATACGAATACGCATCACATTTTCTTGTAAATCACGCGTATTATGTGCAAGTTGTGCTAAGCCTTCTTGTAGTAAAGTGATTGTGGCTGGTGTGATTTCTTGTTCGCTGAGTTGATTTAGCATGGCTTGTGTAATAACAAGTTCACCTACCATATTTATTAACGAATCAACTTTATCAATGCCAACACGTATAGAGGTAGATTCTGGTGTACTTGCAGGTTTTTTATCTTTATTAGCAACGGGTTGCTGTGGCTTACTTGGTAACTCAGCTACTTTTATTGAATCGAGTTCTTCAAGCTCAACAGCTTTAGGTATCTCATCTTGATTAGGTTGAATTGGCTCATCATTGCCAAATAAGCCTCCGCATAATTCAATTTTTATGTCGGCATCGTCTTCTACCCATTCAAATACTTCTTTTATGGCTTTTTCATCATGGCTAGTATCTAAAAAAAAGCGCCAATGTAAAAAGCATTCATCACTGCTCAAATCTGTAATTTCTGGAACTTCATCGTAAAATACTGTGGTTTCTAACTCACCTAGCTCTTCGAGCTCACTGATCATATACAGTGGCTCGTTTCCTGTTTTAAATAAATGATGATGAGGTTTAAAGTCTATTTGATAGGTGTTACTACTTGTTTGCTCGCCAAAGCTTTGAGGTTTATTTTCTTGTGTTTCGTTTTTCATTCCAAGTACATGTTCAAATTGTACTTTTAACAAATCTGCCTCAGTTAAATCTGGCTCTTGTTCACCTTGAAGTGCAGCAAGTAAAGCGCGTAAGCAATCCACAGCTTTGAGTAATAAATTAACATGCTCGGTACTAAGCTCTCGTTCACCTTGGCGAATTTGATCTAGTAATGTTTCAAGTACATGAGTAAAGTCAGCAACGGAGCTAAAACCAAATGTCCCACTGCCTCCTTTTATTGAGTGAGCAGCTCTAAAAATAGTGTTGATAGTTTCTAAATCTTCCTCACCTGGCACTAAGTTTAATAGCTCAGCCTCCATGGTATCTAGGCCTTCAAAACTCTCTTCAAAGAAAACTTCAAAAAATTGACTTAAATCTATACTCACACTGCGCTCCTTAGCGAATAACTTTTTTAATTACCGCTAGTAGCTGATCGGGATTAAATGGTTTAACAATCCAGCCTGTTGCCCCAGCAGCTTTACCTTCTACTTTTTTTTCTAAACCCGACTCAGTTGTAAGCATCAGTAATGGTGTAAATTTATAACTAGGCAAAGTACGCAGCTCTCGTATTAATGTAATTCCATCCATTATTGGCATGTTTACATCTGAGATCACGGCATCAAAGTCTTGCTGCTTGGCAATAGCGAGAGCTTCACTGCCATCTTTAGCTTCGGTTACATCAAACCCGGCCGTTTTTAATGTAAAGCTCACCATTTGACGCATCGATGCTGAGTCATCAACCGCTAAAATTCTTTTCATATATACCCCTAACTTTTACTTTCGGTTGTTAAGTATTGGCTTAAGCCAAGTTTATTGATTGTATGTGTTAAGGCCTCGCTACTGCCTACCCAAATGATTTTGTGCTGTATGGTAAGTAGGTGTTTTTGTAAGGCGCATAAAAGTTGAATTGAGGCAGTATCAGCAGAAATCACATCGTTAATATCAAGACAGATATCATCGTTGCTATTGAGTTCGTGCAGTAAATCTTGATGTAGTGTTTCAACTTGCGTAATAGCAAGTTCGCTTGGAAGTTTTAGCATTTAGTAGGTGCATTCCCTGTCAATTCAATTCATAACAAAAGCTTAGCCCTAGTTATTAAAATTGCCATAAAATGCTTAATTAAATTTAAATCGTCGTTAACAAACAAAAAAAGGAGCCTAAAGCTCCTTTCAAATTGGTAAAAAGTAAAAACTAGTTTTTGTAGTAATCGGCTATTTTTTTAAACTCTTTCGTTAAAGTCGTCGCATTAATTAATGGCACACTACCTTGTTTGAATTCTGGTTTAAAAATAGCTCTAACCGCTCCATTTTGATCAACCATAGCGACCGAAGCACTATGATCAACTGCATATTCTGATTCACTACTATCGCTAATCGCGTAAATTAAACCAAGCTCTCTAACAACAGGAAAAAGGTGTTTATGCTCCCCTGATACAGCTAAAAAGTCAGGATTAAAGTAATCTATATATTGCTTTCGTTTAGCTGGTGTATCGCGTTTTGGATCAACCGATAAAAACCAAATTTGCAGCGGATAATCTGCTTGTAAGTTTTTATAAACAGCATTTAACTTAGCAAGTGTTAATGGACAAATATCTGGGCAGCTTGTGTAGCCTAAAAATACTAAATTCCACTGTCCTAAAAATTGTTGCTTAGTCACTAATTCGCCGCGCTGATCGTTTAGCGTAAAATCAGACAATGGCTTTGCATTTTCGTAAACTAATGCATCTACATCTGGTGGACTATTTTCATTTAAACATGCTGATAAAAACAAAACTAAAACAACAATTAATCCAAGCCATAACTGCTTCATAAAGGGAGCCATTTATCTATAAATAAGATTACAAAGAGTACCATTAAATGAATAATCGAAAAACGAAATAAGTCCATTGCAGTCTCATCATTTCCAGCAATTTTTAATTTGACGGCTTTATATATAAACACGGCATTTAATACACATGCACCTATCAAATAGATTAATCCAGACATACCGATTAAATAAGGTAATACGCAAACAACAGCGAGTAAAACAGAGTAGGCAACGACGCACGTTTTACAAAAGTCGATTCCATGAGTTACTGGTAACATAGGAATTTTAGCGCGTTCATAATCACTTTTTCGTGCTATAGCCAGCGCCCAAAAGTGTGGCGGAGTCCAGGTAAATATTATCATTACAAGTAACCAAGGGGCTGCTGCCATTTGGTTTGTTTCTGACACCCAACCTAATAATGGAGGCATTGCGCCAGCCAACCCACCTATAACAATATTTTGCGGTGTAGCACGCTTTAAAAATGATGTATAAACAAATGCATAACCTACCAATGCAAATAACGTTAATATAGCGGTTAAGGTATTAGCCCACACCATTAGCATAATAAAACCCGCAACCCCAATAACAGCTGCAAAACTAAGCGCATGTGTTTTACTTAAACGCCCTTTAGCCACAGGACGATGACGAGTCCTTGCCATTTTTGAGTCTATCTCACTATCAACCACATGATTAATAACCGCTGCAGCAGCAGAAAGTAGCCCTATACCTAACAAGCTAATAAACTGTACAGCCATACCGCGCCCTACATCAGGAGCCAGCGCTAAACCAACCCAAGCTGTTAGTACCAGCATGGCTACCACTTTAAATTTACTAATTGCTAAGTAGTCTTGCAGCAAATTATGAGTACGCGAAATTAGCGATTGAGTATTAACGGGTAGCAGTATTTTTTTATCAATTATAAGTGCCATTATATTTCCCCTTTATGTGCGTGATTTTAGGTAATAACACAATCTAACCATGCTTAATAATAGTATGGCAGCCATCAAGTTATGCGCCAATGCAACTCCCAACGGAATATGCCAATGTACTAAAATAAGCCCTAAGCTAATTTGGCAAAGCAGAACAAGTAATACACTCACCACGCAATTTTTAATTTTTTTAGAGTACGCTTGGCTGTATATTTTCCACATAATTAGCGCCAGAACGATGCAAGTAACCAGTGCCCAAATGCGGTGTAATAAATGAATAGACATACGCGCTTGCTGCGATAACACACCAAACTCATAATTACTGTGCTCAAGTGGTAATTGAAATACGCTACTCAATGAAAACGGTTGTGCGTAATTACACAATGGCAAACCACTACAATGAGGAGCGGCGTAATTTGCAGCCAGCCAACCACCAAGTGCAATTTGGATAATTAATACACTGAGCGCTACTAAACTTAAACCAAAATAGCGTTTTGCGCCGCTATCGCCACCCATAATAGGTTTTGCGGTTAGCCGTAAATATAAAAGCGTTATAAGTGACAAAATACTAAAGCCCCCTAATAAGTGGCCCATTACAATAAGCGGCTGAAGGTTCATGGTTACTGTCCACATACCAAGGGCAGCCTGAAATACTACGAGTAGAAGTAAAGCCAAAGGCAATTTAACTGGCGTAGTTGGATATTGGCGTTTTAAAAAAGCCAACACAAATAAACCTAAAATAAGTAAGCCTAAAGCACCTGCAAAGTAGCGATGAATCATTTCTTTCCACGCTTTTGCGGTTTCGAACATCATATCGGGGTAGCTTTGAGTTGCTAAGGCTATGTCAGCCTCATGCTTAGGTACCGTTAAAAAGCCATAACAACCAGGCCAATCGGGGCACCCTAATCCTGCATCACTTAAGCGGGTGTACGCACCTAAAGCAACTACAATCAAAGCGAGTAATCCTGTTATTAATACTAAGTTTTTATAATTTTTATACATCAGATACTCCAACTTAAGCTCAACTTAATTAGCTAGAACGAGAATAGTTAAGTAATTTTTTTAGATCTTTTAATAGCCCTTTTTGTACTAAACGGTTTTCTTGTGGCTCGACCTTAAAGGGATATTCAAGTACCACTAACCCCATATGATCAATTAAATATAAACTTGCAGGATTTAAACTCTGTTGTTCGGTAATAATTTTCCACGGTAGATTTTTATTGTCGGGGCTTCCCATTACAGCCATATCAACCTTGCCTTGGTTTTTACCAAGTGCCACATATAAGTTATTAAATGCATTGAGCTGTTCGCTGCATGGGGTGTTACATTCGTTTGAATAATTAAGTGCGATAGTCCATTGTTTGGGATTATTTTGCGGCCAATTTTTAAGTTTTATTTCTTGGCTTAAAAACTCGCCATTATTAGTAATTGCAGTAGGCAACCAATCAAACTTTAATGCGCCATATGCCAAAATTAATGGGATAGCGCAGCAACCCACAAACAATAAAAGGGGATTATTTTTCATTATGTGTCCTTTTTTTACTCGCAAAAATAGCCACAACAGCACATGCAACAGCAATTAAAAACCATTGCAAAGCGTAGGCATTATGCTTTTGAGGGCTCATAACAACGGCCTCATAATGAGGTGTTGCAATCTCATCACCAGTACCTTGTCTGTAAGCCATAAAATTAATTAATGATTGCTGGCTTTGAGTGCTCAGCATATTCAAGTCGATAGATTGGATTCTTGTAGGTAAGTCGTTATTTGTAGTTTTATCTTCAAGCGTAAAGCTACTTAAGTTATTTTCTTTTATTTGCGCTTTAAGAATAAAAACACCTGTAGGCAGAGTAACCTTTGGCAGTGTATCTCTAGATATAGGCGCTTTTACCCATCCTAAATTAACTAAAATCACTTTTTCTTCGCTATCTGGCTTTAGTAAAGCAAGTAGGTCGTACCCTACTTGCCCGTTATAAATTTGATTATCTAAAAGCCAATATTGGTTTTGTACAAACCGCCCTTTTAACTCAACCAATACACCAGTTTTGTTCCAGCTATCAGGCAGGTTAAGTAATTGAGACCAGCTCATCACACCACGAGTCTGTTGCTTAGCAATGGCGGTTAGTTGTTGCTGCTTTTGCTCACCTCGCTCCAACTGCCAAAACCCTAATCGCACACATACAAGTACAACAACCACAACCATACAAAGTGTGATTAGTGAGCTAAGCTTTTGTTTGTACCATAAAACTAACTGCATAAAGGGTCAACTCAGTGATTATTAAAATTATTATCGTACTGTTGTTAATATTTATACTTTTTAACTTATTTAGAGCATTGTTTATTATGGTGTCAGGGAAAACAGGGGGACGACCAATGCCTCACTTTTTAGGTCGTCGCGTATTGTTTTCGGTCGTTGTTTTAGTTGTCGTTATTGCAGCGCTTAAACTTGGTTTTATTAAAGCAAATAATTCGCCAATAAACGCTACAGCACATATACAAATACAAACAAACACAGCCACACCACATCAACAAAGTGCCAATACCAAGCAGCTGCTTGAAAAGCAAAGTGCTTATCTTTAGTAAAGTGCCCTTTTAATATCCGTAAAAATATTACAAATAAAAGTACGGTTCCTAGCGTTACATGCATGCCATGAAAACCAGTCAATAAAAAGAACGTATTACCGTAAATACCCGCATCTAGCGTTAGGTTAAGATCATTATATGCATGCATGTACTCCTCAACTTGCAGTCCTAAAAAGCAAACACCCAATAAAATAGTAGCGCCTAAAAAAACCTTAAGTGGAGTGCGTTTATTGTTTTCCATCGCTACGTGGGCAAAATGTAAAGTAACTGAGGAAGTAAGCAGTATTAAGGTATTTATAAGTGGTAAGCCTTGCCAGCCCATAGCTTGAGTAGTTTCGCCAGCAGGTGTTGAAACTAGCGGCCAAACGGCTTCAAAAGTAGGCCATAAAACCTCGTTAGTCATTGCATTATTGCCTGCACCTCCAAGCCAAGGTACCGACAATACGCGTGCATAAAAAAGCGCACCAAAAAAGGCCATAAAAAACATAACTTCAGAAAAAATAAACCAGCTCATACCTTGTCTAAAAGAGCGATCCATTTGTGCTGAGTACAAACCTTGGTCCGATTCACTAATTACATTTTTAAACCAGCTAAACAACATATACACAAGTACAGCAATACCGGCATAAAGCAGATAAACCCCGCTACCACCTTCTTTACCTACACTCATAACTGTTAAGCCTGCCCCTACTGCAATAAAAAACAATGCAACAGCACCTACAATAGGCCACGGACTTTGCTCAGGTACGTAATAATGCTCATATTCTTGATTCATTTTATTTACTCCTAGTTTCACACTAGTTTAAAAAGCTAGTTATTACTTGCCACCAGCTGTTCACTAATATCAAATACGGTATAAGATAAAGTTAATTCTTCAATGTCGCTTGGCAATGCGGTATCAACATAAAAAAGTAATTTAAATTCAAGCTCTTCCCCTGCTTTTAGAGGTTGCTGATCAAAGCAAAAACAGGCTATTTTATGTAAATACTTTGCCGCTTTACCTGGTGAGACTGATGGTACAGCCTGCATTACTTTATCTAGATTGCTGTTATTTTTAGCACTAAACATTACTTCACGCATTGCACCGGGTTTTACCACTACACTGTATTCTTTTGATTTAACTTCAAACGGTGCACCACTTTGTGCGTGAGTAGTAAAGCTAACGCCAACTTCTCGGTTTTGTACTATTTGTGTACTTTGCTCTGCTTGCTCAAGCGAAGGCTTTCCATTAAGCCCTGTTACATCACAAAACACGTCATACAAAGGTACTAAAGCAAAGGCAAAGGCAAACATGCCTATGCAAATAAGTACCAAACGTTTGAGTAGCGGTGCGTGTGTCATTACTTAATAACCGGCGGCGTAGAAAAAGTATGATATGGCGCTGGAGAGTCAACTTCCCACTCAAGGCCTTCTGCCCCTTCCCATACTTTTGCAGGCACTTTATCACCTCCACGCGCGCATTTAATTACCACAGCTACAAACAACAATTGCGATAAACCAAAGGCAAACCCACCAATACTTATGATTGCGTTAAAGTCGGCAAATTGAAGAGCGTAATCGGGAATTCGACGCGGCATACCAGCAAGCCCTACAAAATGCATAGGAAAAAACAGTACGTTCACGCTCACCAGCGATAGCCAAAAATGCCATTTAGCCAATGTGATATTAAACATATTGCCCGTCCACTTGGGCAGCCAGTAATAAGCCCCCGCCATTATCGAAAATACAGCCCCTGTTACTAATACATAATGAAAGTGCGCCACTACAAAATAAGTATCGTGATATTGAAAATCAGCAGGTGTAATTGCCAGCATCAATCCCGAAAAACCACCCAAGGTAAACAGCACAATAAACGCAATACTAAAAAGCATTGGCACTTCAAAAGTTATTGAGCCTTTCCACATTGTGGCAACCCAATTAAATACTTTTACTCCTGTAGGTACCGATATAAGCATGGTCGCGTACATAAAAAACAACTCGCCAGCGACCGGCATCCCAGTGGTAAACATATGATGAGCCCATACAATAAAGCTCAATAGTGCTATGGAGGATGTGGCGTATACCATTGAGGCATAGCCAAAAAGTTTTTTACGAGAAAAGGTAGGTACTATTGTAGATATAATGCCAAAGGCAGGAAGAATCATAATGTATACTTCGGGGTGACCAAAAAACCAAAAAATGTGTTGGAACATCACCGGGTCGCCACCGCCTGCGGCATCAAAAAAGCTGGTCGCAAAATACTTATCGGTAAGTACCATAGTGACAGCCCCTGCAAGCACTGGCATTACGGCTATTAATAAAAAGGCAGTAATTAACCACGTCCATACAAATAAGGGCAACTTCATCCATGTCATGCCTGGGGCACGTAAGTTCACTATGGTTACAATCACATTGATTGCGCCCATTATTGAGCTAATTCCCATAATATGTACGGCAAATACAAACAATGCAGTATTATCATTACTGTATGTTGTGGACAGTGGTGCATAAAAAGTCCAACCAAATGCAGGCCCCCCACCAGGCATAAATAACGATGCCAATAGGATTAAAAACGCAAACGGTAAAATCCAAAAGCTCCAGTTATTCATTCTTGGCAATGCCATATCTGGCGCGCCAATCATGAGTGGTATCATCCAGTTAGCAAGGCCTGTAAAGGCGGGCATAACCGCACCAAACACCATAATTAAACCATGCACTGTGGTCATTTGATTAAAAAAGTGAGGGTCGACCAACTGTAAACCTGGTTGAAATAATTCAGCCCTGATCACCATGGCCATTGCGCCACCAATTAAGAACATGGTCAGCGAAAAAATTAAATATAAACTACCTATATCTTTATGATTAGTTGTGTAAAGCCAGCGTTTAAAACCTTTAGCTGGGTGATGAGCATGATGAGCTTCATTGGCGTTAGGTTGTTCTACTATGCTACTCATTAGTTCGCCTCCACTTTGGCATCAAGTGCTGTCTGTATTTGACTCGGTTGAATAACATCACCCGTATCATTACCCCACGCATTACGTTTATAAGTAATAACCGCAGCTAATTGCTTTATAGATAACTGCTTGGCAAAAGCTTGCATTGCCGTACCGGGTCGTCCATGGATAACTACATCAATGTGATCTTTTATATCGCCAAGCACTATCGGGCTGCCTTTAAGTGCAGGAAATACGCCCGGTAACCCCATGCCAGTAGGTTGATGACATGCAGCACAATTAGCCATATATACTTGTTCGCCTAAAGTCATTAATTCTTCTTTTGGGAGGGTTTTATCAAGTAATGCGGCATCTGCTAATGCTGCTTTTTGTTTAGCCTGCTTTGCATCTGCAAGCCATGTTTTAAAATCAGCCTCAGATTTAGCGACCACCACAACGGGCATAAAGCCATGGTCTTTACCACACAACTCAGCACATTGGCCTCGGTAAGTACCTTCTTCGTTTATGTTCGTCCATGTTTCGTTTATAAAGCCGGGGTTAGCATCTTTTTTAACTGCAAAATCAGGTACCCACCAAGAGTGAATAACATCGTCAGAAGTCATTAAAAATCGTACTTTTTGATTTATTGGCAGTACAAGAGGCTTATCAACCTCAAGTAAGTAGTTAGGATTTTTATCTGCAAGATTCGCGATTTCATCTTGCGGGGTAGATAAAATAGAGTAGAACTCTACATCTTCACCCATATATTCATAATGCCATTTCCATTGCGAACCCGTAATTTTAATAGTGAGATCAGCTTTGCTGGCATCTTCCATTGCAATTAGGGTTTTAGTGGCTGGTACTGCCATAGCAATTAAAATAACAAACGGAATTGCAGTCCAAAGTATTTCTACTTTAGTGCTTTCGTGAAATTGGGCAGGTACAGCCCCTTTAGATTTACGGTGATGAATAAGTGCCCAAAACATAATTGCGAACACTATCACCCCAATCACACAACATATTATAAATATGGTCATGTGCAGCTGATATACATTATTGCTTATATCGGTTACGCCTTTGCGCATATTGTATTGGCTGTTAGCCAAAACTGGGTGCGAAAAAACACATAATATAAGCCACAAGGTAGAGGTCAGTTTACCCATGTGACGGCTCCTTTGATGCTATTGCGAATGCAAAGCGAAGAGGCATACGGCTTAAACGCCAATTCGTTATTTTTATTTTTTTAGCCAATCTTATTTAATATTGATTGGTTTTGCTGCGCCAACAACGAGTTTGTGTATATTGTGTGTTCTCAAAACTAAAAAGCTGTGAGTTATTATTAGCTCAGCACATTAACAATTAGCTAAAAAACGAACAACAAGCAAGTTTTAGTATAAAAAACAATCAGGTGATATTGAATAATTAATAAAAAATCGGTAATCAACTGGGCAACAGAAAGTTCAAAATATGAGCAAAACAAAGGGGTTTAACGCATTCGGAGGGGGGAAATATAAGTGCAAAAAAGTTTACAGCTTAAATAGTCAGTGGGCTGTTTACGCCCTATTTTTAGTACAAATTTTAAAACAAAAATGCGTACTAGTTAGTACGCATTTATAAAACTGCTTGTTTAAAAGCTATTTTTAAAGTCACATCCAATCAGCGTTTCTTATAACGCCAACGGCTAAGCCTTCAATATTAAAAGACTCATTCTCAAGATCTACTTCAATAGAGTCAAAATCGTCGTTTTCAGCATGAAGTAATACTTTACGACCCGCTTTCTCAAGACGTTTTACAGTTACGTCTTCGTCTAGGCGAGCAACAACAACTTGTCCGTTTTCAGCGGTTTGAGTACGATGTACAGCAAGTAAATCACCATCCATAATACCAATATCTTTCATGCTCATACCGTTAACGCGTAGTAAAAAATCTGCAGCCGGTTTAAACATTAATGGATCGATTTTGCAGTGACTTTCAACGTGCTCTTGCGCCAAAATAGGTGAACCAGCAGCAACACGCCCTATAAGCGGTAAACCTAATTGTTCTGGCTCTTCTTCTTCAATTAATTGAATACCACGGCTTGCACCTGGTTTCATTTTAATTGCGCCTTTTTTAGCAAGTGCTTTTAAATGTTCTTCAGCAGCATTGGCACTTTTAAAACCTAATGTTTGCGCTATTTCAGCACGTGTAGGAGGCATACCAGTGTCTTTAATAAAAACTTTAATTAGTTCGAGTATTTGAGCTTGGCGGTTCGTTAATGGTCGCATACAACTGGTTTTCCATACAGTACATTTAACTGTGAGTATATACAGTTAAATAAAAATCGCAAATTTAAATTAAGCCTTAAAATAGCTAAAGTAATTTCACTTGTGTACATTTTAGGGATATAACTAAAGCTAAGTTTATAAATGATTAAAAATGCAAAGGAGACATTATGAGTATTTGGTACCAGCCCATCACCTTAGAGCTGTGCAAGCAGTTAGAGCAAGGCATTAATGGCCAAGGAACATTAATGAAAACTATGGGGATAGAAGTCACAGAAATTGGCGATGATTATTTGGTTGCCACAATGCCGGCAATTCCTGAGCATCATAACCCAATGGGCATGGTTCACGGCGGTGCTAACGTTGTACTTGCCGAAACAGTTGCCAGCTATGCCGCTAACTTTGTTGTCGATTTTACTAAATTCTACTGTGTAGGGCAGGAAATTAGCGCAAGTCATTTAAAAGCATCTCGCAACGGCACTTTAACAGCAACGGCTAGAGCGTTTCATATTGGCAAACGTAGTTCAGTATGGGAAATAAAAATTACAAATAGCCGCAATGAGCTGTGCTGCGTATCAAAAATGACCGCAGCAGTCGTAGAGCGAAGATAGTTACTTTTCGATTGGGTAAATGGTAATTTCCATACCCGCACCAATCGCAGATATACGCAATAATGTATCTGCATCTAAGGCTTGATTAAAGCACTTAGGAGAAGTCCCTGATTCAAAACCAATATCAAACGTTCTACGTGAACAGCTTAACCATTGCTTTAGCGCGTTACGCGAACACGATTCAATAAGCTCACATATATGGTTTATGGCTTTATCAGGTGTGCTCACCTCACCTGTAGCTTCAATACGCGCTAGTTGACGGTATTCGTCTTTGTCATAATGTAAAATCGTCGCGACTTTTTTCAAGTCCGCCACTAGCAAACTAATATCTTGCTTTGATTCAAGCTCAAGATCTACATTTAAAAATTGAATTTCCGACATCGTTTCGTATTTATCCTCTAATAATTTCATTGCAAACTTTAACGCAGTTTTACCGTTATACCAAATCAACTATGCCCTAATAACCACTTTATATGGATATTTCGCAGCTTTTAAGTATTTTTTAGCATTTAAAGCTAGCTGGATATCAAACATCCAGCTCAATTAAACAGATAAGTCATGTTAGGAATTTAAGTGTAATCTTTTTTATTTTTAAATGATTACAGTAAGCTATAGTTTAAACTGCGACAAAATGTCGCAGTAACTTATCCCATTAATGTAATAAACTAGCCTCTAAAAATAATAAGACTAAAACATGAATAAAAAAATATTTAAGCATGCTCGCAAGTTACATAAATGGTTAGGTTATTTATTAGCACTACAAATTTTAGCATGGTTACTAGGTGGTTTAATTATGAGTGCACTCCCTCTTGATAAAGTTCATGGGGAGCATCTTGCTACACGTACTCTTAATAACCCATTTACGCAGGCTGATTATGTTGCCTCCCTTGACGATATTGCCTCTCAGGTGGTTAATCCAACACAAATAATTTTTGAGAACTTCTTAACTACACCACTTATTACTGTCTTTAGTAATAACGAGCAGCAAAGCTTCAATGGCATAACAGGCCGACCATTTGAACCGCCAACTAAAATACAAACTACCGCAAATGCTAAAGCACACTTACTTATTGACGCTCAAGTAACAAGCGCTGTACTACTAAAGCAAGGTATGCGAGAAGTTGGATATAAAACCAATGTTTGGCAGGTACAATTTGACGACACATTTAACACAACACTGTACTTGTCAGAAAATAATGGCAAAGTTGTTACCGTTCGCAGCACGCTGTGGCGAATATTCGACTTTTTTTGGATGTTACATATTATGGATTACGATGAGCGAGAGGATTTTAATAATCCACTGCTTATTAGCTTTTCAGCAACCGGTGTACTTTTTTGTTTAAGTGGAATATTACTACTTATACAAAATATACGACTAAAACGATTTATCCGAATTAAAAATAAGAATAAATCAAAGTAGTCATATTGGTTTTTGAGAGCTAGCGCCCACTTATCAAAGAGTAAATAAGCCTAGGGCTTATTTTATTCCAAGTGCTTAAATCGACTCAAATGTCGCTTTAACATTTCGTTTTCGAAAATCAACTCATCACGCTCATCCAGCAATTGTAAAACTAAAGCTATTGCCGACCAATCTAACGAAAAGTCATGTTGGATACGGACCGCTTTTTTAACTAAGGTCACTGCAGATACCGTAAATTGCCACTGCGTAACATGATCCCCCTCAATTGGAACCGCAATATTATGCTCAACTAGCTCATATAAAATTGCTTCGCTAATATCACTGCTCAAACATAGCTCTTTGCTAGTAAGTAAATCGTCTTTTTGTGTCACGATAATTTGCATTATGGCTTGCTCCAGTTATTACGGGGATCAAAGTGAGCTTTTTTGGCTAATTCTTCCCACAGTTTTTTACTGGCATCATCAACAGATGTTGGATTAACAATTTTAAGCACAGCAAATAAGTCACCTTTAGCTTTTTTACTCATTAATCCCTTACCTTTAATACGCAAGCGTTGACCAGACTGACTGTTAGAAGGAATAGTTAATTGGATATTACCTGTCAACGTAGGTAAATTTAGCTTTGTACCAAGAGCCGCTTCCCATGGTGCAAGAGGGACAACTATATTTAGGTTATGACCCTCAACATCAAATAATGGGTGAGGCACTAAACTAATTTGTAAATACAAGTCGCCATTTTGCCCATTCGCTGACCCTAATCCGCCTTGCCCTTTTAGTCGAATTCGCTCGCCATTTACTGAGCCTGCAGGAATTTTCACTTTAAGTGATTTTTTAATTTCAGTGACACGGCCACTGCTGTCTCGCTGCGGTAACATAAAGTCAACAGGCTTAACGGTATCAACTAAAGTCTCTTCAAGAAAAATTGGGAACTCTATTTCCACATCTTGTCCTTTTTGCGCGCGAGCGGCGTTACTTCTGCTCTGCCCGGAACGATCGAATCCACCAGCTCCGCCAAACATTGAATTAATAAAGTCAGAAAACTCTTGGTCGGTTTGAGGATCGCTTTGCTGATAATTACTTTGCGAAGAGGCATTGTTACCACCATAATGGCCTTGCTGTTGACGAGAACGATTTTGTTGATGACGACGTAACTTGTCGTATTTTACACGTTCTTCTTTGTTATGAATGACTTCGTAAGCTTCTGCTATTTCTTTAAACTTATCTTCTGCTTGAGGCTCTTTGCTTACATCTGGGTGATATTTTCTGGCTAACTTTTTATAAGCAACTTTAACCGCTTTATCATCTGCATCAGGCGATATTCCAAGCACTGCATAATAATCAACAAATTTCATTTGCAATCCAAATCCTCATATTGAGTAAGCTTTAAGCATACTCCTTAACGGGTAACCTTGTGTGGTTAAAATACGATAAATAGTGAGAAATAAATGAATAGTGAAAATAACTTTGAGTAAAAAATTAATCAGGCACTTTTTAGTAATATAAGCGTTGGCCTTAAGTTAACTTTATCTTTTATCTTCAAGGCTTTAAACTGCCTATTCCTGTAGTTCACATTTGTGATGGATATGACTCGATTTATTCTGGCCTTATTGGCTTGTTGTGTGTGCGTTTCGGTATCAGCTGAACAATTTACCCGTTTTTCAACGGCTAAAAGACATTTAATTAAAACCCTACCTGACAACGCCAAAAGCATTTACTGCGGCTGTGATATTAAAAAAGAAGGCAAAAAACTCGTTCCTGATCCGTCTAACTGTGGTTACATTCCTCGAAATACCCTTACCCGCTCAGGCAAAGTAAATGTGCGAGCACTACGCATTGAGTGGGAACACATTGTTCCGGCGTGGGAATTTGGTCACCAGCTACAATGCTGGCAAGATGGCGGGCGTAAAAACTGCCGTAAAGTAAGTGCTAAATTTAGAAAAATGGAAGCTGATATAAATAACTTAGCGCCAGCTATTGGCGAAATTAATGCCGACCGCTCTAATTATCGTTTTGGTATGCTTAGCGAAAACGCCACACAATATGGTCGTTGCGAAGTAAAAGTAAACTTTAAGCAACGTGTAGTTGAACCGCCTGTTTATGCACGAAAACGTATAGCTGACACCTACGCTTACATGCAAAAAACATACGGTTTAAAAATCTCTGATAAACAGCAAAAGTTATTTAATGCATGGCAAAAGCAAGCATTCGCAGATACAAGTAGTGCGAGCAAGCTCTAAGCTTTAACACTCATTTACATAAATCAAAGTTATAAATATTGAATAAACGAGCGAGTGTTGTAATATTTTAAACAACTTATTTACAAAAAAGCCCTTAACTATGTTTAAAAATAATAAAACCTCGCTTGCCATTTTCACTGCATTTGCGGGCTTTGCTTTGACCGGTTGTGGCGGCGGCGGTAGCGGTATCGACTCAGCCCCTGTAGTTACAACACCTGTTAGTAGCAGTCCAACATGGACTGCGGGTGTATTTGAACCCTCTAACGATTTAAAAAACTTTTGCGAAACCCCGCGTACGGGTAACGATCCCTTTAATAACAACGAGCCTTACCCAGATCAAGCTGGTTCTGCCCTTTATGAAAAACTCTGGCTTCGCTCTTGGAGCGACGAAACCTACCTTTGGTATGATGAGATTGCCGATAACGATCCTGAAAGCTTTGCCACAGTAGCCGATTATTTTGCCCAATTAAAAACAGAGCAACTTACCGACTCAGGGGCAAAAAAAGATAACTTTCATTTTTCAGAACCTACTGAAGATTACTTTCAAGAAGCGCAATCGGGCGTTACTTCTGGTTACGGTATAAATTGGGCGTTTATTGGCGATACAGCCGACCGTATTTTACGCGTCGCTTATCTTGAAGATGATTCACCTGCAAGCCAAATAGGCTTTCAACGTGGTGATACTGTACTTTCAGTTGACGGTGTTAGCATTAATACCAATACACAGTCGGGTGTAGATACGCTTAACGAAGGCTTATTTAGTCCTACTAACGGCGACTCACATACTATTGTTGTACGCAGTAACGATGGCGCCGAAAAAACATTTAACGTAACCGCTGGCAATATTGAACAAACACCGGTTCAAAATGTTAAAACGATTACAACCGCAAATGGTTCAAGCGTGGGTTACATGCAATTTAATAGTCATATAAGCATTGCCCAAGAAGGGCTTATTGATGCAGTAAATAAGTTTAAAACCGATGGTATTGATGAGCTTGTAATCGACTTTAGATATAACGGTGGTGGTTTATTAGCACTGTCGGCACAATTGGCTTATATGGTTGCCGGTAATGCCAACGTTAACAACCGCTTTTATTATCAAACTCAACAAAACGATAAACAACCCGTTGATTCGCCTTTTCCATTTATTGATGAAGAAATAGATTACTCTACTTTTTTTAGCACAGGTGAAAACCTACCTGATTTAAACTTATCGAAGGTTTATGTATTAAGCACATCAGGCACCTGTTCGGCATCAGAAGCTTTTATTAATGGTTTAAAAGGTATAGACGCAGAAGTTATTTTAATTGGCGATACAACCTGCGGTAAGCCCTATGGCTTTACCCCAACTCATAACTGCGCAACAACCTATTACACTATTCAATTTAGTGGGGTAAATAGCAAAGGATTTGGCGAATACGCTGCGGGTTTTACACCAACCCCTACGCCACAATTTGATGCTGATGTTCAAGGTTGTGAAATTGAGGACGACTTTGATCATCAGTTAGGCGACAGTGACGAGGCCGTTTTAGCCACCGCATTGTTTCATGTTGAAAATGGCAATTGCCCAATTAGAACGGCTGCTGCAAAAGCAGAGCCAGCTAATTTTTCAAGCTCTCGTGAATCTCTCATTCCTTTAAATATGCCTGAGCAATTTACCCAGCGTAATATGGACTTAACTTGGCCAACACTGAGTGAGGAAAGGTAATGGATAAATTATTACTCCCATTAGCTACCTTATTCGCTTTAGGTGGATGCCAAAGTGTAAATAGTGATCCCGCTAAACCCGCTATATTAACGAGCGTTAATCCTAGCGTTATTGCAACACTACAACAGGCAATTCAACAAGCTAAGGGAGGCGCATTAGTAACACTTTCCGATTCCGTATTTACTAAACGTAGCGAACTGCTAATTGATCATGCAATGAGTAAAGGGTCTGATGGCAGAGTAATTATGGGCGCGCATAATATAAAATCTGAGAAGTTTATTTTGCAACTACGTAATAACCAATGCGAGCTTTACTATCCTAAAAAAGAGCTTACTACAGTACTTGAAGGTGTGACCTGTAAAGAGTTATAAAGCACTTTATTAGCGTTTATAAAAAGGCGCGCAGCACATCGCTGTACGCCTTTTTCTATTTTAAAGCGTTATTACAAGTCTTCATGCGGACCAAACACTTCATAATGAATCTGCTCGTTTTTAACACCTAGTTCAAGTAACTGCTTTTTTATAAATGCCATAAAACCGGCAGGACCACATAAGTAAAAGTCGCCATTACTCAATGGTAGCTGTGCTTGTACTGCATTTAGGTTCATTAACCCAGTAAAGTCAGCGCCCTCTCTCGCTTGGTTAAACCACGTTATTGTTTTCAAGTGGTTATTCTGCGCTGTTAGATCATATAAATATTTTGAAAACGAATGTTGCTGAGTATTTTCGCAAGCATGTAAATACATAATCTCTTGATTAGAATTGTCACTTAATAACGTTTCAAGCATAGCCAGCATTGGCGTTTGCCCAACACCTGCTGAAATGAGAACCACTGGACTTGTGTTATTGCGTAAAAAGAAGTCTCCTGCCGGCGGGTATAACTCAACAATAGTGCCTTGCTCTAATGAGTGTAAATAATTAGACACCATGCCAGGCTTTGGCTGTAGCTCTTTTTTAACACTAATACGGTAGTTTTTAGCGTTACTTTTTTGTGAAATAGAATACTGGCGAATTTCTTCATATTCAGCGCCCTCTGGCTTAACTTTAATACCTAAATACTGCCCTGGTTTATGTGTAATAACAGCTTCGCCATCAACTGGCGTAAGTGTAAAACTCGTTACTAGTTCTGATTCGGCCTGTTTGTTGGTTATTTCAAATTGCCGAGTTCCCGCCCAACCACCGTGTTTATTTTTACTGTGCTCATACAAAGCAGCTTCTTCGGTTATACAAATATCAGCAAGTACGCCGTAAGCTTCGCGCCAAGCGTATTCAACATCGGGAGTAAATTGCTCAGGAAGAAGCTCTTTAAGCGTACCAATTAAGTGTGCACCTACAATAGGGTAATGCTCAGGTAAAATATTCAAGCTTGTATGCTTATGATTAATACGTGTTAGCGCTTCTTTTAATACGGCTAAATTATCAATATTTTGTGCATACGCAGCCAATGCATTAAAAAGTGCAAATTGCTGACGACCTGTATCTTGGTTCGCCATATTAAAAATATTTTTAAGCTCAGGATTATGACTAAATAAACGCTTATAAAAATGATCGGTAACAACCGTACCCGCCTGCGCTAATAACGGAACTGTGCTTTTTACAATCTCAATGGTTTTATCAGATAACATATGTATTTCCTATGGATGAACTAACCACGACGCCCATCAACACGACGCCGCGTTAATATAGGTGTGCAGTGAATTAAAAATAATGAAAAAGCTACTAACCACAGCAAAGCACTTATTTGCCAAGCAAGGTGAGGCCTAATAATAAAAGGGAGTAATGAACGAGTAATAGCGGCCACAAGCAAAAATGCAAAAGCAACAGCCATGTAATGAGGAATAGCGAGTGTACGCCCTGTATGACCATGCGATACACGCGTCATCATTGCTAAAATCATCATACCTATTGTGCCAATAGTGATTAAGTGCAGCGCATCTTTAAATTGCATTGCACTGCTATAAAAGCTAAATGCAACCATCATTAACCCTACGCCTAACGCTAAGTAGGAAAAATGTAAAGACCATAACAACGGCACTCTCAATACCTTGCTATCCCACCAACAACCAGCCCTAAGCAGGTGGAGCGCAGCAACAGTTGCAACAACTAACGCAGGATTAATCGTGTTCAAAAACAACTTGTTGATGAAAAATAAAGTGATAGCCACAATAGATAAATACATAACAGCTTTATCTATTTTAGGAGTGCGAACTTGTGCGGCTAACCCCAGACCTTTAGCGGTAAAAAATGGTAAAACGCGGCCCGCAACAATGCCAACTAGTAAAGTAATAACCAGCACTGCGGTATCAACCACACCAAGTGCAAGCTGCATGTTTTGTTGTAAAACAAGTATTAAATACAATACATTGAGCCCACAAAGCACAGCTAAAATAGCTAAAAACGGATAGTTACTTTTGCTATTGGCTTTTAATAACATATTAGCCAACGCGGTTATGGCGCCTAGCCACCAAATAACTTGTAATGTAAGTGCAGCATATAAATTAAAATGAGCAATATCTGGCAGTACTACAAAAAATGCTAAGCGCGCTGCAAGCCATATAAACGTAAGCCACATAAGGGCTTTGCCACTTATGCTCGGCACGCCTGTCCACGTTTGTGCTGCGGTAAGTAAAAAGCCAACAGCTACAACTCCTGCAAAGCCAAACAGCATTTCGTGCGCGTGCCATAATGTCGCAGGTATCGATAAGTGCCAACTTGCATGGCCTGTTAAAATAAGTAGCCAATACCCCACTGACAAAAATGCCAATAAACCACCGCCTAAAAAGAAAGGCCTAAAAGCTAGCATCCATAACGGCCATTGAGATACTTGATGAATAGCAACGCGTGCTGGCATTGGCTCAGTTAAGTTTATAGGGCGCATTATTTTATTTCCTGCCCTACACCATACTGAGCAAAAAAGTATTCAGCGCACGCTAGTGCCTCATGCAGTGAACTAAACTGTGTTTGATTATTTAAATTATTCAGCATTAGTGTGTTCATGGCGATCTCTGTAACTAACTACGTTACTTAGCTATTACACATACTGTGCCAACAAGTTTAATTAATTAAATTCAACAAGTTAAATTAAATCACTTTACAGTGTGAGTCTTTATGACCTACTATAAATTAACTCATAAAAACACAAATAGGTCATTTTGACGTGAACCAGCAATTCAACCTTACACAAGTTGCTCTAGAGCTTGCTCAAAGTACACTACACGAGCATAGCTTTGATCAATTACTAGCAACGGTTGAGCGGGTTATTCCAAGTGATGCAAGTGCGTTATTAGTGCTTCAGGGCGAACAATTAAAACCACTGGCAATTAAAGGATTAATGCCCGACAGTTTAGGCAGACGATTTAAAATAGTAGAACACCCTCGCCTAGAAGCTATTTGCAAAAGCACACTCGCGCTTCAATTTGCGCACGACTGCCCACTACCCGATCCATACGACGGATTACTATTAGCTAAAACCGGCGACATACCGGTACATGCATGTTTAGGTTTACCTCTTTATGATAAAAACGCGCTACTTGGCGTACTTACGTTTGATAGCCTTAACGCCAATGCATTTAACAGCATAAGCGCTGATACACTCAATACCTTACAAACGCTGTGTAGCGCGCACTTTAAAACGGCCTTAGAACTTGCCCATTACAAACAGCATGCACAGCACTCAAGTGCATTAGTACAAGAACTAAATCGTGAAGCATTAACACGTGACGGCGGTGAAATTATTGGTCAAAGTCCACTAATGCAAACACTTAAAAACGAAATTAAACTCGTTGCAGCATCTAACTTTAGCGTGCTTATATTAGGTGAAACAGGGGTAGGGAAAGAGCTTGTTGCACGTAATATTCACTTAAATTCAGCTCGAAAAGATCAACCGCTTATTCACTTAAATTGTGCATCGCTTCCCGAAAACCTCGCTGAAAGTGAATTTTTTGGTCATGCGAAAGGGGCTTTTACAGGCGCACAAAATTCGCGCCAAGGTAAATTTCAATTAGCTGATGGCGGCACGTTATTTTTAGATGAAATTGGCGAACTACCCCTTGCCATGCAAAGTAAACTATTACGAGTGCTACAAAGTGGCGAAATACAAACGGTAGGAGAAGACACGCCAAAGTACGTAGATGTACGCGTCATTGCCGCAACCAACAGAAATTTAAAAGAAGAAGTAGCTCAAGGTCGCTTTAGAGCCGATTTATACCATCGCCTCAGTGTCTACCCTATTACTGTGCCACCACTTAGTAAACGCGAGCACGACATAACACTCTTAGCTGGTTATTTTATTGAGCAAACAGCCCGTAAATTAGGGATAAAACAATTAAAACTAAGCCCTGAAGCGCAAGTACTGCTTAATCAGTACAGCTGGCCAGGTAACGTGCGCGAGCTTGAACATGTCATTAGCCGCAGCGCCCTAAAAGAAAAACAAAGCCAATGGCAAAATCCGATAATAACCATTACAAGCGAGCACTGTGACTTAACACCGAGTGCGCCGCAAAACTCTCTAGTAGCAAGCCAAAGTACAACCAACACCTTAATCAACCAACCTTTAAAGCAAGCTGTAGAATCGTTGCAATACAACGTAATTACCGAGCAATTAAAGAAGCATAACTACAACTGGTCAGCAGCAGCAAGAGTACTTGAATTAGATAGAGCAAACTTAGTACGCTTGGCTAAACGCCTAGGGATAGAAGTAAAAAAAACACTATAATCATTTAAAATACAGCTAACACGCTGCTAAAACTATTGATTAGCAGCTAACTTACTAAAGTGTGTTTTTAACAACCCTGCAAAAGCTTGTACTTTAGCAGTACGATGCACTAAGTGATGCGTGACTAACCATACATCGGTAGGCCAGCTTAACTCACTGTGCAATATAGGCACTAAATCAGGATATTGCGCCGCTACGTCATGTTGTAATCCGCCAATGCCTAGCCCTTTAATGATTGCACGAGTCGCTTCTGCAGTTTCAGATACTCGCAGCTTTATTTGCGATGCAGGAATGTGCTCATCAGCCCATGCAAAATAAGGCACGCGGGCATTAAAACCTGCCACGCCCGATACAAAGTTATGTTGTTGTAAATCAATTAATAATTTAGGCATACCGTATTTATTAATGTAACGTTTATTAGCGTATAAACCCGATGAAAGCTGCGCCAAATGCTGAGCAATATAATCGCCTTCATCAGGTCTTGGGCCTGCACGCACTGCAATATGTGCTTGTCCGTGATCGAGCCTTAGCCTTTTTTGTTCTAAAATAACCTCAAGCTGCACTTGTGGATGTAGCGCCTGAAATTGCTCACATACATCACCAAGGACATCCATGAAGCCACTTACCGTCGTTAGCAACAAACTACCTCTAAGGGTGCTATCGGCCGCTACTATATCGTTATGTAACTGCTCTAAGGAGCTATGGATTGTTTGTGCTGTTGCAAATAACTTGGTGCCAATTTCAGTAACCTTGTAGCCACGAGCATGGCGATGAAAAAGCCGTGCATTTAAGTTTTTTTCAAGATTATTAATTCGCCTAAGCACTGTGCTGTGGTGCACATTAAGCTCCTCGGCCGCTGCTGTTAGCGTGCCTAACCGTGCTACTTCGAACGCAACTTTAACGTCTTGCCAATCTTCAAATTTTATCGCCATGCTGCCTACCTTTTACTTATGTGCATATACGCACACAAGTGTTGCGTTTATTAGGGTTTTCTACAAGTGAAATTTTGCTACATTAGTCATGTAACTTAAAACATTAAAAGGCCACTACCATGTCAGCACCAAAAATTATCGCCCTAGCTGGAAGCCTTCGCCAAGAAAGCTTTAACCAAAAAATTATTAATGAGGCAGCACGTTTTGCTCTACAAACAGGTGCTGAAGTAGAAGTAATAAAACTAAACGAATTAAACATCCCACTATTTAACGAAGATATTGAAGCGCAAGGTACACCAAGCGATGTACAGCTTTTAAAAGATAAGCTACGTACAGCCGACGGTATTTTACTAGCAAGCCCAGAGTACAACGGCTCTATTACCGCAGCACTAAAAAATGCGATTGATTGGGCATCGCGTACAGAGCAAGGTGCTGTTCCTGCTTTTCGTAATAAAGTGGTCGCTTTATTTGCAGCATCGCCTGGTGGGCTTGGCGGCTTACGAGGTTTAAATCATGTGCGTGATATATTAAGCGGCATTGGATCGTTAGTACTTGCCGATCAACTTGCAGTACCCGCTGTGCACACACTGTTTAATGAGAATGGGCAAATAAATGAACCTGTAACGGCTGAAAAAGTATCAGCCCTCGCTCATCAGTTAGTAAGCGTTGCAAGTAAGTTAAGATAACTTGCACGCCTAAATAACTAATTACTTTGTCGCTGCTATTTTGGCGGCGATAAAGTCGGTATGCGTTACATATAAAAGCCCTGCTACTTTACGTATAACGTAGTCTTCTTGGGGATCTATTTCTCCATCGGCATACGCTAAGCGCCATAATAACTCTATTATTTCTATTCGCTGCTCCGCGCTACAATGCTCATTAATCTGTTTTGAAAACTGAAAGTAATCTATCGAATCATCTAAGCTACTTGCCGCATTATTAGTAAGCTCATTAACCTCAGTGTCTGTTAAATTAAAGTACTTTTTTAAGGTTACAGTCAGGGTTCGTTGTTCATCATGTTCAAGCTTGGTATCTGCGCGCATAACTTCAATTAATAATGCAGCAACCGCTGTTTTTAAGTCGTGCTCTTGCATACTTGGCTGCTGTTCATCGAATACAGCAAAAAGTTGTTTTATTTGTTTGAACATCACACTTTCCCTTTTTGGGTGTTAGACTAATACGTAAAGAAATCGACCTTATTACTCTTATTAATGGGTATAAAGTTCGCAAATTAAAGGATACATTTTATGAAAGGAATAAACACACCACGCTTATTTATAGGCGCTACGCTGGTGGCCCTTTCGAGTGCAAATACTGCACTTGCTGAAAAAGCCGAAACCGAGAAGCTCTACGACTTTGATAACAAAGTACATTACTACCAAACACAAATTGGCGAAGACAACTATAAAATAGAAATCCAGTCAGACGATTACAAACACTTTACGAATCAAAGTGTATTTTTGTTACGTCATGCTGACCGTCTATGCCGCGGCAATACCTTTATGTTGAAAGTACTTGAAGGCGTGCAAGAGTACGAACGCTTTCCAACAAAACCACGCGCTTACCAACCAGATTTAAGTGTTTTACTCCAATGCGAAACTAAAGAAGATACAAGTAAAGGTAAGTAACCTTAGTCTTTATAACCCCAAGGTGCTGATGGTGGAATAATCGGTTTAGTTAAATCAAAATCCACCTTAAACTCACGTCCTTGACGAATTAATCGATAAGTAAATACTTCTGGGTAAATATACATTTGCCATGTATTACCTACAGACTGCGCAAGACCTTGTTTTACAAATAACTCTTTAGAGTATTGGTCTGCTGGAAACGACTGCATTTGCGCAAACCCTGCATCAAGCGTATGGCCACCATACATAGTTGATGCGTCGTCTGTTCCATCTCTATGACGATGATCGTGCTTTAAACTCAAGCCGCTACCCGTTTTAGTTATGATCCACGTACGTGATGCATCGTCTCCTACATGAAACGGTACTTGTAACTCAGTCTCACTACATTTACGTACATGCATAACCAGTTTTTTATCTGTAAATGAGCTTGGGCCTTTCGCGTTATCTACCGCTACTTCACCTTCAAAAGCTTTACCGCAATGCGCTGCGATACTATTAAAAAAGGCATCATGAGTAGGAATAGACACTAACGGTGCAGGGCGTGCAAAAGCTGTCGATGAAGCAACTATTAAAGTTGCTACAGTTAATAATTTCATTTGTTTCTCGTTATAGTTATTTTAAAACACCTGTAATAGTACAGTTTTCTTAAGTACTTTATTAGAAGTATCTATATAAAAATGAGAGCGGGACAACTAGATAAAATTTTAAGTAATGATTAACGACTAAAAACCTCTGCACTCATTAACAATCCTACTTTTATAAATATTAATTGCACACTTCTAGATGTGATTTTAACGTCGGGAGTCGCTACGCTCACCCGGCCTACGAGATGGGTGTTGCTGTGAGTGGATGATAATTGCGCACATTTCACTTTTCTGCAGACGTAAAAAAGCCCGACTATTTCTAGTCGGGCTCTCTACAATTTGAAGCCTGGTAATGTCCTACTTTCACATAGCAAATGCTACACTATCATCGGCGCTGTTTCGTTTCACTA
>NZ_JACJEC010000012.1:0-110107 GCF_014163875.1 Pseudoalteromonas sp. SR43-3 | reverse complement strand
GAGTATGTTCGTTAATCATAATGTGCCCTCAAACAAGATTTGAAGATCTGATCATGACATTGAGATTTAGTTCAAAAAAATCCCCGCTAATTTCTTAGCAGGGATTTGTGTATAAGAGACAGCTTTAAGAGCCATTTTTTATGTGCGTTTTTCATATCGTAAACAATAGCTTTTAAGTTGTGTGACTACATCGTTAAAGCACTCTTCCAGCTGCTGTATATAATCACCTTTAACTATTTCACTCTCTGCCTGTGTTTCTATCTGTTGGCATATATTTGCCAACTCAATAGCCCCCACAGACTTTGAAGACGACTTTAATGCATGCGCCTGAAAAGCTAAATCAACATAGTTTTTACTTTTAGCATACGCGTTAGCTAATTTAATTTGCTCCCCTGCTGTTTGTAAAAACGCATTAAATACCATGCAATGTACGCTAGGATCATCACCAAGCATTGCTTTTAGTAGCGTAATATCTAATTGATCAAAACTATCTGAAGCTATATTTTCACCATCTGATTTTTCTGAACGTGTATTGACCATAGTTTGAGAATGCTCCATCAATAACGACTTTAATTTAACAAGCTCAATAGGCTTTGTTAAAAAGCCATTCATTCCACAAGTATAACAATTATCTATGTTGTTTTTGGTAATGTTGGCCGTAATTGCAATTATAATCAGTTCATCAAAATGAGTGTTTTCGCGTATTTTTTTGGCTAACCCTAACCCATCGAGTAAGGGCATTTGAATGTCGGTTAGTAAAATATCAAAGCGTTTATTTTGTATGGCCTCCCAAGCTTGCTCACCGTTACTTACAAAAGTAGAGCACACTCCAAGCATGGTTAATTGCTGTTTTAACACTTGCTGATTTGTAACTTGATCTTCTGCCACTAAAACCTCAAGCGTAGGAAGCGTTACCGCATTTAAGCTTTGCTGTGTTATTTGAGGGGCTTGCACTTGTGCTGGCAAGTCAGTTTGATCAAAACTGTTAAAGTTTAGCGTAAAACAAGAACCTTTGTGCTGCTCGCTTTGTGCGCTCAAAGACCCTTGCATACGCTCTACCAGCTGCTTAGTTATCACTAAACCAATACCGGTTCCATTTACTTTACTGGTTTCAGCGCCTAAGCGGTCAAAAGGTTTAAATAGGCGAGAAATGTCATCTGGAGAAAATCCACATCCGGTATCTATTACATCTATTTCGCATTGTTTATTACTTAACACCCGACAATTAATATTAATACTGCCATTTAGTTTGTTGTATTTAATCGCATTTGAAAGCAAGTTAAGCATCACTTGTTTAAAGCGGCGCTGATCAATATAAATACTCAACCCTTCTAAGGACTCAAAACCGTGAGTTTGCAGTGTTATTGATTGCCCTTTAATAAGCTCAGTGACAAGCTCTACTGACTCTTCTAATATGCTTTTAATAGGCACATAAGAAAAACTAAACTGCATATTACCCGACTCAATAGCTGTTAAATCAAGCACATCGTCTATGAGTAATAGTAAATGTTCTCCAGCTTGATAAATGCTTTTCGCGTTTTCTTTTTGTACTTTATTTGCACTCTCATCATATCCATACAGCTGGGCTAAGCCTAAAATTGCATTTAATGGAGTTCTTAATTCGTGGCTCATACTGGCCATAAAATCTGACTTTGCTTTACTTGCAGACTCAGCTTGAATTCGTAATGCATTTAATTTTTGATGGTTATTCGCAACCTCATCAACCATATTATTAAATGCATTTATTACACTGCCCACTTCATTTTGTTGTTGTTTATCTATATGGCAATCAAAGTCGCCTTTGGCTAAACGTGAAAACCCAAGTTTTAGCGTCCTCAACGGCGATGTAACCCTGTAATCCACCAGCCAAGCCAAACCTATAAAAACGATAACTAAAATAATAAATTGTATATATATTAAGGTGTAATGAAGTTTTGAAGATTCGTTAATTTCATTAGTAAAATTAACAACCAAGCTAATATTAGCCAGCGGTTTGTCTAAAAATACCACCTGTTGAGATAACAGCATGTCGCCGTTTTCATTTGCTCCAACCCAATTCTCAAGCGGATACAATTGATTTTTTGAATCAACATCAACAATTTTAATACTTTTCCAATTAGGGCGAGTTTGAAGTTGACTGTCTATCTCTTCATATAGCTCTGCATACTGCCTAGTTAACAACGGAGTCGTTATAGAAGTCGATAACTGCGCTAAAGAACGCTGAGCAGCCTTTGAAAGCCCATCGTTTACCCAACGCGCTTGTTCAGGTAATGCGTAAAACATAAAAAGACATGCCATAAGCAAGCCACAAAGCAATACAACAATAAAGCTTTGCGCCCTTAAACTACGAAACCCTCTAATTTTCAACATAAAATGAGCGCAAGCCCCACTGAGTTAACTGCTGATACTCTGCTAAAATTGCAATACTAGGTTTAATAATTGGGATACCTGCAAGTAAATGTTTATGCTCTGCGCTTTGCCCTATATCTAAAATAGCTTGTTGCACTTTTAACTGTATTGCAGCATCAACCCTTGGGTGGACGACAATTGGGTGGCGACTAATTTCACGCGTTTTATAAAGAATTTTGAGTTTGTTTTGTAAGCTTTCTGGTTGCTGTTTAAATGTGCCCATTACACCACCGCCCGCCATTGTTGAGTGCAGTGCTACATTTAAATATACCGATGGATGAGTTTGGACATATACAGGCTTTATTGTTAGCCCGTATAACAATGCTAAATCAGCTCTCATTAATAATGACGCACCTAATGCGTTAGGTGCAGGGAATGCTATTTCAGCGCCCTCTAGTTGGCTTAAATTATCAATACCACTGTCTTTATTTACGAGCAAAATACCTTGCAGCTTTCGCCCTGCATCTTTTATTAGTGGTAAATACCCCTGTTTTTCGTATGCTACAACACTATGCCATGGGTTCATGTATGCAAAGTCGTACTCGCCATTAGCAAAGGCTTTTTCAAATACAGGAATAGACTCAACTGTAATTAGCTTTATTGTTACCCCTGTTTGCTTACTTACTTGTTTTAACAAAGGTTGCCAAATAGTATTTAGCTTTTGCGGCTCGTATTGCGGCACTACACCAAAGGTATATTCTTGAGCTAATAAGAATGAGCTGTGTATCAAACATAATATAGCCACTAAATACTTCATCAATTCTCCAAATAATAGCGTGTCATTATTGCTTAAGCGTAGTTAAAGACTACTCAACACACCATTAAATTATTATATATTCGATATTTAGCATTGACCTGCTTTGATTACAGGTAGTTTTGGAGTGTATTTTTTATCTGTGAGCATATGATGCAAGTTCATAAATGTGATGTAAGTACTTTTCAATCCGACCTTATTGCTTAGCCAGGTAGGTATTGCCCCATCAGGCAAAGCATATACTTGGTACTCAATATCAAGGCGGCCTTTGTCCTCACTCAGCAGCCAGCGTGCATTTAAAGTAGTAATTCTTATAACGCCATTGTTTTTGGGCTGCTTATTAGGGCGAGCCTTAATAAGCAATTGGCTTTTATTTGCAGTCAACTGTGAATAACAAGAATAAGTAATGCTATCTCTATCTCTAACAGGCCAAGGAGAATTAAAATAACTGTACACTAAATTTTCTGATGGGCTTATGTGCTTAATAACCTTTACCTGAGATATATTTTCGAGCCATTGGGGTGCGGCATCGGTATCACTAAGTAATTCTAAAAACTCATTGGTGGATACGCCTTTCACGCTCATCTGCGCTTTTACTTCAAAGGTATTATCACTGTGGCTTTGATAATACACACTTACGCCATTTTTGTTTTTATACAAATGCCATATGGGCTCAGCGTAAGTGTTAAAACTAACTAATAAAAAAATAACGAATAAACACTTTTGCAACTGAATTTTATTACAAAAGCGCATCATTTATTTTTGCCAGTAAGGTTCTATGTCAAGTGAAGCAAGGCGACTTTGCTCCATGGCACTGACCAAATATTCAGACTTTTGTTCAAGCCATGACTGGATTTTAGCAAGCTGTTCGTCCTCTTGCCCTGCACATAATTGCTTTAAATACTCAAGCGTACTTAATTCATAAATACCATGAGAAATATCAAGCCAAGGCAATCTAAACTCTAGGCGTTCTTCTTTATCAAATAACGATCCTAAACAGTTACCGCTCAGTAGGCTATTTTCAAGCTGAGTTCGCAGGTTTAAATACGAAGCGACATCGAGTGTTTGCTCCTTTGGAAGCAACTCGTGCAGGTTTTTCCAGTCTTTATTGAAAAGCCTATTGGCAATAGACGACACATTTTGCTCAGCCGCTTGAAGCTCTGCTTGCCCCCAGTCTTTACGCCATTGCTTATCGATTAACCAGGTAGTTAACGATAGTAATAAACGATTATAACGTGCGCTGTGAAACAGTGCATTTATATCGTCAATGCTTGGCTGTAACTCTTTTAAGTCTCCAATGACTTGAGCAAGTGCTGGCGCCGCATTAATTTTTTTATAAAAAGCATGGCGTTTAGACGTGTACGTTTTTAATTGGATCGCGTTTTCTACCCACGCTAATTCACTTAATAACCATTTAAGTTCGGTACGTAAGTGCTCTGTACTTTCTTTAGATACTATATCGTCGTATAGCCAAAAAGTATGGCGGATTAAACTGATGCCGTCAGTTACGCGTTTAAGTGTTTTTAAACTTGGCTTATCGAAATAGCATTGCTCGTGCTTTTGTACAAAGCGAATGCCAAAGTTCATGGCTTCAACTAAAGCACGCTCTTGAGTAGTCGACTTTGGTAATTGTACAAAACCAATAGATTTGCTTGGCATTAAAGGTTTTTCATCAGCAAGTCGATAACCACGCGCGGCCTTAGAATACAAACCTAAGCGTATGCAGTTTTGGCTAACTAGTATATCTGCAAATGCAAACAGCTCATTACGACTGCCCTCAACTAGCTCAATTTCTAGCTCGCTAATAATTTCAATTTTACCCGAAGCCGCAATTTCACCTTTATCGAGTACGACTTCAATTTTAGCGCCACTTTCGGTTTCAATTAACCAAGTACGACGAATGAAGTTAGTACTAAATATTGGATACAAGTTTTTTGAGATGGCGCTTATTTGCATGCCATGAGGCCAAATATCAGCATCAAACGCCATTAAATTAGGGCGGCTTGATTCAATTGGTAAATTGTACTCTGGACGTTGGTGTAAACCACCTACCACTTCACCTGCAAGCTTTATAGTTTGCTCGCATTCGCTGTCAGAACAACGCGTTCGAAAGCCTATATCAAGCGCTCTAAGCTCTCTGCTTGGCGTATCGTAGTATGCATTTTGTAAGCTGCGAGACGGTTTATTCTTCACCGTTTTTGCAAATTGAGTAATTAACGAGGGGATCAGTGGAATAACGGCATCTGATACCAAAAATTTCAGTTCTATCTCAGTATCCATTCGGTTTGCGGATTACCTTTAAAATAAATAAGTGCTCAAAATAAACAAAGCGCCTTAACAATGCAAATTTTTTAACCTTATTTTAGGGCTTGATGACCTTTGCGGATTAAAATTCGTTCTATCTAGGAGCAATTTAATCACAGCGTGAGGCTTGTAACCTAGTGGACTCGATAACTACTCCTGCGTTACCGTACTGGGTTACAATATCAGTCTTGCTATTGATCTATTTAATCCATACTATCTAACTACTTATGTGAAATAAAAATCACGTTCATAACGGACGCAGTTAGATCAACAAGGTAGATAAATGCTAAAACATTGTTTATTAGGGCTACTTTTAACAGCCACCACATTCATGAGTTATGCACAAGAAGCACAACCTGCAAATTCAACGAATGCAAACACCGCTTATATTATCGATAATCTATACACTTTTATGCGCTCTGGGGCGAGTAAAAATTATCGACTACTCGGCTCTGTAGATGCTGGAACAAAGTTAACCTTGTTATCAAATGAAGAAAACGGCTTTATAAAAATTAAAGATGATAAAGACCGCGAAGGCTGGATAGAAACTAAGTTTATTACTAAAACAGCGGGCTTACACCAACAGTACAAAACACTAAGTAGCGAAATGAGCACTATGCAAGAAAAGCTACGCCAAGCTCAAATAGAACTTCCACAGCTACAAGAACAAAACCAAACTTTAACAGATCAAAATCTGCAGTTATCTGCTCAAATTACTAAGCTTAAAACAACGCTAGAGCAAGAGCGCACTCAAAAAGAAGCTGCTAGCTCAAAAGAGAAACGCCAGCTACTTACTTACGGTGGTGCTATTGCGTTTTTAGGCCTGTTTTTAGGTATTATATTAACGATAGTGCTGTCACGTCGTAAGCGCTACGAAGGTTGGGCGTAAAGCTCCATCCAACTAAATACAAAAAAGCCGCTTTACAGCGGCTTTTTATTCTCTGTACTTTCATGCAGTTCGAGTTTTGGTGCACTCATACCTTTGAGCAACCGACCAAATATATCAGCGCCGGTAATAATGCGTTTCACATCGCTCCACACTAATACCACATCGTGATCAATGGCCCCATCAAACGATTTATCTAAAGAATGATTAGCCCGTATTTTTAAAATCACTTCACTCAAACGCATCGCTTCATCAGCAACAATTATAGGTCTGTGACAATAGTGATAAGGGTCAAACGTATCTGGCTCAAATAACGCTGATCTTAAAAAGCCGTCAGCATCTACAACTAATAAAGGCCAACCGTCTTCATTGGTAATGATCACCCAGTTATAACCTGACTTATGTAGTTTGCGTAAAAACTCATTATCAGTTGTTAATGTAAGGTCTGGGAAAATAGGCAAATCAAGCTTAGTAGGCAAAGCAATAATCGAGTCTGGATCAATTACCTCACCCTCTTTGGTTACGCTTATTTCATCTAAGCTAAAAAAGTTAAGCGCGCCTATTCCCTCAACGTGTTGAACATCAGCTTCTTCAGCCTCTATGTGTTTGCGAATAATACCCCTGAGCTCACTTTCAGCAAAGTACGTAATCCCCTCTTTACCTAACCATGCATCGAGAATTAAAGCAGTTGGCTTAGCAACTATATAAAACAGAAACTGATAAAACTTAATTAACGGCGAAAGTAGGCTCGCCATTTTTAACGCATTACGCGAAAAATAAGCCTGTGGTGTTATTTCACCAATAATAGTAATTGCGATAGTTGAGAATAAAAACGAACTTGCGCCCATTAATACCGAATCAGAAAGTAGTGTAAGTAGTACGTTAATACCTACGTTACCCCACAAAATAGTCGATAATAAAAAGTTAGAGTCGTTTCGAAGGGCCATGACTTTTATGGCCGCCTCGTTCCCTTTTGCACTTTCCATTTCAAGCTGAAGCCTACTTAGTGAAAAAAACGCTAAGTTTAAGCCCGAAAATATTGCCGATTGTGAAATACACAAAGCAATTGCACACCAAATCATGACTTCAAAGGTCATTGTATTTTCCTGTTAGTAATACCAATTCACTTAATTAAGCGAATTGGTATAAGGCTTATAAAAGCAATAAACTGCCTAAACCTAAAAAGGTAACAAACCCAACAATATCGGTAACGGTAGTTAAAATTACCGAACCAGATAACGCAGGATCAATTTTCATTTTGTCTAAAATAGACGGAATAACAACACCTGCTAGTGACGCGGCCACTAAATTCAATAATATGGCTACCGTAATCGTAATACTAAGCATTAAGTCGTTAAACCATAAAAAGGTAAGTAGGCCGATTACAAACGCCCATACCAAGCCATTTACAGCGCCAACACGCAGCTCTTTTTTAAGCAACGCATTACGGTTTGAATCTGTAACCTGTCCAAGCGCTAAACCTCGCACAATAACGGTTAATGTTTGACTACCTGCAATTCCCCCCATAGAAGCGACCACTGGCATTAATACCGCTAGTGCTACAACTTGTTCTATCGTTGCGCCAAATAAACCGATAAACCACGACGCTAAAAAGGCAGTAGCTAAATTAATACCTAACCATATGCCACGGTTTTTAGCACTTTTTCGCACACTTGCGAACAGGTCTTCGTCTTCACGTAAACCACCGGCTTTAGCGGCTGCTTCATCAGCAATTTCTTGTCGTAATTCATAAGCAGAGGCAATGGTTAATCGCCCAAGTAATTTGTTATCAACATTAACCACTGGCAGTGCCATTTTTTCACTGTGGATCACCACTTCTGCCGCTTCATATAAATCATCATCAGCATGGAGCGATGAAAAGTCATGATTTGCCAATGTCATTAAGTTATCGGTGTCGCTGGCTTTTATTAAATCATTTACCGCAACTTCACCTATTAAACTACCCTTGCGGCTTACTAAATAAATAACTTCACTGTATTGCGGTAAACCTTTGTGTAGCAATTTTTTAGCACCACCGGCTGTTAGCTTCTCCGATACTTTTAAAAAGTCAAAACCTAACCAGTGACCTAATTGCTCTGGCGGGTATTGCTGCGCTAAATCATATTGTTTGGTTTGCGCTTCATCGAGTTGCTTTTTTGCATACTCAACAAATCGCTCTGGTATAACTTCTTCAAGTTCCAGTAGCTCTTCTACATTAACTTCATCAAGAAGTTTAAAAGCCTCAGTGTCTTCTAGCGTTTGCAGCAACCACAAACAACTATCTTCACTTAAATTAACAAAAATTTCGTGTTGTGTGTCTTCATCAAGCAACTGCCAAATTTCAAGTCGTTGTTCTTTTGGTATCGCCTCAAAAAGTAATGACAGGTGCTCTGTTGAAAGCGTTAACTGCGCATCTGCTAATAATTTATTTTTGCGTTCTGTTGTATCGCATTGCAATAAATCATTTATGAGCTGTGGAAGTTGGTCTACCGGATACTCAATCATCTTAAAACCTTAAAATTTAAAAGCGCACATTATTTATAGTCTACTTGAACAATAAAAAATTGCAGAAAAAACGTGAACTTATTAAGCATGCGCAAGCTATTTTTGCGCATTGTATGGGCAAACTAAATGCAGTACTAATATTTATTTTAAAAAATTAAAAAAACAGTAAAAGGAATTATTTTTGAGGGATTAAACAACAAGTAAGCAAACTAAAGGGATTACTTATAATAAAAAAAATCCCATATTAGCTAGGCTAATATGGGCAAAATCACACAATGAATTAGGTGTTTTTAAATTACGGTTTATGCTTTAAATTAAAGTCTATCAGTAATATTTCGTACTAAGTCAGAATCTACAAATTGAGTAATAAGTGCAGCGCCCCACGCATAGCCACGCTGTATTGGGTAACCTTTAAAAATCCAGCGTTTACGCACGTGATTAAAGCGCTCTAAATAGTCTTGCTTTTTTTGTGGCAGAGGCTGCTCACCCAATTTATTCCATGCTTTATATACGCCTGACATGTCAGATCCTCGCATAAAGCGTTGCAACCAACGTGGAAAACGAGAAAAGCTAATAGTGGACTGAAAATCAATAAAGTAAGGTTTACCGTCTGCGCCGCATAAAATATTACCCATATTACGCAAGTCTAAATGCACGATGCCTTTGCGATGCATTTTTGCTACTTGACGCTCAAGCTCACTAAAAAAGTTAACAGGTAGTGTTTTGTCTTCATGAATTAAAGCGCGCAGTGGCGTGCCTTCAATATAGTTATAAGCAACCGCTATCGGCGACAATCTACAAAAGCGGTTAGCAACTGCGTTAAGCTCTGCTAAACGGCTCAACCCCTTGTACTCTTGATTTACCGACATTCGTGCAAATGTTTTGCGGATAAACCACGGGCTTTGGCTAAAATCTTTAACAATTAAATCAAATTCATTATCTTTATATCGATACACAATCGCGTTAGCAAAACGTCCCTTATGGACAACACTTAAGTGATGTTGCATAAAAGTATGTTCTGGATATTGCTGCTGTAATTGTACTAACAAATTATTTTCAATCATAACAAACCTAACAAGATGATAACTTTAATTGCCTAGGCAACTATATTATCAAAGTTAGATTCTGCGCACAATCAGATCAACTAATTAGCACGCTAACTTTCTATTGAAACAGTATCGCTATTTTATTGATAATCTACTTTTGGGGGGAGTTTGGCAGTGAATCAAGATTATTTATAGCTTTGAATAGTAAGTCGATTATTTGGTTTTTTTCTGGCTCTGAAAAACCACTTAATGCTTGCGCATAGACTTCGTTCACTACAGGCATAATTTCAGGACAAAGAGCTTTACCTTTTTCACTTAAACACAAAATAGTTGAGCGCTTATCAAGCTCACATTGCGTTTTAATAATGAGTCCTTTTTCTTCAAGTCGGTTTAGTAAACGGCTCATAGCGCCACGATCATAAACCATATATTCGCAAAGTCCTGCAAGCGTATTAACCGACTCTCTCGCAAGTAGTACAACCACAATATATTGCGCAGAAGTTAAGTCCATAGGAAGTAACTTGGCATCAACATGAATGGCTAATCTCGAACGTAAAAAAGAGACTAAACGCCCCAAATCTTGCTCTGCCGCTAACTCTTCTCGAGTACAACGTTTAATTGATGGCATGTTTTGCATGGTTATTTCACTGTATAGGTATATTTGCATGCTGATAGACCTTAACGCATGCAAAAAATTCAATAATTTTTATAAAAAATCGCCCACAAAAATAAAGCCGCTATTAGCTGCTTTTAGTGTAGGGCTTTGAGCTTTGTTAAATCTTAAACTGGCCAACTAAGTGTCCTAAGCTTTCACCACGCCCAGCTAAATGCTGACCTACCGAAGAGGTAGTTTTACTTGAAATAGTTAGCTCATTAACTATTTCTTGAATAGCAAATACATTACGGTTTATTTCTTCTGTAACGCTACTTTGCTCCAGCGCCGCTGTCGCAATTTGCGTACTCATGTCATTAATTGATCTAACTGAGCTTGTTACCGCGCCTAAACTTTCTGAAATAGCACGAGAGGATTCAACAGAGCGATTACAACTACTTTGGCTTGCTTGCATTGCTGCAACTGCATCTGATACTAAGTTATGTAGCTCACTCAACATTTCACTAATCTCTAATGTGCTAACTTGAGTACGACTTGCTAGGCTTCTTACTTCATCGGCTACAACTGCAAACCCTCTGCCTTGCTCACCTGCTCGCGCAGCTTCTATTGCAGCATTAAGTGCAAGTAAGTTTGTTTGCTCAGCAATTCCACCTATTACACTTAGTACGCTATTAATCTTTTTAGATTGATCACTGAGTGAATCAACCTGTTCAGCAGCTTGGTTAATTTCGCCCATTAAGTTTGAAACCTCACTGAGTGAAATATCAACACACTCTTGAGCTTTAGCAACTTCTTGCGTTGCCGCTTGAGTTGACTCTGCCACTTGGTTTGTATTTTGAGCCACCTCATGAGAAGTAGCCGACATTTCGGTAATAGCCGTCGCAACAAGATCTGTTTCATGATTGTGATTAAGTAACTTATCTTCAATTAATCGTGTTTGTGTATTTATGTCACCAGAAGCTGTTTTTACATCGTGTGTTACATCAACGACATTAGCAATAATGCCATGTAGCTTACTTACAAACATATTAAATGCTTCGCCAAGTTGACCTATTTCATCGTTAGTATCAATGTCTAGACGCTTAGTTAAATCGCCCTCACCTTTTGCAATATCGTCAAGGCTTTGCGCCATGCGTTGTATTGGTTTTACCATTGTGTTTGCGGCAACTAACGCACATATAATTGTTAAAACAACCCAAAACAAAGCAATTAATAATAAGGTCATTACCTTATCATTCATATGCTCTTGCATTGTTGTTTGGTATTTAAGTAGCTCTGCGTCTATATCATCCATATATGCGCCAGTACCAATCATCCAGTTTGTGCCTGGTATCATTGCTGCATAGCCCATCTTTTCAACTAAGCCTGTGGTATTTGGTTTTTGAAAATGATAGTTAAAAGCGCCGCCGCCTTTTCTAGCTTGATCTAATAAGCCCACTATTATTTTTTTACCGTTAGGGTCAGTCATCCCTATTTTGTTTTGCCCTTCAATAGCATCACCTAGTAATGCATGAAAAACACTAATGCCATTGGTGTCGTATATAAAAAAGTAACCACCTTGGCCAAATGTTAAGTCTCTTAAAGCGTTTTTAGCATCTTGCTCAGAGCCATTTGCTAATTGATAGCGAACAATTTTGCTAGCAATTTCAATTTCGGTACTTAGTAACGTTTGCTTGTCACTTATTAACTTAGTTTGAAATGCTTCAAAATTTTGTTGCTGATTTTTATTCTCTAAATAATAAGAACTCAGCATTAAGCTGATCAAAAGTAGCATTAGCGGTAAAATAGCTAGTAACAGCAATTTGTTTTTCAAGCTTAAATTACTCATTTTTTCTCCGGGGTGTATAAATGCATATATAACGACAATTGCCAAAGTTAAATTACGACTGTTTACTATGTTTTATTGGGTTTAAAACATAGTAAATAAAAAATTTGGTGGGAGTATACTCATACCATGCTCTGCGTGCTGATATTATAGTCACAAGGGAGGTATTTGAACACTAAAAACACTGCGACCTTTGTATTAATCAATATATTATTTACCACCCTTTTTGTTATATTCAAAATTCTAACGACTGTATTGATCTAAAATTAATTTGATAGCGTATTGAGCCGCTCGATTGCTTCGTATGTAATAAGTTAACTCATTAGTCATGTTAGTATTGGTTTTAGGTTCATATAAATAATGAATATATGGATATTAAACTTCCATTAACATATAATAGTCCTATATTCCTAATACCAAACAACTAGAACAAAATTGGAACACATCACTTTGAGCCACAGTTATAATCTAATAAAAATGAATTATTAATGAAGTATATTTTATACCTTGCACTTTTAGTGTCGACTCACGCATTCGCAACGCCTGTAAATAATAGTATCGCTTTTTACTACTCAGCGCCGATGCCATTAGCCGAAATGACCTTTTATTCTCGCGTTGTAGTTCAGCCTGACCTTGTGACTGAGCACGAACTCAATTGGTTTAAACAGCGTGACATAGCTGTTTATGCTTATTTAAGTGTTGGTGAGTCGTTTATTGAAAGTGAGTCTTCACTCGCAGTAAACCCTAACTGGAATAGTCACATTGCCGATTTAACATCTACGCATTGGCAACAACATGTGCAAAATAACGCAGCTACTTTAAAAGCTCGAGGCTTCAGTGGCTTGTTTTTAGATACCCTAGACAGCTATCAGCTTTTAGATGGCAAGCACAGTAAATCAGACCAACAAAATGGCTTAGTCGCAATTATAAAAAGTCTGTCTGGCACGTTTAATAAACACCTTATCCTCAACCGAGGCTTTGAGTTACTACCTAGACTTACCGGTTTAGCCAGTGATTTAGTGGCTGAAGGTTTATATAGCCATTACAACCCAATCAATAATAGCTACAAATTAACCACCGAGAACGATCAAGCTTGGCTAAGTACACAATTAAAAACGGCACAAAAGCTTGGTTTTAAAGTACAAGTTATTGATTATGCACAGCCTGACAACCGTCTTGCTATGGCGCAAAAAATAAAACAGGCAGGTTTTATTCCCTGGGTAACTGATGGGCACTTACAAACATGGGGTACATCAACTATATCACCAGTACCAAGACGCATCCTCATTCCGTACAACAGTAACGTACAGCCACTCATTTACACTACCGTACATTTAAAGCTTGCGACCCTGATTGAGTATTTGGGGTATATACCTGATTACATAGATATGGCAAAACGCGACTTACCTTTGGTTGACCCTAGCTTACATGCCGGTATTATTTCGTGGACCTCAAGCGATGCATTTTACACCCCAACACTTACCAATTGGCTTGAAGCTAATTTAGGTGTTGTGCCAGAACTTATTTTAGGCGAGTTACCACAGTCAACTAAATTACTATTTAACATGGGTATTGAGTCGTTAAACACACTACCTGAAGGTCCATATAAACAAGATAGCTTTGCACCTTGGCTCAAAGGAGAATCCACAACACCTCCCCCTATCGTTAAACCATATTTACTAAAATTAGCAACTAATGCGACTCCTTTAATTACAATAAAATCAGCTGATAACACAATAATTGTACAAGCGGCTAAAACTAAATATGGTGCAGTCGTGGTTGCTCCTTGGCTAATTGATACATTTCCGATGGAAGGCAGCAAATGGGTTATTGATCCGCGTACATTGCTTACTCAAGCAATGGGGTTACCACCTATATTAGTGCCAGATACAACCACCGAAAGCGGCAGGCGAATGCTTACTTTGCATATCGATGGAGATGGATTTACAAGTATTGCCCACTACGCAGGTAAGCCTTATTCAGCAGAAGTAATTCGAGATGAAATAATTAAACACTACAAACTACCGTTAACGTCATCAGTGATCCAAGCTGATATTGAAGAAGGCGGTATTCATTCTAAACAAAGTGCCAAACTCGAAGGCATTGCGCGTAGTATTTTTAACCTGCCTTACGTAGAAGTTGCTTCACACACTTATAGTCATCCCTATTTTTGGACAGCACTATCTGGGCGAAAAAAAATAGATGAAGACGACACAGATTACGGTTTTCATCTAGACGTGCCTGGCTACAACACAATTAGCCTTAAAAAAGAAATTACCGACTCGATAAAGTACATTAATGACAAGCTCGCACCTAAAAATAAAAAAACAGTAATGATGCTATGGTCAGGCGATGCAACTCCTGGTCCTAAAGCGCTTGAACTGGCTCGTGATGCTGGCGTGTTAAATGTCAATGGCGGTAATACTGATGTAAATGCTGATAACCCAAGCCTTTCTCACATCTCCCCTATCGGTCGCCCTGAAAGAGATTTGCTGTATCAAATTTACGCCCCCATATTAAATGAAAATGTTTACACAAACTTATGGCATGGCCCTTATTACGGCTTTAGACGCTTAACCGAAACATTCGAAATAACAGAAAAGCCATATAGGTTAAAACCTTACACTATTTATTATCACTTTTATTCAGGTGAAGTTCTTGCGGGACTAGACGCTCTTAAACACAACATAGATTATGTTTTAGCAAGGCCAAATACACCGGTGCATTTAAGCCACTATGCAAAAGTAGCAAAAGATTTTTACTTTTCTGCACTTGCAAAAAACAGTAATAATGAATGGTTATTTAGCTCAAAGTACATTCGCACTCTGCGCATACCTACCGATTTTGATGTGCCAAACATAGCTCAAAGTGAAGGTGTATCTGGTGTAACTGAAAAAGGTGACTACATACATATTATAAATAACATAGCTCGCCTTAGCTTTGATCATAGCCAAAATAGTAAAAAACCTTATTTAGCATCTGCAAATGTTGTTATTAATAACTGGCAAGTTAACGGACCGGTTAGTTTTAAAGCATGGGTGCCCGCTTCACTTGATTTAATTAATGCACGTTCTTGCGAATTTGTATCTAATTTGGGTGAGCGCTTCAAAGGTATTAATCGGGGTAAATTAACACATTTCAAAATACCTACAGGTGACTTTTATGGTTACCTTAACTGCAACGGATCTGCTCTATAATGAATACTAAAAAGCGCCCTCAGTTAATTTCTATAAAAACAATATTAGCGATACTAGCTGTAAGTTGTTTTGCACTTTATGCGTTATTTCCCCATACCTTATTTTTTGAAGATGATGCACTTTCACAAGATTATACCTTTGAGAAATCTTACCTTAATGCAGCGCTCAATACAGAGCCCGACAACGAAAAGCTTCGCGCTAAATTGGTTGAGCTACATATAGGGCTTAGTGAGTATTCACAAGCCACTAACGAGCTTGAAAAGCTACCTAGAGGTGAGCGCAAAGCAACACTTGAAATAAAGCTGCTCTACTCATTATGGCTAGCAAGTGGTGCTAAAATTGACGACCGCTTTGAAGAGCTATCTTTAAAAATAGGAGCTCATAAAAATTGGAACGAACAAATACTGACAATTGCAAAAGCCGTTGGGTTAAACGCAAAAGTTGCTCAGTATTATCAAAAAAATAAACAGCCACTCCTTGCAGCCGATTACTGGTTAAGCGCAGGGGAACCTGACAAAGCATTCGCTATTTATAAAACAAATATAAATGCTGACATTGCAGCTAAAGCGATTGAAACTGCGCTTGGCGCAAATAATCCGATTCAAGCTTATGCATGGTGGAGCATCTACGGTGACAAAGCCGATGTTAAACGCACCCTTTATTTAGCAAACTTGGCTGGCAACACAGAAGATGCAGCTCAAGCTATTGAAAGCTTATTAAAGACCGATCCAAATAACAGCGAGTACTTAACACAAGCAATGCACCTGCGTTTAGCAAATGGAAATGCAAAAGGGGCTGAGCAATTACTTGCAAAGCTATTACTACAAAGCTCAGATGACAAAGAGCTACATTTATTAAATTGGAAGATAAAGCGCTGGCAAAACAAGCCTAAAGAAGCACTTCGAGAGTTTAAATGGCTAATGTCTAACAAAGCCGTAACCCCTGCGATGCTTACCGATAGTATTAACGATGCCACCACTCTATATTTATACCAAGATGCTAATGATATATACGAATATAAAGCCCAAAATAGAAATCTAAAAGGAAATGGCTTTGCTAATTGGATGCAAGCTAACGAATTTATTGGTAACACAAAGCAAGAGTTAAATAATATTGAACGCTTTGAGCAAATAAATGGTAAAAGTGCATTATCACAATATTGGAAAGCAAAAGTACTTCACGATACTGGTAATTTAAAAGCATTAAGAGCTTTGTGGCCTACATATAAAGGGCCTAAAAATGAAGAAGATTTACTTTGGATTGCCCGCGCATTTTGGCTAGAAGATGACTTTTCTACAGCTCTGCAAGTACTAAAAAACAAACATGAAAGTTCTGACGATGAGTTTTGGAGTGCCAATGTAGACATGGCAATGCGAGTCCAAGACAAAGCTCATGAGCTATATGCATTAGAGCAGTTACAACAAATAAGCCCTTTAAGCGTAGGCGACATGCTGCACTACCAACAATTGCGCTTTGAAGGTAGGCCTCAGGAGCTTCTTGATTATTTATGGAAAAGTGAGTCGCAAACTGACCGTCAATTGATTCAAATTGCATTATTAAGCACACAAGTAAATGATGCTAAATCAGTTGCACGTATTCATGCTGAACTTGATAAACAACGATATAATAAAGCTCTCTATCCTGCTTGGTTAATTCTTTCTAATTGGTATCAAAACCAAAGTGATTTAAATTCAGCTTATACAACTTTAAACCGCGCTGCTAAATTAAGCGAATATGACTCTGATGTTGTGCTTGCACAAGGTTGGTTAGCGCTGCAAATGCATGACACTGTAATGATTGGCCGCATTTTAACGCGCTATTCTCAAAGCGACACTTCCTATGCGTGGACGCAGCTCTTAGCAAGCTTATCTATTCACGAAAAGTCATATAACAGTGCTTACTTTTATTTGCGTAAATTAGCCATTGCAGATCCAAGCGATTTAACAACACTGGTTAACTTAGCCGATGTAATGAAGCAACTTGGTTATTATGCAAATGCTGCTGAACTTAATCACTATTTACTGCAACACTTACCTAAAGATAAATATGCATACAGAGGCTTAATGTTCCGCTGGGCGGGCGCGATGGCTGTTCCTCATTTAATGCAATTAAACACAATGGAAGAACTTGCCCCCGACACTATTGGTGAGCCCCAAACAAACTGGTGGTTAGCGCGCAGAGCTGCACAAAAATTAGAGCCATGGCAAAAACTACAACTTTATATGACCAACGGCGAATTTAATAAAGCGAAACAACTATTAGCAGAAGGCTCACTAAGCAAATTAGATGAACTAAACGCCCTACTCTATCTAAAGCAGCCATACGCAACAATGCAGCGTTGGTATGAAGAACTGACTGGTGAGCTTGACGAATCACAATTGAGCTTACTTAGAAATGCACGTGCATCCTACTTTAGGGCGCTTGAAATTAACCTATCGCCAGAGGCTGGTTTAAACAGTAGCCAGTACGATGTAAACGTTTATTTTCCATATGCTAATGGGCAATGGAAATTAAGTTTAAGTAATCAGCAAAATCTTGATAACAACGGATTACTGTTTGCGATAGAAGATAAAATGACATTTGGTCGTTGGTATTTTGATGCAAAAATAGATTCTCACCAAGGCAGCTTAGTTAGCCGCCAAGGTCTTAGCTTAGACTCTCGTTATCAATGGGATTCGCGTACACAGATAGGTTTAAAGCTTGAATATAATGTTGAAAACCGCCAATCAGAAGCGCTACTTAGTTATGCTCAACTAGATAAAGCCACGGCCTATGTTAACTACAACATTGATGGTAGACAAAACGTACAACTATCAGCAGCAGCGATGTCTTTTTCTCGAAGAGACGATGGCAGCTCACTCATTAATGGCCAAGAATATAATGCACGTTACCAGTACAGCATTTTAAAAGATCGCCCAATTTGGAACGCTTATTTTAGTGCACAATGGCAAGACTTTGAACGTGTTAATGCATTAATAAATACAGATGCAAGCAGAAGACCGCTAAGAGTTGACCTTCAACCATTTAGACGTTTTGCACTAGGGACTTCATTTGCTTCAACTGGCTCATTAGAACCTCCTTATTTAGGCGCAAGCCCTTCGTGGTTATTTGATATAAGTACTGGCTATCAGACACTTAACGATACAGTAGATGTATCAGTTTCAAGTGGCGCAGGTTGGTCTGTACTGGGCGATGATTTATTTAAATTACAGCTGGGTTACCAAAGTAGTAATAAAGTGGGTAACTCAGATACACAATTACAATTAGGTTATTACGTACATTTTTAATGTTAGGAGAGAGTATGTTTCGTTTAATTATACCGTGTTTGGTATTACTATTATCAGCATGTACCACCAGCAGAGTTGCTGATGATATAGAGCTTAGCCCTTCAAAAACAGTGGCACTAATGCCGCTTGTTAATCATGCTCAAACACCGCTTGCCGGTGAGCGTGCTGAAGATATTTTAGCCAGTATTTGGCAACAAAATAAATTACCAACTCTTATACGTGCACCTCGCGTAAACACCAAAGAGCTTCCACCGCTGGATGATCAATACCGTTTAGACAATGCTATGCAATGGTTAAGCACTCAACAAGCTGACTATGTACTAACAGGCAGCATTGAAGAGTGGCGCTACAAAGCAGGGCTTGATGGCGAACCTGTTGTTGCACTTACATTATCACTCACCGTAAATGGACAAACCACACCAGTTTGGACGGGTACTATTGCTAAAAGTGGCTGGGGCCGCGATAGCATTGCAGCAACAGCACAAGATGTGATTGCCGATTTAATTTCTTATATAGAGGTTAGTGAGTGAAAACACATTTCCTTAGACCAAGAGACGTTCCTGAGCTACAAATATGGGCTGAGGTATTTATATTTACCGCGCTTGCTTTAGGGCTGCCTGTATTATTTAACGCACAGGACCCATTTTGGACTGAGGGAGGGTTTTCGTGGCCTGTACTTGGCCCACTTTTAGTTTCTTTACGCTATGGCTTTTCAAAAGGCTTTATTAGTATTTTATGTTTGCTTGTTGGCCAACTTTTTTTACTTCAAGCAAATATTTTATCACCGCAAAGCGACTTCAATATTAACGCTATGATTGGCTACATTATTGTAATTATGATCACAGGCGAATTTAGGGATGTGTGGGAGCGTACTAATCAACAGCAAAGTATTCAGCTTGAGTACGTAACAGATCGTCTTGAAACATTTACTCGTCAGTATCATTTAATTAATTCATCTCACGATAGAATTGAGCAAATGCTAGCTGGCCATACGTTAAGTTTACGTGAATCGCTACAAGCAGTAAGAACCTCTATCGGACTATTAAAAGAAAGAAGACTTGATAGCGCAGCGCAAAAAATAATCGACTTGTTTGTTGAGTACGGTTCGCTAGAAAGAGCGGGGTTATATAAAGTTGAAAACGACAGTGTTTTAGAGCCACCACTTGCCTCTATAGGTAAAATGAGTCAAATAGCTAAAAACGATCCTCTTATATTAGCGATGATCGAAGAAAAAGAATTAGTATCGGTAAAAGACGAAAAAGCATCATCGGGTATAAGTAAATACCATATAGCAATCCCACTTATCGATGTAAACAATACTATTTACGGCGCTATTTTGGTTGAAAGAATACAATTTTTTGCACTTAAAAATACCACTCTTACACTACTTGCAGTTATGGCTGGGCATATTGGCGATCTACTGCGCCATGAAATAACAAACCCAGTAATGACTTATGAAGAGTATCCATACTTTATTCGCCAAGTTAAACGTGCGAATAAAGAAGCAAAACGATACAACATTCCATCGCAGCTACTAAAAATAAAAGCTAATAATATTACTGATAAATCCACTCAACTTATGAGTTATTTAAGTGAAGCACGCCGTGGTTTAGACATTTATTTGTACGATAATCAAAATCAGGTATTACTGCTATTAATGCCATTAGCTGATGAGCTTGAAAAAGCAGGGTTTATCGCCCGAATGAACACTTGGTGTAAAGAGCGCACTGGTAGCACTTTAGCTGAGCTTGATATTGTTATTGAGCAGCAACTTGCACTACCTATAAGCTCAGATGACATAAAGAGATTGGTTTCACTTTCATGATTATAATTATTGTAGCGGCTATATTAGGGTGTATTTGTCAGTACTTTGCACTAATAGAAGTACTGGAAACACCTGATTGGTTTTTAGCTATATTATTGCATGCTATCGCTAGCATCTTTTTTGCTATTGTTAGTTATGTTTTTATACCTAAAAAATACAAAACGACTCCTTATAGCTCTTTGCTACTCATGTTTTTATTATTGCTTACATTACCAGTACTTGGAATTATAGGTGTTGTAGTAGCACTTACATTTGCTCTTTGTAAACCTCTCAAGAATGACGAGATAGAAATAGAGGAGCATAAAATACCTGAGCTTCCTTTTGAAGCCAGAGCAATATCAGCAAATCCAACCTATTCAATTGGCGGACTTAAAGCAATTTTGAAGCACGCTAATGAGCCAAACAAGCGTTTAAGTGCTGTAATGGCGGCTCGTCACATGAGTGACTCACAAGCTATTCCTATTTTAAAGCTAGCACTTAAAGATTTAGAAGATGATATTCGACTACTCGCCTACTCAACCCTTGATGGTAAAGAAACCAAACTTAACGAAAAAATCAGTTTGTATCAGCAAGAAATAGCAGTTACAACTAAGCAGCCAAAATTGAGTCATTTACAAAAACAGCTAGCCGAACTTTATTGGGAACTGAGCTATTTAGGCTTAGCCCAAGGCGCACTGCGTAAATACGTTTTAGAAAAAGCAGAAGCACTTGCATTGCAAAGTATTGAGCACGTAAAAACACCCGCAACTTTTATATTTTTAGGGCGTATATCTTTAGCCTTAGACAAATACGAAATAGCCCATGAGTATCTACTTAAAGCAACTGAGTTTGGTATGGCAAGGCGCCATGTATTGCCTTATAAAGCCGAAGTTGCCTTTTGTATGAACAAGTTTGACGACTGTAAACGCTACTTAAAAGAACTCCCAGAACAACCTAAGGGCAGTGAATTACGTCATTTGCAGGAGTATTGGCATGAGTAATAAAAATGCAGACATTTTACTGCTTTTAGAAGGCACTTACCCTTATGTACGTGGTGGCGTATCTAGCTGGGTTCATCAAATAATTGAAGGGTTACCTCATTATAACTTTGAGCTTGTTTTTATAGGTGGAGCACCAGAGCATTATGGCGAGATTCAATATACTTTGCCTGAAAACGTTACCAAGCTGCATGTTCATTATTTAGTGGAAAATGACACATCTGAAATAAAAGCTAAGCATGGCGTTAAATATAAAAAAGAGCTCTTTGATTTTTGGCAACAACTACAAAATTATTTTAGGGATTGTGATGAGCCCATCCCAACTGAGTTATTAAAGTTTGCATTTGAGACTTTGGCTAAAAAAGACGGTATTAACGAAGCCGACTTTTTATATAGTGAATCATCGTGGCAAGTACTCACCAATTACTATTCAACTTTTTGTGATGAATCCTCTTTTATTGACTTTTTTTGGTCATACCGCAATTTATATAAACCGCTATTTAAAATAGCCGAAATTGCACGCGGACTTCCTAAAGTTAAACTTATTCACTCAATATCTACCGGGTATGCTGGTATTTTAGGATCTGGTGCCAGTGTAATAAGCGATACTCCCTTTTTGTTGACCGAGCATGGTATTTACACCAAAGAGAGAAAAATAGATCTTATTCAAGCCAGTTGGATCAAAGAGTCTGAGCAAAGCCTAGGTAAAAACTTAAATACCGAAATGGGCTTTATTCGCCGTATGTGGATCAGCTTTTTTGAGCAAATCGGCCGAACAACATACCAAGAAGCAGATAAGGTCATTTCGCTATACGGCGGTAACAGGCAGCGCCAAATAAAGGATGGTGCAGCGCCTGAAAAAGCATTTGTTGTGCCTAATGGCATTAAAACAGTGCGCTTTATTGAAGCGCTTGATCAGCGTCCAAAACAGATACCACCGGTTGTTGGGTTAATTGGACGTGTAGTGCCTATAAAAGATATTAAAACCTTTATACGTGCGATTAAAGAAGCGCAATCGATATTACCAGAGGTCGAAGGCTGGATCATCGGCCCTTTCGAAGAAGACCCACAATACTACAAAGAGTGTGAGCTACTGGTAGGCAGCCTTGATTTACAAAGCAGTGTTAAGTTTTTAGGTATGCAAGATATTACTAAAATTTTGCCTCAGCTCGGAATTGTAGCTTTAACCTCGATTTCCGAAGCGCAGCCTTTAGTACTTTTAGAAGCAATGGCGGCCGGTGTGCCTGTACTTGCTAGTGATGTTGGCTCGTGCCGCGAAATAATCGAAGGCGGAACTGATGAAGATAAAGCATTAGGTAAAGCCGGTGAAGTTGTCTCAATTGCTTCACCTAGCGAAACAGCACAACAAATATCAAACATGCTAACAAATGAGCAAGTTTGGCTTGAGTATCAAAAAAGTGGTTTAGACCGCGTACAAAAATTTTATGACGAGAGCCACATGTTTGCCCGTTACGATAAACTTTATAAGGATACAATGGCATGGCCGGAATAGGTTTTGAGATACGAAAAATTCTCAAAAAAAATACCCTGCTCTCAGTTTTTGAAGCATACGGCTACGCGGGCTTAATAGGCTCAGGCCCTTGGCTGCTCTCTATTGTAGCGTTAATGCTAATTGGTATTTTAAGTTTAGGCGTTGTATTACCCAAAGTACTTATTATTCAGTTTTTAACGCTTGTTACCTACATGATGGCAGCTTCACTTATTTTAACGGGTGGCTTGCAGTTATTATTAACTCGATTTATTGCAGATTTGTTTTTTCAAAAAGAAGAGGCAAAAGTACTGCCTAATTTACTTGGTGCGCAACTTATAACAACAATAGCCGCATTATTGGTGGGCTTGGCTGTATGGCCTATGCTCCCTATACCCGTTGTTACTAAGATTATAATTTTAGGTGCCTTTGTAAGCTTATGTAATCAGTGGCTTGGCGCTATTTTTCTATCGGGTATGAAAGAATACCGGTTGATTTTGATTACCATGCTAAGTGGTTATGCCTTTATGGTACTGCTTGCATATTTATTAAGAGACTGGCAGTTAGACGGCTTGTTTTTTGCGTTTTTTGCAGGCGAAGCTCTACTCTTTTTTAGCTTTTTGTTTATGATTATTCGCCGCTACCCAGGTGAAAAACTTATAAGCTTTGACTTTTTAAGCAATAAAAAAGTGTATTACAGCCTATTCTTTTGTGGTCTGTTTTATAACATTGGTGTGTGGGCTGATAAGATCATCTTTTGGTATTCACCAAGCACATCAATACAAATTATTGGCACGTTAAGAGCCAGCCCAATTTACGACTTACCTATATTTTTAGCCTATTTGTCTATTATTCCCGGTATGGCAGTATTTTTAGTAAAAATGGAAACCGACTTTGTAGAAGAATACGACCGTTTTTACACAGCTATTCGAGAGGGTTCATCGTTAGAAGAGATTTACTATTTAAAAGATAATATGATCCAAACTGCACGTGCCGGTTTATACGATATATTTAAAATTCAAGGTATTACCGTTGCCTGCTTATTATTATGGGGCGAGCAAATACTTACCTTTATTGGTATTGATCCAAACTATAAAACGCTTTTATTTATTGATGTAGTTGGTGTGGGTGTACAAGTTATATTTTTGTCTATTTTAAATATTTTGTTTTATTTAGATAAACGCTCAACCGTCCTATTTTTAGCGGGGCTATTTTTGGTAATAAACGTTGTTTTAACTTTGCTATCAATCGCTTTTGGGCCGCAATTTTATGGTTACGGCTTTGCTCTCTCAACTATTGTTACCTCTGTTGTTGGGTTATTTTGGCTTTCTAAACAATTTGAAGATTTAGAATACGAAACGTTTATGCTGCAATAGCATAATATAAAGGCTGCTTATGCAGCCTTTATATTTAAAGCTTTTCGTACAAAATTAAAATAATTAATTATTGGGAAGCGGCTGATACACACCATGTTTATAGCTCATATAAGCGCCTTAGTTTAAAGTAAAAAAGAATAGCTCAGTAAATGGATAAAATACTTATAAAACAAGGGCTTATAAAAACCAAGCTCCCCTACCTTGGCTTAGCTAATCTCTTGTACAATTAGACTTAACTAGTTTAGCTTTATGCTAAATGAGGTAGCCGTTGCCATTACTTACTCACCCATCGCGCTTTAAAGCCACGCGTATCAACATGTATAAATGCGCCTCTGTGCGACTTAGGCCCATAAATACCTAAACCACCTAGTAAACCTTTAAATGATTCACGTCTAGCTAACGACTCCACTATATCGGCCATCGCTTTAGCATCACCAATTGAATGCTTACCATCATTATTTATATCATCCATACGGTAGTTGCCATCGTTATCTATAAAAATATCGGCAGCATCACCAAATACATGTCGGCTAAGTTTTACATTGCCAATTGATTTGTTGTAGTACGGAGTTCTATAACCGCTCATAACCACCATATTACTAACCGGTATACCTTCTAAAATCAGTTCTTTGCGTATTTTTTCTAGTTTAAGTAGTAATTTATTTTGTAAAAATAAATACTTTGGGTACTTACTTCGCTGCTTACTAACAAATTCTTTTAGTGAAAAGTGAGGTGATATTTTTACGTTTTCATTTTCAGGCGTTACCTTAACAAAGCCATCGGGCACTATGTAGTGTGAAGCGTCTTTAATCTGTGAAGGTTTAGGATAGTGCCCAATGTGGTAATACTTGAGCTTTCCTCCTTCAACATTGTCTGCCGGTACTTTTACAAATACGTTGATTTTCATACGCTGTTTTTTATCGGGCGACTCAATAATTACCGTTGTTAAACCAGGCTCTTTGGGTGCTTGCCATTGCCAGCGGTTGGTGTCTGTAAGCTTAGATTTCCCTTGAGTGTTAATTAGCGTGTAAGCATTTTTTGATTGCGCAAAAAGCACTTCAAACTCAACTTGTTCTTTGGGCATTACAAATACTGAAAACACCGAATATGGCATAACTATGTCGTTAATTTTTAGGCTAAATTCTGCATCTTCAAAGTTGGCTTTGTTTTTTATATCAACCACCTGATGCACAGGCTTTGTAGGCGCGGCAGCAAATACACTATTGCTAAATATAATTGTAAATATGGCGATAGAAATATAATGAATAAATTGCATAAACCCTCTCATTATTTATTTTTTAACAAAGCGGCAATCACCGACTGTTCATCATTTTTTAATAGTGCTTTTTTATCGCGTTGATATATGTCATCTCTAAAGTTAACCAGCTTATTTTCGTCAACCCATGCAGTCCAATAAACTAAATGAATAGGAAGAGGCTCATCTAAATAAAACGTCTTAGTACTGTTTTGAGCAAGTGCGCTGTCCATATTATTGAGTGTTTGCGCTTCTCCTTCGTACTTAATAATTTCACGCGCTAACGAAAAAGGCTTTTCTATTCTTATACAGCCATGCGATAAGGCTCGGTTTGCTTGGCTAAAACGGTGCTTTGCAGGTGTATCGTGAACATAAATTGCTTCGGGATTCGGGAATAAATACTTAACTTCCCCTAGGGGGTTTTCTTCACCAGCACGTTTTACTAAAAAGTGATCAAATTGGTACGGCTTAATAGAATCCCAATCAATATTGCTTGGATTAACAGTTTGTGAGTCTAGGTAGCTGTTTTTTCTAATTTCAATATTATTTTTTACAAGATAGTCAGGATCCTCGGCTACCTTTGGAGCAATTTCTTTGGTGGCAATTGAGGTGGGTATACGCCATTCAGGATTAACTACAAACTTTTCTATTTCGTCGCTAAATGCAGGTGTTTCCCAACTTGGTTTACCTACAATTACGTTATTTTTTAATTTTACATCGCCAGCTTTTACAAATCGTAAGCTGTATTCAGGAATATTTACATACACATATTGCTCATCACTTGCGCCTGCAAAGTTAGTTATTCTATAAAAGTTAAGTTTTAATTTATCGAGTTTTTGCTGTGCGGGCACATTAAGCGATGCAAAAGTACGCTTACCCACTCGGCCATCAACTTTTAAACCATGGCGGCTTTGAAATTGCTTAACAGCTTGCTCTATATCTTTATCAAACGTGCATATAGCTTCGTCGCACACGTTAATTTTTAAGTCACGCTCTTGATATAAACGCTGTGCAAGTAAGCTCACCTGTTTATTATTACTGCCTAGTTCAAGCAATTCATCGTTATATAAGTGTGTAAAACCACCTTTGTTAACTATTTCTTGATACCAATTAATGGCTTTTTCTGTACGTTCAATTAACTGCGCTGAATATTGGTCAAAGTAGTAGTTGTCATCAGCTTGCATGTACTTTTGTGAGTTATAAGTAGTTAGTGAAGAGTTAGCGAGTACCACACTTTCAAGCTCATTGGCAGCGAGAGTTGGTGCTGAGCATAAACCGCTCATGCCAATAAACAATGCAGTTATTAAAGTAAAACCCTTTGCTTTAGTATGCGCTTGATTTGAAAATGACCCCTTCACTGTGTACCTCCTCGCTAAATATCGTTGATAAATGCTTTTGTACTTTCCACTAAGTAGTACTCTGGAGGTGCAACGGTAATGCCAAATTAAAGTTTTAAAATAAACAATTGAAATTTAATGACTTTTTAAAAAAAACCTTATTCTAAACGTTAATAAATTAAACTAGAGAATATGTAATTAATATGCTCAAGTGTGTAAAGTTGCTATGGCAATTAATCTTTTAAAAAAGCTAAAAAACCACGTTCATAACGACTCAAGTACTTTGTTTTTCGTGGTGATGAAAGGGACTCTCTCCACGCAGTTTGAGTATCTTCATCTTCTTTACACAGCGTAATTAAATCGGGATGCACATAAGATTTGCGTGCTATAGCGGGAGTATTACCAAGTTGCTCAGATACGCTATCAAGCATGCTTTTTAAACTAAGCGCCCCTTTAGCTTTAGCTAATTGTTTGAATGCAATAACGCTTGCTCGCCAAGTTCTAAAGTGTTTTGCACTAAACTCCTCGCCCATTATTTGCTGAATGTATTGATTTATTTCACTTGATGTTACATTTGTGCGCTCACCTTCATTTATATACTGAAATAAATGCTGCCCGGGTAAATCTTGTAAGTCTTTTATAACATGGCTAAGCACCCTGTCGGTTATATTTACTTCACGTTCTTTACCTGATTTGGCACGATATTTTAGCTGAATATTTTTGCCCGTGAGTTTTGCATGGCGTGTTCGTAATGTTGTCGCACCAAAACTTTTATTTTGCTTTACGTTACGCTCGTTACCTACCCTCAACGCACCTAAATCCATAAGTCTTACAACTGCAGCTAAAGTGCGTTCAATATTAAGCTCATCGCCTTGTAAGTCTGTTTCTAAACGCGCTCTTAACAAAGGGAGTTTATTACCAAATACTCCACATGCTTGGTATTTTTTTGCTTCTTGTTGCGCCCTAAATTCGGGATGGTAGCGGTACTGCTTTCGCCCCTTACTATCAAATCCTGTCGCTAAAATATGCCCGTTTTCTTCTGGGCAAAACCAGGCGTTTTTATAGGCAGGCGGAAATGCCAATCCATTCAAACGATCAATCACATTTTGCTCTTTTATTTGCTTACCGATTGGATCAAAGTAAAGCCAACTTTTATGTTTAAGTTTACGAGTGATCCCTGGTAAATTATCGTCTACATAAATTAGCTTCATTAACCCTCCAGTTATATTTAAACATGCGTCGGAATATAAATGTATCACTTTAAAATAACCTTAAACTGAACAAAATTATTGATATATAATAAAAAACCAACAACAATTATAAATACTTAATATATATTAATAATTCTATTTAGGTTTTCGTAAAAGTAGGTCGAACTTACGCGCCAGCAACAAGTCTATTACGATTAAACTCAATGCACTTAGCGCTAAAAAAAAGCTACTTAAGATAGATTTATTATCCTAAGTTCAGATTAATTACACTTTGTCCCCCGCAGTTGGGGTGCTGTTTAAATGGAGAATTCAATGGCTTTTGATTATGGATCGATTGATCTTGGACTAAAAAACCCCTTCAAACTGGAAGGTAAAGTAACAGCATTAAGAGGACTCATTGAGTCTATAGCAGGTATTAGTTTACTTGTTATTGCTGCGGGCTCTGTGAAAGAAGATACAACCGCGGGTTGGATTTTAATGGTGTTTGGCATGCTTATTTTAGCATTCGGCATTCGCTCACTATCGGCAGGTATTTACGCAACACTTAAATACTTTGTAGGTAGAAACCACCCAACTTCACTTGCTTATAACTACAGTAAATCGCAAGCATCAACCGCTCAAGAAGAACAAAAAGAAGTAGCCTACACAGCGCAATCACTTGAAGAAATGCTGGTTGGTCGTAAAAACAGTACATTTAAAGAGCCTAATGGTTTTTTATCACGCTTACTTCACAGCTTAATCCCTAAGTTATTGTTTCTACCATATCCTATTCGAAATGTTGCCCAGCGATTATTTGGCTCATGGGTAAGCACCTTTGTCGCCCTTATTGCTTATGGCCTTGTTGCATTTGTATCTTTGTCGGGCTTTACCGGTGAAGCTGGGGAATTAGCATTTCCGGTTTATAGTGCAATATTAATATTTTACGTGCTTTTTTCTTGGCGCTCTACAGGTAAACCTATCTCTCGAAATGCAGAAAAGAATATTGAAGCACTTGGTACTGGTGCGCTTGCTAAAATTATTTCTTTATCTTTTATTTTACCCATCGCTATTGGTCTTTCTATGTCATGGTTGATGAAAGAGCAGCACATTAGTAAACAAGAAATAGATAGCTGGCTTGAGCAACTGCCTAGTCTTCATGCTGGAATATACTTAATTGCAATTATTATATTAGCAACTCTAAGCTGTGCGCTTGCTTTTATCATGATTAAAGCGCGTTTAAATTCAGTTACCCCTTCAGCTGAAGTATCTGAACTACGTGAAAACTGGCAAGAGTCTGTTCATCCAGACGAGATTTTCATAAACCTCGATAACCTAGTAATGGCTAATCGCCGTTATAAAGAAGTACCTAACAGAGTTTACAGAGAATTAGACCCTAAGCTTCAAGAACAAATAGAAGGTAAAGGCGGTTTTAAAGGTGAAATGATCCAAGAGATTCAGCCTAAACTGCACTCAATGGACTTAGGTAAAAACTTTACACTCGCGAGATTACTTGCTTTGGTGAGCGGTAACTTACTTTATATTGTAGCGTTAGCATTTACTGTACTTTTAGCGTATTCGTTTATTAATATTTACCATTACATTGATGCGGCAAATATTAATAGTTTTAAACAGGCATTTAATAACCAACATGTCATTCAATTTAGTGAGCTATTAATGACAAGCTTTCACTTATTGCTAATAGGCGTACTTATTAAAGCATTTGCGCAGTTACTTGCAAACACAGCGCATCTATTTTTTGCAGAAATGCAATTTGAGTCACTGCTTGTGTACTTTAAATGTGAAGGCACTTTTACTGAGTCTAAAATATCAACAGGTACTGGTATTCACGATAGCACCCGCTCAGAAAATACTTTAGTACGCAGTAGCATAACGCCTTGGATTATTGTTTCTCGTGTTATCTCTACTACGTTTGCTGCAACAGGTATGAAAAACCTTGAACATCCTCGCCACATTATGGAAATGCATAAAGACGAAGGACAATTACAAGCAATCAAAAAAGACGTTATTTCATTCTTAAAAGACCGCGAATCTATCGCCTCAATCACCAGTGAGCGTGATTTAGGTAATGCGTCACAAATACATCAACTAAACCAACAAACGCGCGCTATACCTACTCAGCAAGCGATAGCGAAAGATGATGAAGAAGCTGCCGGGTATTTAAGACAAGAAGAAAACTTATCTCCCGAGCCCAAGGGTTAATTAACCTCAAACCTAGATAATTTTTATTAATGCCACCTTGTTAACTTAGGTGGCATTTTTTTTAACCTCTATTCAATACTTTTTAACTTTATTACCTCTTTTGCACTCAACAACATGATTAATATTGGATTAGTTCACAAAGCCCTTGCTTTATGTGCCAAAACACAAATAATGAAAGGATTAATTACAGGGTAAGAATGAGGACAATGAGCTATATACTAACCACCCAATGTGCTGATGATGTAGGCTTAATAGCTAAAATTACAGGGCTTTGCCATAAAAATAATTTAAACATTACGCGTAACAACGAATTTGTAGATAAAGACGCGCAGCGGTTTTTTATGCGTACAGAGCTTACAGGCGAGCCACAAAGCGACTTTTTAGATCAACTACGCGCATTGTTGCCACAAGGCGCTAAACTTGCGCTACATTGCGGCGCAAAAACTAAAGTAGTTTTATTGGCAACTAAAGAAGCTCATTGTTTAGGTGGTATGCTGTTAAAGCAATTTGAACAAACTCTTAATATTGAAGTACTCGCTGTAATTGCTAACTATGCTGATTTAGAGCCGCTAGCTAAAGGGTTTGGGGTGCCATTTCATGTTGTATCGCACGAAGGGTTAACCCGTAGCGAGCATGATAAAAAGGTAGGCGATTTAATTGCCAGCTACAACCCTGACATTATTGGCCTTGCTAAATACATGCGTATTTTAAGTCCTGAATTTGTGGGTCGATTTGAAGGTAAAATAATTAATATTCATCACTCATTTTTGCCTGCATTTATAGGTGCTAAACCTTATCATCAAGCATTTGAGCGCGGCGTAAAAATTATTGGTGCTACCGCTCACTTTGTTAATAATGAGCTTGATGAAGGTCCTATTATTTTGCAAGATGTAACCAGCGTTACACATGCTAATACCGCCGAAATGATGGCTAAAATGGGCAAAGATGTTGAAAAAACAGTGTTTTGTAAAGCACTTCAACTTGCCTCAGAGCATAAGCTATTTATTAATGGTAATAAAACCGTGGTGTTTTCTTAGCATTAATCCAACTGCTTAATTATTCTACATATAAAAAATGCCAGCATTGTTGCTGGCATTTTTTTGCTCATAAATAAGCTAAAAACTTTTTAAATGTAAATTATGCCTGCTCTATTGGTTCGAGCTTTAATTTAGCGGCAATTAAAACGGCTTGGGTACGATTGTACACACCGAGTTTTCTAAATATGGCTGTAATGTGTGCTTTTACTGTCGCTTCTGATATGTGTAGTTCATAAGCAATTTGCTTATTAAGTAAACCTTCGTGCAGATATTGCAGCACTCGGTATTGTTGAGGCGTTAATGAGGCAACTTGCGCTGCTATTTCTCTATCTTCACCTTCAATTTCAGCTACTTTGTTTTTTAGCTCTTTTGGTAGCCATGTATCGCCTTCAAGTATTTGGTTAATTGCACTGGCAATATCATCAGACGATGATGATTTAGGAATAAAACCCATAGCGCCGTAACCCATTACTTTAGAAACGATATTCACGTCTTCACTACCCGAAACAACGGCAATAGGTAAGCTTGGGTATTCTTCTCTAATACGAATAAGACCATATAAATCACCATTACCTGGCATGTGAAGGTCTAGCAGTAATATATCAAGATCCTCTTGCTCGCTTAACACTTGCAGTGTGCTGTCAAAATCGGATGATTCAAAAACCTCTAAACCCTCAAATTTTGCGCTCAGTGCGCCCTTTAGTGCTTCACGAAATAACGGATGATCGTCCGCTATTAAAAACTGACTCATGGTTCACTCCTAATAAATTCGGCTGCCAGTTAGGTTTAAAACCTTTACTGGCAGCCGATATACTACGTTTAGAATCAACTTGTAATCAAGTTTTTAACGCACATTTAACGATTTAATCTGTTCTCGATTAGTTCATCGACAACTGAAGGATCGGCAAGCGTTGACGTATCACCGAGTTGTTGGTGCTCATTTGCAGCGATTTTACGTAAAATACGACGCATAATCTTGCCTGAACGTGTTTTTGGCAAACCCGGTGACCATTGAATCATATCTGGAGATGCAATTGGGCTGAGCTCTTTACGAACCCAATTACGTACCTCTTTAGTTAATTCATCGCTTACAGTTACACCTTCGTTAGGCGTAATGTAAACATAAATACCTTGGCCTTTAATATCATGCGGGTAACCTACAACAGCAGCTTCTGCTACCGCTTCATGCGCAACTAACGCACTTTCAATTTCGGCAGTACCAAGGCGGTGCCCAGACACATTAAGTACATCGTCCACACGGCCTGTGATCCAGTAATAACCATCTTCATCACGACGACAACCATCGCCTGTAAAGTAAACTCCTGGGTAGGCGCTAAAATAAGTTTGTTCAAAACGTTCATGGTCGCCATAAACAGTTCGAGCTTGCGATGGCCAACTATCTAAAATAACTAAATTACCATCTACGGCACCTTCGAGTGTATTACCTTCAGCATCAAATAATGCAGGCGCAATACCAAAAAATGGATGTGTTGCAGAACCTGGTTTTGTATCAGTAGCGCCCGGAAGTGGTGTGATCATAATGCCACCGGTTTCTGTTTGCCACCATGTATCAACAATCGGGCAATTAGATTTACCAATACTCTCGTAATACCATGTCCACGCTTCTGGATTTATTGGCTCACCTACTGAACCTAAAATACGTAAACTATCGCGATGTGACGAAGCTGTAGGCTCATCACCTTTAGCCATTAGTGCTCTAATTGCTGTAGGGGCGGTATATAAAATAGTAACGCCGTGTTTATCAACTACTTCGCCCATACGCCCTGCAGTTGGATAAGTGGGTACACCTTCAAATAAAACCTGAGTACAACCGTTTACTAATGGCCCGTACGCAATGTAACTGTGGCCTGTGATCCAACCTACATCGGCACTACACCAATACACATCATCTTCTTTTAAATCAAATACGTATTCATGTGTCATTGATGAGTAAACTAAGTAGCCACCTGTAGTATGTACAACACCTTTAGGCTGACCAGTAGAACCTGATGTATACAATATAAACAAAGGATCTTCAGCATTCATTGGCTCTGGCTCACACTGTGCTGGTAAGTCAGCAACTAGCTCGTGCCACCATATATCGTGCTCATTCCAATCAACTTCACCGCCTGTTAATTGATGCACAATAACGTGTTCAATTGTGGTTACAGTTTCTTGCGCTACCGCTTCATCTACATTTGCTTTTAATGGAACACAATTTCCTGCTCTGCGTCCCTCATCAGAAGTAATAACAACCTTAGCACCAGAATCTCTAATACGATCAGCAATAGCCGATGGTGAAAAACCACCAAATACAACAGAATGAATAGCACCAATACGTGCACAAGCTTGCATTGCATACACCGCTTGTGGGGTCATTGGCATATAAATAGCTACGCGGTCACCTTTTTGTACACCCAGTTTTTTTAAACCATTGGCAAATTTAGCCACTTCGTCATGAAGTTTTTGATAAGTAATGTTCTCACTTTGAGAAGGATCATCACCTTCCCAAATAAGCGCAATTTTGTCTGCTTTCGTTTTTAAGTGGCGGTCAATACAGTTGTAAGACGCATTTAAATAGCCATCTTCATACCATTTAATACTGATGTGGCCTTTATCAAAAGAGGTGTTTTTAACTTTAGTGTAAGGAGTAGACCAATCGAGGCGTTTGCCATGCTCACGCCAAAAACTTTCTGGGTCATCAATAGATTGCTTATAAAGCGTATTATATTTATTTTTATCAATGAGAGTCGCATCTTTAATATGCGCAGGAACTGGATAGATACTTTGTGACATCTTCGTCTCCATTTAAATTACTTGCCTTAAGCTTTTATCAAGGATTACTCAGCAGTACTTTATTAAGTATTAGACCTTAGTTGTACTCTACTCCAATTTACACATTTGTAGTTTATAATCCACCTGCTTTCAATTTTTTACATAAATAATACAACGCGTTAAATGTAAGTAAATGCAAACTAATCAACTCTAAAACCTTAGTCTTATAGACCAATAGGTAATTGAGTAAATATTGCACATATTCAAAAGTGTTTGTGTACTTTAATAAAGATATTTGCGGTATTACTTGCCAAAGCTTTATTTAACGAATGAAAACAATATGTGTATTGAAAAGCCAAATTAACACCCTTTTTTATTCGTAAGTAATACTAGTAGCAAGTAATACAACCTTACATGAAAAAAAAAGCAACAAACAACAAGTAGCCTATAAAGGACACCACAATGAAATTTACCCCATTAAAAACATTAGCAGCAAGCGCTGTATTATGTGCACTATCAAGCACTGCTTATGCAGCGACTGCCGCAAAAATTGGTGATACGGAATTTACTTACGGTGGATACATTAAACTCGACTCTATGTGGAGTGATTATTCAGCGGGTGCGCCTGCAGGCTCAAACGTAGGTCGTGACTTTTACGTACCAAGTACGTTAACAGTTGGCGATGATAACAGCTCAGATGCTGTATTTGATATGCATGCTCGTGAGTCACGTTTTAACTTTGGCACAGCCACTGTTATGGATAACGGTAAAACCGTTAATACTAAAATTGAAATTGATTTTTTGGCCTCGGCTGCTGGCGGTAATGAGCGAGTTTCAAATTCTTACGCCCCGCGTATTCGCCATGCGTTTGTGACTTACGATGGTTGGTTATTTGGTCAAACATGGTCTAACTTCCAAAACGTGGGGGCGCTTGCTGAAACGCTTGATTTTGTAGGCCCTGCTGAGGGCACTGTGTTTGTGCGTCAATCGCAAATTAAATACACCACTGGCGCATGGTCGTTTTCATTAGAAAACCCAGAAAGTACAATTTCTACTACTAGCGGTATGGTAGTAACTGATGATGCATCATTGCCTGACTTTACAGCTCGTTACACACACAAAGCCGATTGGGGTAACATTGTGGTTGCAGCGCTTGCTCGCCAACTTACTTATAAAGTAGGCAGTGTTGATGCAGATGAAACTTCTTTTGGTATTAGTGCATCAGGTAAAATAAACCTTGGTGAAGACAACCTTAAATTTATGCTTACTCAAGGTAAAGGCTTAGGCCGTTACGTAGGCTTAAACGTTGCTCACGGTGCAGTACTTAATGGCGATGAACTAGATGCAATTGATTCGACTTCTGGTTTTGTTGCTTACCAGCACAAGTGGACAAGCCAATGGCGTTCAACGTTCTTATATTCATTCTTCAGTGCTGATAACAACACTGATTTATTAGCTATTTCTGGTGATCCGACTGAATCAAGCCAAAGCTATAGCGCTAACATTCTATACTCACCGGTTAAACGTCTAACTTTTGGTGCTGAGCTAAAGCATGCTGAGCGTGAAACTGAAAGCGGCGTTGATGGCGATTTAGACCGCTTACAGTTTTCTGTTAAATACTCTTTTTAATAACTAGAAAGCTAACTACTTTAAAAAGCGGCCTAGGCCGCTTTTTTTATAAGCGAGATTGAGTTCTATATAATTCATCAATTCGTACCTAAAATCTTTATATGTGGCGCTAAAATACAAAAAAATAGAATTATTATTGATAAAAACACTAAACACAATTGCAAATCGATATCATTTAGATTAAGTTACGCACTTCTTTTGAACTAACTGGAAAAACTTATGTCGTCCCCTCAAGTTTTGCGTCTATCTAAACTAAGCTTTGCTACTTCTTTAATTTTATCTGGTTATGCACTTGCTGATGAGGCAAATGTAAAATCTGAACCTCTCGAAAAAATTGCGGTATATGGTCAGCATCATAAAAACTACATTACTGAAGAAGCGCAATCGGCTACCAAACTAGGTTTAACAATTAAAGAAACACCACAATCAATCTCGGTAGTTTCACGCGCACTAATGGACGACTTTTCACTAGACGACATAAACTCAGTACTTGAAAGCACGCCAGGCGTAACAGTAGAGCAAATAGAAACAGATCGTACTTACTTTAAGGCCCGTGGTTTTGAAATTACGAACTTTCAAGTTGATGGCTTAGGGATCCCACAAAGCTCAGGCTCTATTCAAGGCAGTCTTGATACATCAATTTATGACCGTGTAGAGATAGTTCGCGGTGCTAATGGTTTAATGACTGGCGCTGGTAATCCTTCTGCAACTGTAAACATGGTTTTAAAAAAGCCAACTTATACAACACAGGCAAATGCATCAGCATCTTATGGCTCATGGAATAAAAAACGTTTAGATTTAGATGTATCTACGCCAATAAATGAAGACCACGCTGTACGCGCTGTATTTACAAAGCAAAAAGCTGACTCATATTTAGATCGCTACGAAACAGATAAAACCATTGTTTACTTAGCCTACGAAGGCAAATTAACAGACAACACATTATTAAGCGTTAACTATGTTAACCAACAAAAAGACGCAGATAGCCCGCTGTGGGGTGCACTACCTCTTTATTATACAGACGGAACAGCAACCGATTACGACGAATCAACCAGCACTGCTGCTGACTGGTCTTACTGGGATAACAGTGCTGAGCAAGTATATGTAACACTTGAACAAAACTTATCGGCAACATGGGTAGCTAGAGCACGTTATGCTCACATCGAAAACGAACAAGACTCAGAGTTGTTCTACGTATACGGCACCCCTGATAAAGATACTGAACTTGGTTTAACAGGTTATGCTAGCCGTTATGATTACGAAGATAAGCATGACTTATTTGATTTATATGCCAGTGGTAAGTTTGATTTATTTGGCCAAGAGCACGACCTATCATTTGGTGTTAGCCATGCTAAAATGGATTACAACGAGCAGTCTCTTTACGATTACACTACAGGCAATGGTTTTCCAGCTATGCCATCACTTAAAACGTGGGATGGTGTAGTACCAGAGGCAACACTTGCTGATGGCTTAGATGGTAGTGATATTACTAACGAGCAAAAATCAGCTTACATATCTACTCGCATTAAATTAAGTGAGCCTTTAAGTGTGCTCGCTGGTGTGCGTTATACCGATTGGAAAACAAAAGGGAACGCTTACGGTGTTGAACAAACAAGAAGCGACTCTGAAGTTATTCCTTATATTGGCACGGTGTACGACTTTAACGAGTCTCTATCAGCTTATGCAAGCTACACAGAAACATTTGTACCGCAAAAAGAGCTTGATATTAATGCCAACCAATTAGCTCCCGTAATAGGTAAAAGTAGTGAAGTTGGTATAAAAGCACAGTTACTTGATGACCAAATTTTCGTAACTTTTGCTTACTTCGATGCAAAGCAGGAAGGGCTTGCCATAGCTTTACCCGACTCACTACCTAGTGATACTCGTTATTATGCAGCAGATGGTATTAACAGCAACGGCTTTGAAGTTGAACTAAGTGGTCGAATAACTGATGATTTAAGCGCAAGTGTAAGTTTTAGTAACCTAAATATTGATGGTGATGATTTAGTTAAAGATTACACACCTGAAAACCAACTTAAAGTGGCCGCAACCTACCAAGTACCTTTAGTTGATGGTTTATCATTTGGTGCAAACTATCGCTGGCAGGATTCAACTAGCCGAGTTCAAGTCGAAGATGCAAATGGTATTGCAAGCGTCACTACTCACCAAGATGCATACGGATTACTTGATTTAATGGCCACTTACGAAATTACAGATAACGTAGGAGTCACTTTCAATGTAAATAACACCACCGGTGAAAAATATTTGCACAGCCTGTACTGGGCACAAGGTTACTACGGTGCACCTCGTAACTACGCCCTATCTGTAAACTGGCAATTATAAATATATTTGATTAATTAATGACTCTAGATTTTTTTAATTCAATAGAAAAAAACGACACATTTTTAATGTGTCGTTTTTATTTTATCTAACCTGATGTAAGTTTTTAATAACAAAAAAGCGCTAATCATTACTGATTAGCGCTTTTCAAAGCTCGGGTCAAATCAAGCTTAAAAACTCATTTGGGTGCAGTTTAAAGGTCTGGATCGTCGCCTAACTTATCTTCACCGTCTTCAGGTTCAATAGTTGCTTTTAGTAAAAGCATTTCGCGTAACTTACCTTCGATCTCATCTGCAATTTCTGGGTTTTCTTTCAAAAACTTAATTGAGTTAGATTTACCTTGGCCAACCTTGTTGCCACTGTAACTGTACCAAGCACCTGCTTTTTCAACAATTTTATGCTTAACACCTAAATCAATTAACTCGCCTTGCTTAGAAATACCTTCGCCATACATGATGATAAATTCAGCTTGTTTAAATGGCGGCGCTACTTTGTTTTTAACAATTTTAACGCGGGTTTCGTTACCAACAACTTCATCACCTTCTTTCACCGAACCAATACGACGAATATCAATACGTACCGATGCGTAAAACTTAAGTGCATTACCACCCGTTGTTGTTTCTGGGTTACCAAACATAACACCAATTTTCATACGGATTTGGTTAATGAAAATACATAACGTGTTAGAGCGTTTAATATTACCAGTAAGCTTACGTAATGCCTGTGACATTAAACGTGCTTGCAAGCCCATGTGCGAGTCGCCCATGTCGCCTTCAATCTCAGCTTTTGGTGTAAGTGCAGCAACCGAGTCAATAATAACAACGTCTACTGCGCTTGAACGTACTAACATGTCACAAATTTCTAGTGCTTGCTCACCTGTATCAGGTTGAGATACAAAAAGATCATCAATATTTACACCTAGTTTTTGTGCGTATACAGGATCAAGAGCATGCTCAGCATCAATAAAGGCACATGTTTTACCTTCTTTTTGAGCTTCTGCGATAACTTGTAAAGTAAGCGTTGTTTTACCAGATGACTCAGGACCATACACTTCAACAATACGTCCCATAGGTAAGCCACCTATGCCTAAGGCAATATCAATACCTAGTGAACCTGTAGATACAGATTCAATGTTTAACGCTTTGTTGTCACCCAATTTCATAATTGAGCCTTTACCAAATTGACGTTCAATTTGTGATAGTGCTGCGTCTAACGCTTTTTGTTTGTTATCGTTCATTTTGTTCTCCAATCCAGCTAATGCGAACAAGTATACTGTATGAAATCACAGTATCAAGCTAATTTTTTCATTTTATCTCATCTATTACACTTTTTAATGCAAATACAATAGCTTGCAGTCTTACTTGAGCCCTATCACCAGTAAATATTTGTTTAAAGGTCAGTACTTTGTCATCAATTTGTATGCCAAACCATACAAGTCCAACAGGTTTACCTTCTGTCGCCCCGCCAGGCCCTGCAATGCCCGATACAGCTATAGATATATTAGCGTTTGTTGCTTTAATAGCACCTACTGCCATTTCATGGACTGTTTGCTCGCTCACAGCACCGTATTGATTTAATGTACTAGCACTAACATTGAGCAAATCTTGCTTTGCTTGGTTACTATAAGTGACAAATGCACGGTCGATATAAGCTGAACTTCCAGGTGTATCGGTAAGCGCATAACTCACTCCGCCACCAGTACATGACTCAGCAGTAGTGATCCATAAGCATTTATCCGTTAAAATAGCGCCTAATTGCGCAGCAAGTGTTTTAATCTCTTGATGTAATTCCATATTCAGCCTTTGGGTAAATACATGTCGTTTGATCTTTATGCACCACACACTATAAAACAACAAACCCCTATGATGCAGCAGTATCTAAAAATAAAATCAGAGCATCGCGATATTTTATTGTTTTATCGTATGGGCGATTTTTACGAACTTTTTTTTGATGACGCTAAACGCGCCGCTCAATTACTCGATATTTCGCAAACTCATCGTGGTAAAGCTGGCGGCGATCCCATTCCTATGGCGGGCGTACCCTACCATGCGGTAGAAAACTACTTAGCACGTCTAGTCCAAATGGGTGAGTCAGTCGCTATCTGCGAACAAGTGGGAGACCCTGCAACCAGTAAAGGCCCTGTTGATCGTAAAGTAGTGCGTATAGTTACACCCGGTACAATTTCTGATGAAGCGCTTTTACAAGAACGACAAGACAATCTCCTTACCAGCGTTTGGCAAAGTAAAAAAGGCCTATACGGGATTGCTTATTTAGACATTAACTCTGGTCGTTTTAATATTGTCGAAGTAAATACCGACGAAGCCTTTAGCTCAACTATTCAGCGCCTATCACCAGCCGAGCTTCTGTATAGCGAAAGCTTTGAAAACGTTCATTTAATTGAACATATAAAAGGCGCTCGCCGTCGCCCAGAGTGGGAATTCGACTTAGATACGGCTCAGCATTTATTATGCGATCAGTTTGGTACTAAAGATTTAGTTGGCTTTGGTGTTGATAAAGCCCATAGCGCGCTTGTTGCTGCAGGTTGCCTAATGCAATACGTAAAAGATACACAACGTATTGCACTGCCGCATATTCGTGCAATTACGCTTGAGCACAACGAACACGCTGTTATTTTAGATGCCGCTACCCGTAAAAATTTAGAATTAACTGTTAATTTATCGGGCGGGTTTGAAAATACACTTGCTCAAGTACTTGATAAAACAGCAACGCCAATGGGTTCTCGCTTACTTAAGCGCCGTATTCATACACCAATTCGTAATAAAGACGAGCTAAATTCACGTTTAAATGCAATTAGCGCTATTTTAGATGCGCAGCTTTGCGGTGAATTACACGAATCATTAAAAGAGATTGGTGATGTAGAGCGTGTTATTGCACGCCTAGCTTTATGTACTGCACGCCCGCGTGATTTAACTCGCCTGCGCAGTGCGCTACAAGCACTTGCACCACTGCATACTTTGTTAGCTGACGCTAACGATCCTCGTATAGCAGGTATCATCAAGCACTCGCCTGAACTCCCTGATTTACAAGCGTTATTAGAACGAGCTGTGATAGAAAACCCACCGGTACTTATTCGTGACGGTGGTGTTATTGCTCCAGGTTACAATAGTGAACTTGATGAGTGGCGTAACTTAAGCAAAGGTGCAACCGACGTACTTGAGCAATTAGAACTGCGAGAGCGCGAACGTACGGGCATTAGTACGCTTAAAATTGGTTATAACCGCGTACATGGCTTTTTTATTGAAGTAAGTAGAGCTAATGCGCACTTAGTGCCAGCCGACTACATTCGTCGCCAAACGCTTAAAAATAACGAACGCTACATTATTCCAGAGCTTAAAGAGCACGAGGATAAAGTACTCGGTAGCCAATCAAAAGCTCTCGCGCTTGAAAAACAACTATACGAGGAGCTGTTTAGATTTATTGCTCCACATATTGAGCAGTTGCAAATGATGGCAGCAGCATTGGCTGATTTAGACGTTTTAAACAATTTAGCTGAGCGTGCATTCGCACTCAATTATGCAAAACCAGAATTGTGCGATAACGACAATATAAGCATTAAGCAAGGTCGTCACCCTGTTGTTGAACAAGTAATGAAAGAACCGTTTATTGCTAACCCTGTTGAATTAAACAGCCAACGTAAAATGCTAATTATTACCGGTCCAAACATGGGCGGTAAATCAACCTATATGCGCCAGACGGCACTAATTGTTCTAATGGCTCACATTGGCAGTTATGTACCCGCTGACAGCGCTAAAATTGGTAATATCGACCGCATATTTACACGTATTGGTGCAAGCGATGATTTAGCATCAGGGCGTTCAACCTTCATGGTAGAAATGACCGAAACAGCAACGATTTTAAATAATGCAACTGCGCAGTCTTTAGTATTAATGGATGAGATTGGTCGCGGTACAAGTACTTACGATGGACTCTCTCTTGCGTATGCAACAGCCGATCATTTAGCATCAAAAATATCTGCTAAAACATTGTTTGCTACGCACTACTTTGAATTAACAGAACTTGCTGAGCAAACTACGGGCCTTGTAAACGTACACCTTGATGCAATAGAGCATAACGACACTATTGCGTTTATGCATACAGTTCTCGACGGTGCAGCAAGTAAAAGCTTTGGTTTACAAGTAGCCGCTCTTGCTGGAGTGCCAAAAGCTGTGATTGCACAAGCAAAGCAAAAACTTAAGTTGCTTGAAAATCATCAAAGCGTTACTGCACCAAATACAGAACAACAAGCCTTTACTTTTAATAACGAAATTGCACAAAGTACACCTTCAGAAGTTGAAGAGCAGTTAAGCGCAATCGACCCTAATAATTTATCGCCACGCCAAGCGCACGATTTGTTATATAAACTAAAAGCATTGCTGTAATTTATATCACCTAATTTACAAGCATAAAAAAAGCCGAAGAATAAATTCTTCGGCTTTTTAACACACATAGTCTCTTAAACTATTTAACTAGTTACGAAAACTGATTAAACAAGCTATCTGTACTTAAACCTTCTTGTTGCAAAATGTCTTTTAGACGACGTAATGCCTCTACCTGAATTTGTCTTACTCGCTCACGTGTTAAGCCTATTTCACGACCTACATCTTCAAGTGTAGATGGCTCATAGCCAAGCAATCCAAATCGACGTGCTAACACTTCACGTTGTTTAGGGTTTAATTCACCTAACCAATCAACAATATGTTTATTAATATCATTATTTTGTACTTCGCCTTCAGGACCAGCACTTTTTTCATCAGGGATGATATCAAGTAGTACACTGTCGTTTTCGCCACCAATAGGCATGTCTACTGATGCAATTCTTTCGTTTAAACGTAGCATTTTAGTAACGTCTTCAACGGGTCTATCTAGGCAAGCTGCAATTTCGTCAGCTGTTGGCTCATGGTCAAGCTTTTGAGTTAACTCACGCGCTGTACGTAAATAAACATTAAGCTCTTTAACTACATGAATAGGTAAGCGAATGGTACGCGTTTGGTTCATAATGGCACGTTCAATTGTTTGACGTATCCACCATGTAGCGTAAGTAGAGAATCTAAATCCACGCTCAGGGTCAAATTTTTCAACTGCGCGAATTAAGCCTAAGTTACCCTCTTCAATTAAATCAAGCAGAGCAAGGCCGCGATTATTATAACGGCGTGCAATTTTAACAACCAAACGTAAGTTACTTTCAATCATACGTTTACGTGAGGCTTCACACCCTCGAAGTGATTTGCGAGAAAAAAACACTTCTTCTTCAGCACTAAGCAAAGGAGAAAAACCAATTTCGCCTAAATAAAGTTGAGTTGCGTCAAGATTTTTAGTTACTTCTTCTTTAGCAAAGATTTCATCGTCGTCTACTTTATCTAGTAGAGCTGTACTTTCATCAACATCGATGTCATCGAACTTTTCGTCAGTCGTAGTATGTTTGTCAAGTTTTGCTGCGCTAGCCATAAGCCTTCTCCCGAGCAATTATCAATACCTAAAAATTAGGGTAGGTATTTAGCAGGATTGACAGCTTGCCCTCGGTAGCGAATTTCAAAGCGAAGCGCGGTGACCGGAGATTCTGAATTACCAATTTCTGCTATTTTTTGTCCTGCCTTAACTTTCTGCTTTTCTTTAACAAGTAATTTCGAGTTATGTGCATAAGCACTTAGGTAATCATCATTATGTTTCAATATGATTAAACTACCATAACCTCGAAGGGCGTTACCCGCGTATACCACTGTTCCTTGTGCCGCAGCTAAGACTGAAGCCCCTTTGCGATTAGTAATCTGTAAACCTTTATAACCGTTTTCCTTATTAGAAAAGCGTTTGGTAATTTTGCCCTTTGCAGGCCAAGACCATTGCAATTTTCTGCTTGATAAAGGTTTTTTATTACTAACTTTGTTACTGGCTTGTTTCTGAACATACTCTCGTTGTTTTGGGGGATCAAGCTCTTTCTTTAATATTATGTTATTTTTTTGTGTGTTTTTTATAGACTTTTTACTCGAATTCGTATATTTTTCATCCCTTTTTATTTTTTTAGGCTTAGGGATTAAGGAAATATTTTGTCCAGGAAAAATAGTGTAAGGTGATGGAATTGAATTGTTTTTTGCAAGTAATCTAACATCTTGACCGGCACTAAAGGCTATAGAATAAAGCGTATCTCCTCTTTGTACTTTATAGTTGCTCCCATTAATGTTAATAGTACGGCCTAAATCATTAACATTATTATTTAGACTGCTAACAGGCGCAGGAACATGGCGAGAAGAGCAACCAAAGAGAAAAATACTAATAAATATAGTCATATACAGTAAAAACTGTTTATTCATTGTATTTTCCTCCCAAATTAGACAATTGATATTTTTAACGCTTAACGCAATAAAAAGTACGCTAGCGCAATTAATACCACTAATCCCCAACCAAGTATTTCAATATATTGACGTAATTTTGCTTCCATTTTAGCCCCGCCCCACTTCATTAAGGCTGAAACTAAAAAGAATCGCGCACCACGTCCAATAGCCGATGCGAGTAAAAATGGCAAAAATGCCATTTGTAAAACACCTGCGCCAATGGTAAATACTTTATATGGTATAGGCGAAAAACCAGCTAAAAACACAACCCAAACACCGTAATCCTTAAACCAGTTTAGTGCTATATCAAACTTTTCTTGCCAGTGCATTTGTGCAATCAATGGCTCTACAACGGGTTCAAATAGCCAAAAACCAAGTAAGTAACCAACCACTCCACCAATAACCGATGCTATTGTGGCAAAGCTTGCAAATCGCCATGCTTTGTTTGGTTGCGCAAGCGACATAGGTGCAAGCATTACATCGGGTGGTATCGGGAAAAAAACTGATTCTGCAAAGCTCATAGCAGCTAAGTAACGTTCCGCATGACGGTGTTTTGCCCACACTAGGGCCATATCGTATAACTTGGTAAACAACTTCAAAATGAATTCCTATTCAATATCGCCAGGTACTAACGGCACAAATCTAACGGGAGCAATAACATGCTCTTTATAATTATCGCCTTTGCGGATAACCATTACTAATTTTTGATCGCTCTCACCAATTGGGGCTAATAACACGCCACCATCGGCCAACTGAGCAAGTAAGTCTTGCGGAACTTTAGAGGCCGCAGCAGTCACTATAATACCATCAAACGGCGCTTGTGATTGCCAGCCTTGCCAACCATCGCCATGCTTCATGGTTACATTATATAAATCGAGTTGCTGCAAACGTCTTTTTGCCTGCCACTGAAGTGTTTTAATACGCTCTACCGAGTAAACCTTTGTAAACGTTTTGGCCAATATTGCAGTTTGATACCCAGATCCTGTACCTATTTCTAGCACTTTATTGCGCACACCAGCTAAACGAAGTAGCTCTGTCATGCGCGCTACTATGTAAGGCTGAGAAATTGTTTGCCCTTGCCCAATAGGGAGCGCTGTATTTTCATAGGCTTTGTGTTTTAGCACATCATCTATAAAAATATGGCGCGGAATATCAGCTATAGCACTAAGTACTTGCGTATCTTCAACACCTTCACGCTTTAGTAAGTCAGAAAGCGCTTTAGCACTGCGGGTATAATTAGCGAGCACGATTAATCTCCAAATCGGCTAACCATTCTCCTACTGCCTTTAAGCTATCTTTAGCTGTCATATCAACACTCAGTGGCGTAACTGAGGCATAGCCATTATTGATTGCGTAAAAGTCGGTGCCTTCACCAGCATCGCTTTCGGTGCCAAGCGATCCGTACCAATAAATATCACGCCCCCAAGGATCGGTTTGTTTCGTCATCGTTTCAGCTTTATGACGAGCACCTAAACGTGTTACTTGCACCCCTTTTAATTCACTTAATGGAATATCTGGCACATTAATATTTATTATTTGATCTTTTGGAAGCGGATGCGAAGCCAAGCCTTTAATAATATTTACGGTAACAGCAGCGGCTGTTTCAAAATGATCGCCATTATGTGAGCAAAGCGATACCGCAATTGCAGGCAGACCTAAATGGCGACCTTCAGTTGCAGCGGCAACAGTACCGGAATAAAGCGTGTCATCACCCAAATTGGCACCATGGTTAATACCTGCAACAACAAGGTCGGGCTTTTCATCAGCTAGCTGATTTACACCTAAATGTACACAATCAGTGGGTGTGCCATTAACTGACATAAAACCATTTTCGAGTGTAGTCGCTCGTAGCGGGTTCATAAGTGTTAAAGAATTACTTGCGCCACTACAGTTGCGATCAGGTGCAACAAGGGTTACATCTGCAATTTGTATAAGCGCCTGATATAAAACCGCAATGCCTTTGGCATTTACGCCATCATCGTTACTTAACAGTATCTTCATTTATGCCATTATCCTTTTCTTTGCGCTCTCGAGGGCTAGCATCAGTGTAATCCACCAGCTCACGTAATAATGCGGTTGCAAAACACCCTTTTGGCAAACCAAAGCTTAGTTTTAGTGTGGTTTCATCAAGTGTTTCAACAGTTAAGTTTTGTGGAATTAAGCGCAGCATTCGGCGCTCATTTTTAAGGCCTAACTCACCTAAACCATCACACCATGTTTGGAAAGGTGCAAGCCATATTTTTTCTTGTTCGGTTAAGCCTTTTTCGCTTTTTCCCACCATAGGTGCCGACATCATAATATCGCCGGTAGCTAATCGCTCTATGTTTTCGTCATTAATTGCATCTTCAAAAAATGCATTGCTGCCGCTAAGCATAAATACTTCACGGTGCATTGTTTTAGCTAAACCATGCTCTTTTACACGTAAGCTCACTAACTGATTAAATACATGCGATCGTGCTGCTGAAATAATAATACCGCGCAACTTTTTATCGCGAATACGCTCACCGGCAAACATTTTTTCAGCCATAACTAAATTATGACCGCCATGCCCAAAGCGCTGTTCGCCAAAGTAATTAGGCACACCTGCGCGTACTGCGTTAATACGACATAAAATATCAAGAGGGTTGGTTACGTTACGAAGCGTAATAGTAAATTTATTACCTTTGTGGCAGCCCGTACGTAACTTACGGTCGTGGCGCTGTTGCGACACAATAAAAATACTCTCACTATTTAAATCACTAAAATCGATAGGCTTTTTAATTGGTACTTTTACACTAAACCACTGTGAGCACACGCCGTGGCGATCTTTCATGCCTGCATAGCTTACGTCTCGCGGTGAAACACCCGCACGCTGTGCAATTAGCTTTGCAACGTATTGCGTGTTTTCGCCTTTTTTAACCACCTGCAAACACACGTGTTCGCCACTGCCGGTAAATTCTATACCTAAGTCTTCATCAACCATAAAGTCTTCAGCTGTGGTTTTAAAATCAGCTTTAGAAAGTGGTGCACCGTATAAATAATTTAAATCGCTCATGCGTTTTTTGTACTCGCAAGCTCTTTACTCATAATAACCACCGCATGGCTCGAAATACCTTCTTTGCGCCCTTCAAAGCCTAGCTTTTCGGTAGTAGTGGCTTTAACGTTAATTTGGCTAAGGTCGCAATTTAAATCGCTGGCTAAATTAGCGCGCATAGCTTGAATATGTGGCAACATTTTTGGTGCCTGAGCAACAATAGTCACATCGCCATTACCAAGTACATAACCTTGTTCTTTAGCTAAGCCCACCACATGGCGAAGTAAAATACGGCTATCGATATTTTCATACTCGCTTGCCGTATCGGGAAAGTGCTTACCAATATCACCCATTGCAAGTGAGCCTAAAATAGCATCGCATAATGCATGAATAGCAACATCACCATCTGAGTGCGCTAAAAAGCCCTGTGGGTAATCAATTTTTTCACCACAAATAGTTAACGGGCCTTCGCCGCCAAATTTATGTACGTCAAAACCATGGCCAATTCGTATCATAATCCACTCTCGTTTTGTTGTTTATGTAATAAAAACCCAGCCAGGTCTAAATCCTCTGGCGTGGTTATTTTAATATTATCGCTACGACCTGCTACAAGCTTAACCGGTTTACCCGCCCACTCAATTGCACTGGCTTCATCGGTAATAGTAGCCCCACTTGCTAATGCGTTTTGCAGTGCATTTTTAAGCTCGTCATATTTAAAAAACTGCGGGGTAAGTGCTTGCCATAAATCGTCTCGTGGCACAGTTTGTAGGGCATGAGTGTGGCCGCGTTTTATAGTGTCTTTTACTTTGCTAGCTAAAATACCGCCTTCATCAGCGTTAATGCATTCATCAATTAAACGTTCTATATCACTGATATTAACTAATGGACGAGCAGCATCATGCACCAATACCCATGTTGGTGGGTTAGGCGCTAAAAAAAGCAAGCTATTGAGCACCGAGTCGGCTCGCTCTTTTCCGCCACTGGCTCGCACAATGCGATTATCAAGCAGTGGGAGTTCGTCAAAATAAGGGTCGCTGTCGCTAAGGGCAACAACAATAGTGCGTAATTGAGGTAATTGAGAAAGTTTAGCTAAGGTGTGTTCTAAAATGGTTTTACCGGCTAATTGTATATATTGCTTAGGCGCATTGTGCTGCATTCTACTGCCAACACCCGCAGCAGGTACAATTGCTGCAATAGTCTGTTTATTTGTCATATTGTTTGCCCGGTAAAACACGAATAAATGTTTCGTCCGGTTTAATCATTCCCAATTCGTTGCGTGCACGCTCTTCAATGCCTTCTTGGCCAAGCTTTAAGTCTTCAATATCTGCTTTAAGTACTTTATTACGTTTAATGAGTTTTTCGTTGGTTTGATGATGCGACGTTACTGCACCTTTTAGTCGTGTGTAGTCTTGTAAGCCATTATGACCAAACCATAACCTGTATTGTACAAACAGTGCTAAGCACAGTAAGCCAACTTGAAAAATACGCATTTAACACTCCTTATTTTAAATTCCAAATACCTTAACTTTAATACGCTAAGGGGCGCTTTAAATTGCGCCAATTAATACTACCCGCTAAAAGCATTTCGCGTAGTGATAAAACCCGTGGCATGCAACGCTTCGAAAATTGCCACTGATGCCCGCAACATGCAGCGGTTAAACTCACTTTACTTGGCTTTATTAGCTGAGCATTTTGCTGCTCTAGCCCATTTCCTAAAAAATCAAACCAACCAAGCTCGTTACAATGCAGCTTATTCTCGCCTAACTGATCGATACTGTCTATTCTAAGACGCACCTGATCGTAGCCATGCAATATAACGGGCACAATAAGCCCCACTTTGGCATACGTTTGATAAAAAAGTTCATTAGCTTGAACATTCACATCGGGTGGGGTCGGTTTTTGCTTTTCAAGCCACGTACCATTTTGTGCATCAAGCGTAAAAGGCGTGTCACCATTGGCAACTAACGTTGCCGCTCGCTCAATATAATAAGGTAGGCTTTTTAATTGGCGGCGCAGTTTATCGGCATTAGGCTCTGCAACTAATCGCTGAACCTCACGCTGATAAAACGCATTGCACAATTGTGCATACAACACTTTTTGTGCATCAGTTTGCCAAATTTCAACTTGCTGTTGAGCACCAAGTGACTGATTTTTAGCGACCAAAAGCTGTACTCAAAAATATTCAGGTAAATGTTTTATAACACAGTATTGAATGTTTTTTAAGCGCAGCGCACTATTTTAAGCGCTTGGCTTTTCACCTAATTTTGCTTTACCTGATTCTAAAAATTGCACAACCGTATTACGCTTTTTACCAATCAATAAACTGCCATCAGCTAAAAACATAAAGTTTTGCCAATTGCGTTTAAATACATCAAACGTCGTTTCGATAATATTATCGCGTGCCATACAAAAATAAACCGTGGTGTTAGCTTCCCAATCTAAAAACGTTAAGATTGCTTCTGGTGGTAACGCATCGCCATTTTCCCACGCATCTTGCCAATCTACTTCTTGGCTAAAGCTTTTTTCTTGACCACACCAATCGGTGTCTTCAAAAAAATCAGGGTGATCAAACTCACGGCTCACCATGGTTGTCCAAAGTACTGCTGCGCGCTCGTCGCTCATAGGCTTTATTTTTGCTGCGTCTTCATCAGATACAGGTAAATCTTTGTGGCGAAAAACCCACGCCTTTTTGTAATCATCTAAAGAAATATAGTTCATAGTATTGGCAAATTAGTTAACATTAAAAGTGCAAAGCCAAATTATACAAGAGATCAAAACATGACTACAGCAATAAAACCACTTTCCCTAAAACCAGGCATATACCAACACTACAAAGGCCCGCAATATAAAGTTATTCATGTTGCCACCCATAGCGAAACCGAGGAACAGCTTGTGATTTACCAAGCACTTTATGGTGAATTTGGTATATGGGCGCGCCCATTAAGCATGTTTAACGAAACAATAGAAAAAGACGGTATAACTATAGCGCGTTTTGCTTATATTGGACCTGCTGCTTAACTATGGCATTATAACAAAATAACTTACTGCTCAGACCAGACAAGGGTACACCGTGCAATTTAATTCAACTGACAATTACATAGCGAGTAGCGCACTTAAACAAGCTGTAAATGCTGCCATTATGCTCGAAAAACCACTTTTAATTAAAGGCGAACCTGGCACAGGTAAAACCATGCTGGCTGAGGAGTTGGCTAAAAGCTTAGATACCACGCTTATTCAGTGGCATATAAAATCGACTACTAAAGCGCAGCAAGGTTTATACGAGTACGACGCGGTTTCGCGCCTGCGCGACAGCCAACTAGGTGACGAGCGTGTACACAATATTGGCAACTACATCGTTAAAGGTAAGCTTTGGCAGGCATTTACGTATGCAGAACTCAACGGTAAACGCCCAGTGCTTTTAATTGATGAAATAGACAAAGCCGACATAGAGTTCCCAAACGACTTACTACTTGAGCTTGATAAAATGGAGTTTCATGTTTATGAGACTAACGAGCGCATTGTCGCAAAAGAGCGCCCAATTGTGATCATCACTTCCAATAATGAAAAGGAATTACCGGACGCATTTTTACGCCGCTGCTTTTTTCATTACATTGATTTTCCTAGCAGCGATGAAATGCAGCAAATTATTGACGTGCACTACCCTAACGTTAAACAGGATTTAGTACGCCAAGCACTTGAAGTGTTTTTTAACCTGCGCGAAACAAACGGCCTTAAAAAGAAACCTTCCACCAGCGAATTACTCGATTGGTTAAAGCTTTTAATGGCTGAAGACATAGACGCTAAAACACTGCACGACAAAGCGCAAAAAGGCGGATTAATGCCAATGTTTGGCGCCTTACTTAAAAACGAGCAAGATATAAGCCTAATCGAAAAACTCGCCTTTATGAGCCGCCGTTAAGATGTTGATTGCGTTTTTCTTCAAACTGCGTGAATACCGCCTACCTGTAAGCCTGCGCGAATTACTCGATTTAATTAACGCCTTAAAAAAAGGCGTTATATTTGCCGACGTAGACGCCTTTTACCATTTAGCACGCACCATAATGGTAAAAGACGAAACGCACTTTGATCGATTCGACAAAGCCTTTAGCGACTACTTTAGCGGTATTGCCGACCTTGATTTGCTCGAGAGCTTAAAGCAACAGCACAACCTACCTGAAGATTGGCTACGTAAAGAGTTTGAAAAACACCTAAGCGATGAAGAAAAAGCCCAACTAAAAGCCATGGGCGGGCTCGACGAGCTTATGAAAACCCTAAAAGAGCGTTTAGAAGAGCAACAAAAACGCCACGCTGGCGGCAATAAATGGGTGGGCACTGGCGGCACATCACCTTTTGGTGCATACGGCTATAACCCAGAAGGTGTGCGTATAGGGCAAGACGGCAACCGTAACCGCCAAGCAGTAAAAGTGTGGGATAAACGAGAATACAAAAACCTCGACACCGACAGAGAAATTAGTTCGCGCACAGTTAAACTCGCCCTTAAAAAGTTACGAAAGTTCGCCCGCACAGGCGCAAGCGACACGCTAGATTTAAACGAGACTATTCGCGCTACTGCAAAACAAGGCGGCATGCTTGATGTAAAAATGGCGCCCGAGCGCCACAATGCAGTAAAAGTATTGATGCTATTTGATATTGGCGGCTCAATGGATGACTACATTCATACCTGCGAAGAGCTATTTAGCGCCGCCCACAGCGAATTTAAACACCTAGAGTTTTACTACTTTCATAACTGTTTATACGAGCACGTCTGGCAAGACAACGCGCGCCGCCATTCAAACGTGATTGACACCATGACGCTGATTAATAAATTTACCAGCGACTACAAAGTAATATTTGTCGGTGATGCCACTATGGGCCCATATGAAATAGCCTACCCTGGCGGCTCGGTAGAACACTACAACGAAGAGCCCGGCAGTGCATGGTTATCACGTGTCACAAACCACTTTGATAAAGTCGCCTGGCTCAACCCACAACCCGTTGAACACTGGCCATACTATCAATCGATTGGCTTTATAAAAGAGCTAATGAACAACCGCATGTATGCGTTGAGTTTAGATGGGATAAGTAGAGCGATAAAAGAGCTGAGTTAAAGTGAATAATAGAAATATATTAAAATTAATTTTGTTTGCATCACTTATTATAAATTTGGTTTTTATTACTATCTTTATAAGTGACTCTAAAAAGAATAAAAGCATTTATTTATTAGCAAGCAATGTTGAAGCTAAATGCTTGAATGATTGGAAATCACAAGACTCTAGGGTGCCTTTTATTACCTCTCATCAAATTTTAGGACCAGATCCTTTTACTGAGTATAACCTTTTAGAGCTGGGAGGTTATGATCAGTCAACATCTTTCACATACGAATTCTCAGCATGTTTTAAAGATAAATTTTCTACAGTAAGAACAATTGCAGAGATGAAATATGCTATTGATTTCATGGGTAAGCAATCAAAAAATGTTGGATTTTATAAATTACCAAATTCTGACGAAATTGTTGTTTACTCAAATGAGTAACAATTAGGCTAGATTGGCTAAACTCACAACTCGTCGAGCATTGGCTGCACTACCAATCAATTGGCTTTATAAAAAAGCTAATGAACAACCGCATGTATGCGCTTAGTTTAGATGGGATAAGTAGAGCGATAAAAGGGCTGAGTTAAAGTTTGACTCAGCTATATTTGTATTAGAGTAGTTTGAATCATCAATTTAAAAAGTAATAGTAGCTTTAGTTATTTACATCAAAAAGAAATACCAACATTACAATTATCTGCAACACATCCAGATAACTCTGAAGAACCTCCATCAGGAAAAGTTACTTTTAAATAATCACCATTAGCTTCAAAATAGAAGCCTGCAAAAACCATATCCAGACGCGAAACCAAAATATCACACTGCTCAGTGATAGTTAGTACAAGATGTATTTTTCGATGCCTTTCTCTAATAGTTATACAAGGGCCTTTAACTTCTACATCCCAGAGAGAAGAATTAGCTTTCCACTCATTATCTTTAATTTCTAGTGAGACTTCTCCATTAGAGTCTGTAAATAGACCAGATAGCAAAAATGGTTGACCTAAGTACTCTGGTTTTTTTAATTGAAATAATGGGTAATTTGCAACTTGAATAGGGATTTTACAGTTGCTTAACTTGACACCACCAAAAATTAAAGAAGGATTACGCTCTGGGAAATCAAAAAACTCATTAGAGTAACCTTGTTGTAAACACTTTGGCATCCGCATTGCTAATTTTACACGTGACTTTGACCACATTTTTGTAGTTACCTTTGAATGGCATTGAGGACATAGGAGGGTCATATTAGCCGGGTCATGTTTATTTGCATCTTTAAACTCAGGATCTACATGTTCATATTGAATTATTCCTAATCCACAAATAACACACCCGAACCCACATTGCTGACGAATCTCTCGCTTTATTTCTGCTGGAATTACTCTACTCAAACCAAACTTATTAACTTCCATATTATTCTGATCCAGTTAAATTATTATATTAAAGACATTTTATTTTTTCTGTAGAATTTTATTTACTTAATAAACTTACACATTCCTAATCCTAAAACATCTCCATCACGCTTTACATAACCATATTGTGTATAAAAACTTTCTTTACCGCGAGCACTTAATAAAGCTATTGTAGCGCCATTAGAGCAGGTGTTGCTTAGGTAGTCTTCAATGTGGGTCATAACTAAATGACCTATGCCTTGTTTTTGATAGCTTGGCGCAACAATTACATCTTGAATATAAAAATACATTGCGCCATCACCGATTATTCTACCAGTACCTATCAACTTATCGATGTGGTACACGGCAACCCAAAACAATGAATTTTCGATGCTTGCTTTTAATGTTTTATCGTCAGGGTTTTGCCACTTTGCTTGTGCGCGTAAATTAGTAAATTCATCCAGTGCTGGAGCTGAATATTCAACCTTATATTCCATAACATCCCCTACTCACTTTTGAAGCCCTTTACTCATAAACAAGCTGTACGAATCTAACTCATAATCAGCAAACGGTTCGCACTCTTTAAAACCAAATTGAGTGTAAAGCTTTTGTGCGGGCAAAAATGCCTTTGCCGTGCCGGTCTCTAAGCTTAACTTTTTGTAACCTCGCAAAGTTGCTTGCTCAATAATATGCGTGAGCAATTTAGCAGCGATGCCTTGGCGTAAATAGTTGCTTGAGGTGCGCATTGATTTAATTTCGCCATGAGTGGCATCGAGCGCTTTTAATGCGCCAACACCCGCTAAATTATTATCAATCCATAAGCTATAAAAGATTATATCGGGCTGAGTGAGTTTGCTCACATCAAGTGCATGTACGCTCTCAACAGGTGAGTGCTTTAGCATATCGTTATGATGCGCATGTAGTAGTTTTATAACGTGTGGGTTTGAAAGCTCACCTATTCTAATATCCATTTATACCTCGTTTAACCCTAGAATTTAATGCTTTAGGGCTTTAATGAAAACCCTAAAGTAAGTGGCTCTATTTAGGCTGCTAGTTTCCATACTACAAACGCAACAGCAAAGCCTACTAAATACACTAAACCTAACCACGTTAAACTACGTAATAGCACGCTGTGCTTTATAGCAGGCTCTGAGCGCACAAGGCTAAAGTTAAGCCATGCAAAAACGGGGGTGGTAACAAACGAAAGTGTCATTGCAAACGTAAGCATTGGACCAAGGGCTGATTTAAAAAATAAAATAACGGCCATGCCAGCTAGTGCTTGCAGTACAAGCCAAATATTTAGGCTGTGTTTTGATTGCCCAAAGCCAAGTAGTTTATGAGATTCGTTAAGCGTGCGGGCGTAGCCATCTAGCACGGTAAGTGTAGTGCCAAACATACATAAAAAGGCGATTGCTGATACAAGCGGCCTTGCCCACTCGCCTATTGTTAATGCGTACATATCAATAAGCTGCTTGGCAAACGCGACACCGCCGAGTTCTATACTACTGGTTTGCCCGTACTGCACTAATACACCTAAGCTAAAAAATACCAAGGCTAAGCCAGCTGTAAGCCAGTAACCTACGTTAAAATCGAACAAGCCTTGGCTTTTAGAAACTGTTTGCTGCGCTTGTTTTTCTTTTAGCCATAAAGAACTTAATGCAGATATTTCGATAGGGGCTGGCATCCAACCCATTAAAGCCACCATAAAGCTCAGCATAGTCAGCTCGTAAGGTGATGGGCCAACATAGTCAGCAGGCGCCATTGGGCCATTACTAAACGCGATAACTAACGCAATAACGGTAGCCAGCGTTAATAACCCCATTATGCCTTTGGCCACACTGTCGAGCGCTTTAAAGTGCCCTAACAATAATATGGCTAAGCACACTCCTAATAATATCCAACATAGCAGTGTTACTTCTATCACTACGGGCAACGCGTAATGCAGTAAGCTTGCAGTAAGTAGTAATACGCCAGCGGTATTAACTACGGCGGCTACAATGTTTAAACCGATAAAACTGTAAAAATAAAACGGGCCTTTACTTTTATAGCCCTCCACTAGGCTATTTTTAGTCGCGAGTGTGTATTCCATACCAAAGCGAAAAAACGGGTACTTTAAAACATTAACAACCAGTATTAGCCAAAATAGTTGCCAGCCAAATATTGCCCCAGCTTGCGTAGAGGCAACTAGGTGAGATCCGCCAATAGCGGCTGTTGCCATGAGTATTCCAGGTCCAAGCGCACCTAGTCGAGACTTCCATACTGCTTTTGTTGTGTGCATTAATTTCTCAAAATATGTGTGTTATACGCTGCTTTTATTAATTTCTTTGATTAATAAACTGCAAGAACGCATAACTTACCTAAATTACAGGCAATAAAAAAGAGCCATACGGCTCTTTTTTACAATACTTTGTGACTAAATTTTATTTAAGATCCATCTCTTGGATGATCTCGTGTGCGATTTCAGGTGTAGTGCTAACAGGCTTTTCGTGTAAGTTTGCTTTTATCTGCCCTTTTCGATGTTTTAGTGCCGCATCGAGTTTTTTAGCTGCGCTTGCAATGGCAGGGTACATAACTTCGTTTTCCCCTTTTACCGATATGCGCGTGCCTTCGTAATTAGTGCTAATTTCAGCTTGGATTTTATGATGCTCTTTAGACAAAATAATATCGAGTGCAATAAGCGATGGAAAGTGGCTCTCGATTTTTGAAAATTTTTCGTTGATGTGCTCTCTAATAGAGTCAGTAACTTCAACATGGTGACCAGAAAGATTAATTTTCATAGGGTATCCTTTTATTTGTTACCTCATAAATAGTATTGGGGGCTATTTAGATTAACACAAGGAAAAAAGAGAGATATTTGAGGTTTATTTGCGGTTTTTGGTGATTTAAATCATGCGTTGTACAAAGTTTATGCAAAGCCCATAGTGCATGGGCTTTCAGACGTCTAGCTGTATTGATTAATCTGTGTACGAACAACAGTAGTCAGCAAAATCAGATACTTTTACTTTAAAGCTTACATTTGCATCAACATTAAACGATTCACCTGCGTTAAATGTTTTCCACTCACTTGCCCCTGGTAATAAAATATCCCATTGGCCAGCTAAAAGCTCCATGCATTCTTTTTGGTTTGTATCAAAAACAAACTCACCAGGTTGCATAAAGCCTAAAGTTTTCGCTTCGCCATCACCTAAAATAACGGTACGGCTCGACACTTTTCCGTCAAAATATACATTGGCTTTTTTTACTACACTTACGTTATCGAACTTTGGCATTTTTAGCTCCTGCTATTAATTTAAGATTTTTATTTATAAATTTTATCGCACTACCTTGCCTGATAGCTTACTTTCTTGCAAGGAAAGCAGCATTGTTCAAGGTGAAGTTGCTTCATGTTAGGGCATAAAAAAACCCGCAACATGTGCGGGTTTTTCAATTACTTACTTTATTTAATCAAAGCGATTAAAAAAGCTCGTTTGCTTTGCTTACAATGTTTGCCACTGTAAAACCAAAGTGCTCAAACAGCTCACCAGCAGGTGCCGACTCACCAAAGGTAGTCATACCTACTACTGCGCCATTTAGACCTACGTACTTGTACCAGTAGTCGGCAATACCTGCTTCTACTGCTACGCGGCGTGTAACAGATGCCGGTAATACGCTTTCTTTGTACTCTGCGCTTTGATCTTCAAAGGCATCAGTACATGGCATAGATACAACACGTACCTTTTTACCTTGGCTGCGTAGCTCAGTTGCTGAATCTTGTGCTAGTTGCACTTCAGAGCCCGTCGCAATGAAAATAATTTCAGGATTGCCGTCACAGCTAAGGATGTAACCACCCTTTTTAACGTCTGCTAATTGCTGTACGTCACGCGCTTGTTGCTCAAGACCTTGGCGAGTAAAGATTAACGATGTAGGACCGTCTTTACGCTCAATAGCTTGTTGCCATGCAATTGCCGACTCAACTTGGTCACATGGGCGCCAGTTGTATAAGTTAGGCGTTAAACGCATGCTTGCAATTTGCTCTACTGGTTGGTGAGTTGGACCATCTTCACCTAAACCGATTGAATCGTGCGTGTATACAAAAATGCTTGGTTGCTTCATTAATGCAGCCATACGTACGGCATTTTTTGCATATTCAACAAACATTAAGAACGTAGCACCGTAAGGAATAAAGCCTTTATGAAGGGCAATACCATTCATAATTGCCGACATACCAAACTCACGTACACCGTAGTAAATGTAGTTACCGCTTGCATCGTCGTGTGTTAAACCTTTAGAGCCATCCCAAATTGTTAAGTTTGAGCCTGCTAAATCGGCTGAGCCACCCATAAATTCTGGTAATAACGGACCAAATGCGTTTAATGCATTTTGCGATGCTTTACGAGACGCTGGGTTTGCAGGGTTTGCTTGTAATTGCTCAATGTACGCTTGAGATTTTTCAGCCCAATCGCCAGGTAGTTCGTTATTAATACGACGCTTATATTCAGCTGCAAGCTCTGGGTATGCTTTTGCGTATGCTGCAAATTTTTCGTCCCAGCTTGATTCAAGCTGCTGACCTTTTTCTTTGCTATCCCATTGTGCGTAAATATCATCAGGAATTTCGAACGCATCGCCAGTCCAACCTAAGAATTCGCGAGACGCTTTAATTTCGTCATCACCTAGTGGTGCACCGTGACAATCGTGGCTACCAGATTTATTAGGTGAGCCGTAACCAATAATTGTTTTACAACAAATTAGTGATGGTTTATCGGTAACACTTTTAGCTTCTGCAATTGCAGCACTTATAGCATCGCTGTCGTGGCCATCAACACCACTAATTACATGCCAACCGTATGCTTTAAAGCGAGCTGGCGTGTCATCTGTAAACCAACCTTCTACTTCACCATCGATTGAAATGCCGTTGTCATCCCAAAATGCAACAAGTTTACCCAGACCTAATGTGCCTGCAAGTGAACCAGCTTCATGAGAAATACCTTCCATAAGGCAGCCATCGCCCATAAATGTATAGGTAAAGTGATCAACAATATCGTGACCTTCGCGGTTAAACTGTGCAGCTAGCGCTTTTTCAGCAATTGCCATACCTACGGCATTTGTGATCCCTTGACCTAATGGACCCGTAGTAGTTTCGATTCCTGGTGCATAGCCATATTCAGGGTGACCTGGTGTTTTAGAATGCATTTGACGGAAGTTTTTAATTTCGTCCAGTGGTAAGTCGTAACCACTTAGATGCAATAGAGAATAGATAAGCATTGAACCGTGGCCGTTTGAAAGAATAAATCTGTCACGGTCAGCCCACTCTGGATTTGTTGGGTTGTGTTTTAGATAATCGCGCCATAATACTTCTGCGATATCAGCCATGCCCATAGGGGCTCCAGGGTGACCAGATTTGGCCTTTTGTACTGCGTCCATTGACAAGACGCGAATAGCATTTGCAAGTTCTTTGCGAGATGGCATGAATTCTCCTACCTTTATGTGTATTTGCGCGGGTATTTATGTGTTTGTTTATGCACCCAAGTAACTTGGGTTTGTTTATATCGACCATTCTTACTTATTGTGGGGGCTGTGTGCAATTAAAAACCCTATAAAAGTGAGGCATTATGAATATTTTTTAAGACCAAAAAGTTATTAGTAATTTTATTTAGACGTCTAGGCGTAAAAACACTATGCAAGGTGTTTTGTTTTCGATAAAATACGCCCCTTAATTTTTTAGCGCTAATACCGACGTTTGTGAAGCGCAATATTTGTGAGCAGAAATACAATGGCAAAACATTTATTTACTTCTGAATCAGTTTCTGAAGGTCATCCGGATAAAATCGCCGATCAAATCTCTGATGCGGTACTTGATGCTATCCTAGAGCAAGACTCTCATGCCCGTGTTGCGTGCGAAACTTACGTAAAAACAGGTATGGTTATGGTTGGTGGTGAAATCACTACTAGCGCATGGGTTGATATTGAAGAAATTACACGTAAAACAGTACGTGAAATTGGCTACACGCATTCAGACATGGGTTTCGATGCAGATTCATGTGCAATTTTAAACACTATTGGTAAACAGTCTCCTGACATTAACCAAGGTGTTGACCGTACTAGCCCAGAAGAACAAGGTGCTGGCGACCAAGGTCTTATGTTTGGTTACGCATGTAACGAAACAGAAGTACTAATGCCTGCGCCAATTACTTACTCACACCGTTTAGTACAGCGCCAAGCGCAAGTACGTAAAAGCGGCGAGCTTAACTGGTTACGTCCAGATGCAAAATCTCAAGTTACTTTTGCATACGAAAATGGTAAGCCAGTAGGTATTGATGCAGTAGTACTATCTACTCAGCACAGCGAAGACATTTCGCAAAAAGATTTAGTAGAAGCGGTGATGGAGACTATCATCAAGCCGGTCCTTCCTGCAGAGCTTATTACAAGCGCGACTAAATTTTTCATTAACCCAACGGGTCGCTTTGTAATTGGCGGACCAATGGGCGATTGTGGTTTAACAGGTCGTAAAATCATCGTTGATACATACGGTGGTATGGCTCGTCACGGTGGTGGTGCTTTCTCTGGTAAAGATCCATCAAAAGTTGACCGCTCAGCTGCATACGCTGCACGTTACGTTGCTAAAAACGTAGTTGCGGCTGGCCTTGCTGATAAATGTGAATTACAAGTTTCTTACGCAATCGGTGTTGCAGAGCCTACATCTATCAGCGTTGAAACGTTTGGTACAAGCAAGTTAGAAGAAAGCCGTTTAATCGAGCTTATTCGTGAACACTTTGACCTGCGCCCTTACGGCTTAATTCAAATGCTTGATTTAGAGCGCCCTATCTACCTTCCTACAGCGGCTTACGGCCACTTTGGTCGTGACGAATTCCCTTGGGAACGTACAGATAAAGCTGATGCACTTCGTGCAGCTGCTGGCCTTTAAGCTAAAAGTGTTGAAGTAAATTAAAAACGGCCCTTAATAGGGCCGTTTTTGTATCTAAAACTTATCAGTTACATTGTTTGTAGTACGTCTACAAAATAACTATAAAATCAACCTCGAATTCTTTTGTACTTTAGGTATATACTCATTTCATTATAAAAGCTTTAGGGATAGTTAAATGGCCGATAACTTTCGCGTTATATTTGCAGGACTTGCCGATAACGTTGACATAAAAACAGCGTGCGCAAACTTAGCTGCAAAATTAAAAACGTCAGATGAAAAAGTAGCTCTTTTTTTTAAAGGTAAGCCGCTGTTTGCGCCAAGCGATAAAGACAAAGCGTTAAAACAGACTAAGTTATTAGCAAGCCTAGGTATTAAAAGTAAGCTGCAAGCTGTTTCAAATGCGATTCAAAATAGCTCCCCCGCAGCTGCAAATAACAACCAACGTGATGAACGTATTTTTGATGCACTTGATTACATCACTAGCAGCTTAATACGCCTTGAAGAAAAGCTAGATGAGCTAGAGCAACGCCTTCCTGAAGCTCAATTAAATACACCAGACGAAAGTGTAGACGAATGGCAAGATGACGACCTAATGCTAGATGAGGATTTAGCGACTCCTAAAAAACGCAGTAACTTACTTTTATATTCATTGATTGCAACTGCCACCATTTTGCTAGTCGTACTGGCTGTTTTTTTAATTTTTCCCGATTTATTCTCTTTTTAAAAATGGCTAATTAGTTTAATGAGCAATAAACGCGCACAAATAAGAGCTGAAATTCGTAACACCCGTAAAAACTTGTCAAATAATCAGCAAATAATTGCTGCGCAATCGCTAAAAATGAATTTTATTCAACACTTAAAAAGCGAAAATACAACGAATTCAAAGCATATTGCCATTTATTTAAGTAACGACGGAGAACTAGACACCTCATTGTTAATTAAAGAATTATGGAACTTAAACCATGCTGTTTATCTACCTATAATACACCCATTCAATGGCGCTAATTTACTATTTCAGCGCTATGAGAAAAACTCACCCATGAGGGCAAATCGCTATGGTATCTTGGAGCCTAAGCTGAACTGCTCTCAAATATGCCCATTACCAGCGCTTGATTACCTCCTTATGCCATTAGTGGCATTTGATAAACAAGGTAATCGCCTAGGAATGGGAGGTGGGTTTTACGACCGGACATTGGCACGTTTACATGAACAAAATTGGCAAAAACCGCAACTAATTGGCCTTGCACATGAATGCCAAAAAGTTGATGCTCTACCAATCGAGTCATGGGACGTACCACTTGAAACCATTATCACCCCAGATAAAACATACAGTTGGTAACATTTAATTTTGGTTACTAGCCGCATATTTCTGACATACATGAGCACAAAGCAATGACACAAGACGAATTAAAAAAAGCAGCTGCCTGGGCAGCACTCGAGTTTGTAAAAGAAAACACCATTGTAGGTGTCGGTACAGGCTCTACTGTTAATCACTTTATTGATGCCCTTGGCTCAGTAAAGGACACTATTGTAGGCGCTGTATCAAGCTCAGAAGCGTCAACTGCACGTTTGGAAGCGTTAGGTATTGAAGTGTTTGAACTTAATAACGTTGATGCTTTAGATGTATACGTTGACGGCGCTGACGAAATAAACGCTCAAAACGAAATGATTAAAGGCGGCGGCGCAGCGCTAACACGTGAAAAAATAGTAGCAGCAGTTGCAAAACAGTTTGTGTGTATTGTTGATGACACAAAGCTGGTAGATACATTGGGTGACTTCCCGCTTCCGGTAGAAGTTATTCCAATGGCGCGCAGCTACGTTGCACGAGAATTATTAAAACTTGGTGGTGACCCTGTTTATCGCCAAGGCGTAGTTACCGATAATGGTAACGTTATATTAGATGTATTTAACTTAAAAATTACCAATGCCAAACAACTTGAAACACAAATCAATTCAATTGTTGGCGTAGTTACCAACGGCCTATTTGCGATGCGAGGTGCTGATAAAGTGATTATCGGTACCAAAAATGGGCCACAAATTAAATAGGATGAGGTTATGAGTAAGGTATCGTTAGCAAAAGACAAAATTAAAATTCTCTTGCTTGAAGGTGTTCACCAAAGCGCTGTTGAAACGCTAAAACGTAACGGTTACAGCAATATCGACTACGTTAAAACATCCTTACCTGAGGACGAGCTTAAAGAGCGCATTAAAGATGTTCACTTTGTAGGACTTCGTTCTCGTACTCATATTAACCAAGCTGTATTAGACTCAGCTGAAAAGCTAGTTGCTATTGGTTGTTTTTGTATTGGTACAAACCAAGTTGATTTAGATGCAGCACGCGAACGTGGTATTGCTGTATTTAACGCTCCATTTTCTAATACTCGTTCAGTTGCTGAACTTGTACTTGGCGAAATTCTACTTTTATTACGTGGTATTCCAGAGCGTAATGCAGCGGCTCATCGTGGTGGCTGGTTAAAAACAGCAAATGGTTCGTTTGAAGCACGTGGTAAAACATTAGGTATTATTGGCTACGGTCACATTGGTACTCAGCTAGGTATTATGGCTGAAAATATCGGTATGAACGTGAAGTTTTACGATATCGAAGATAAGTTATCACTGGGTAATGCAACACAAGTTCATAACCTTACTCAGCTGTTACAACGCTCTGATATTATTAGCTTACATGTACCAGAAACACCGCAAACTAAAAACCTTATTGGTACAGCAGAACTTGCAGTTATGAAGCAGGGGTCTATTTTGATCAATGCATCACGCGGAACTGTTGTTGATATTGATGCTCTTGCAGAAGCGCTTACAGAGAAAAAACTAAGTGGTGCAGCAATCGATGTGTTCCCTACTGAGCCAAAATCTAACGATGAAGAATTTGTATCGCCACTGCGCCAATTCGACAATGTTATTTTAACGCCGCACATTGGTGGTTCTACACAAGAAGCGCAAGAAAACATTGGTATTGAAGTAGCGGGTAAATTGGCTAAATATTCAGATAATGGCTCAACTATTACTGCGGTTAACTTCCCTGAAGTATCGCTACCTGAGCTTGCTAATCGTAGCCGTTTATTACACGTACACCACAACCGCCCAGGTGTACTAACGCAAATTAACCAAGCGTTTGCACAGCACGGTATTAATATTGCTGCGCAATACCTACAAACAGACGCATCTATTGGTTATGTAGTTATTGATGTTGATACAGATCAATCTGAAGTAGCACTTAAAGAACTGAGCGCTGTTGAGGGTACAATTAGAGCACGTATTTTACATTAACCATTCTTTGATATTAAAAAAGGGTCCTTATGGACCCTTTTTTGTATTTAGATTACATATACTTTCTCAAGTATTTTTTGAATACCGGATCTGTTGCAGCCAACTCTTTTTGCTCAGCTAATATCTCTTTTAAAATAGCGCCTGAGGTAAGCGGGTTAGCAAGAACCACTCTAAATACAACCGTTGGTTGATTGTCGTATTTAGAAGGCGTTAAGCGTGTACGTGATACAAATGAGCGACCTGACTCGCGTTGACGCTTTTGCATACTGGCAGTAAAACGGTTCAGTGAAGCAAAAATATCTAACCGAGTTGCAGCATCTGCATCGGCTATTGCTTGTTTAATTTGCTTAGGTACATAACGATACGTTAATAAGCACAACTCAGGCTCCGAAATAAGCTCAAAGTCTTCATCAGCCTTAATTAAATCAGCAAAGTAATGTGCTTTTTTGATGCTTCGATCAATCAGCATTTCGTAACCTTTACGACCAATAACACGTAAGCAAGCATGTACTAACATTGCCATACCAGGTCGGCTGCCTTCAAGCGTGTGGCTACCTAAGTCTTTTGAACCTTTACGTAATATGTACTCAGCGTGATGTTCTATTGCATCAGTTGCAGCGGGGTCTTTAAATAAAACCAAACCCGCTCCCATTGGTACATACATTTGTTTATGTGCATCGATGGTAATTGAATCTGCTCGCTCAATCCCTTTTAGTAAAGGACGGTGCGTACTCGATAAAAGGGTCGCTCCCCCCCATGCTGCATCTACATGAAAATGGCAGTTAATGTCTTGTGCTAAGTCGGCCATTTCATCAAGTGGGTCAATATTACCGGTCTCGGTTGTTCCCGCGACCCCAATAATCGCCATTACTTTAATGCCTTGCGCTTCAAGCTCACGTGCTTTTTCACGCATAGCTGTTACATCGACTTTATTATTTTCACAGGTTTTAATACCAATTAAGTTATCGCGACCAATGCCGAGTAAATCAACCGATTTACCTAATGAGTAATGTCCGCGTTCTGATATTAATACTGCTAAACCTTTATAACCGTAATGCAGCATACCAGCAATTAAGCCTTGTGCGCCAATACCTCTAAAATCGCCATCAGGTTTTAATAAGCGGTTTCGCGCAATCCAAAGCGCAGTAATATTAGCAACCGTACCACCAGAGCAAAATGCACCTAATGAGGTTTTAGCACTGTGCATCCATTTAGAATAAAATGAGTCTTCTTGCCCATAAGCTAAATGATGCATCATCCCAAGCACTTGACGCTCAAGAGGCGTAAACGCTTTAGATGTTTCTATTTTTACTAGATTTTGATTTAGCCCTACCATCAATTTTGACAGCGGTAATAAAAAGTGCGGCAAGGCAGAGGTCATGTGACCAATAAAACTAGGCGCAGCTGTATGCACAGAATGTGCAACAAGCTGCTCCATTATGTCTTGGGCATAAGCAGAGACAAACGTTGGATCTTCTGGGATCACTGCCGATTGAAAATCTTTTTCTATTTCATGTAATGGTTTTTCAATTGCCGCTATATTTTCGTTTAAAAAACCTGCTAAATTACTCGAAATTTCAAGCTCGATTTTGCTTAAAGTTGAGTCTGGCGCTTCAGGTACAGTAAATATACGCTTAAGGCTTTCTTTAGAGGCGACGGCACAACGCTTTTGATCCATCTTAATACCTAGTGTGTGTGTAGCTAAAACACGCGCTTACCCATCAAAAACGCCTACTTATTAGGACATTTGGAGCAATCGTGTTTCTTTAAAAATTGCGCTAACTTTACTGCAATATAACTAAAATGTCTCGTTTAAACCTATAAAAGCAATCAAAGCGATGACAAAAAAATGATAATTTAGGGTCTATTTATCTTTCAAGGTTAAATTTGCAGCAGCCTTTTGGTATTTAGGCAAGGCAGCGCCTATGTAGTGTGGTTATTCCCCATAAATAGGCGATAACGTAGCATTAATGCCAAACAGGCGCTGCCCAAAGGGTTCTGCCTAGGGTCTATTTACTCTTTGTTGCTCGGTTTTTACTTAGACCACTAGGTTACAAATCTCGCGCCGCGATTAAATCGCCCCTAGTTTGAACAAATTATAATCCGCAAAGATAAACAGACCCTAATTAAAACTCTACCAAACCTAATTATTTATTGGGCATTTACTTATTTTGGGTATAATAAATTTGATAACAAAAAAGGGACACATATGCCAGAAGGAAGAGTCAAAGTTAGTTGGATAGTGGCAGGCTTTAGCTTGTTTTTAATAAGCTTGCTAACCTACGTTTACTACACTTACCAAACCACGCGTGCTGAAATAATGCAGTCGGTTGATAATCGCTTACTTAATGCCGCCACCAGCGTTAAACATATTTTAGGTGACGATTATTTAAGTGCGGTTAATCAAGGCGATAATATAAGTTTTTCTTACTATCAAGATAAAAGTAAACAACTCTCTGAGTTTGCTCAAGCACTTGATATTGCTTATGTCTATTCAATGATTTTAAAAGACGGTAAGGTGCTTTTTAGCTCATCAAGCTACACGCAAGACGATCAGAATAATGGCAAGGTAACTCAATTTTTAGATCTCTACCCTGAAGCTACCGATGCAAATATAAGTGCTTTTTATTCAACAGAGCCAGTATTTGAAATATCGAGCGATCAGTGGGGCCACTTTAAAACAATTTTTATTCCTTACGTTGACCCAATCAACGGCAATACCTATTTAACGGGTGCCGATATCACTATTTATGACTTAAACGAGAAACTTAAAGAAAGCGTATCAAAAGCTGCTGCAATGGCTAGCTTCTTCTTTTTTATCGCGATACTCGTTGCCGCCATATATATTTATTTACTAAAACGGTCTTTAGCAACTGACTCAAGTACTGGTTTTTCAAATCATATTGCACTTGAGTACTTTATTAAAAAAAGTAATGCACATCACATGCAATTAGCCGTTATTTGGGTTAATGAAATAGAAGATATAAACAGTTTTTATGGCACTGAAGTGGGTGACAAGGTAATGAAAAACTTACTTATTCACTTTAAACTTAGAAGCTCTACGCATTGCCATATATACAGACTAGCAACAAATAAAATAGTATTACTCGCGCCTAAGGAAATGAGTAATGACGAATTTACCGACCTCGTAAAAACATATAACTTTAATACACCGGTATTAACTGACCCTTTTATCTACATAACCCTATGTGCAGGTATTGCCAGTGGTAATAAATCGCTACTACTTGAAAACGCTCATATAGCAGCGCTGCAAGCTAAACAAGGCAGGCATAGTGTAGTTAACTACTCAAAAGCGCTACACGATGTAAAAACGCAATATCAATACAATGTAGAAATGGCTAAAGAAGTGCGAGAAGCGTTTGATAACAATCGTATAGTGCCTTACTTTCAACCCATTATTGACACAAATACCAATAAGGTCGTTCAATACGAATGTTTAGCTCGAATGGTAACAGCGCAAGGGGAAGTATTAAAACCTGATGCATTTTTAAATGTTGTTACCCGCTCAAGAATGGACGGAATACTTACCCGTACTATATTTTCACAATGTGTTAGTCGCTTTAGAAAAACCGATATTTGCTGGAGTTTAAATATAACAGCACAAGATATGCTCGACCCTAATTTAAGTGAGTTTATTGCGGACGAACTTAAGCGCTACCCGCATCCTGGTAATATCACATTAGAGCTTTTAGAAACCCAAGCTATTGCCAACTTCTCTGAAGTAAAAGCATTTATTGGCATGGTTAAAACGAAAGGCGTTAAGGTTATTATTGATGACTTTGGTAGTGGTTATTCAAATATATCAAACGTACTTAAGCTTGAAGTAGATGGTATTAAATTAGATGGCGCACTAATAAAGCAAATAGTGAATGACAAAGATATCTACTTGTTTATTGAGCATATAGCCAGCTTTGCTAATCAACTTGGTTTACAATTAATGGCAGAATCGGTAGAAAATACAACCATAGTAACCGCACTTAAAAAGGCGAATGTGACACTAATGCAAGGCAATTATTTTGCCCACCCAGTGCCACATGTTAATACGGTTACAGAAGAATTAGCACTTTAACTTACTTTAACCAGGGCGTGTTGATCTTTGTGGATTGAAATTTGTTCAATCTAGGGGCGATTAAATCGCGGCGAGAGGTTTGTAACCTAGTGGGCTAAGTAAAAACTGAGCAACAAAGAGTTAATCGTCCCTAGAAAGAACCCAAAGGGCAGCACATGTTTGGTCTTTATGCTGCGTTATCGCCTATTTATGGGGAATAACCACACTACATAGGCTCCGCCTTGCCTAAAAACCAAACATGCTGCTGCAAAATCAATCACGAAAGGTCAACACGCCCTAGGTAAGTTTATAACGAGTCGGTGGCTTTGCTGACCACTGGCCCAGTATTTACGCTCAAAAGGCGTAATTGCATCGTCTGACTCATAAAGTGTTACATCGCAAGGGTTGCCTGTTAATTCAAGCGCCCGAGCAAACTCCTTAACGTAAATATCCCAATTGCTGCGCACTTCTAATTTTCCACCTAACTTAACGATAAATGGAAAAATAGCTGCGCCATGCCAGCGCCTACGAATATGCTTAGATTTAGGCCACGGGTTTGGATACAACAAATAATGGTGCGTAGGTTGCCAATTGGCGGCTACCGCTAAACGCCAAAAGTCATTTAAATCTGCTTGCACTAAGATGTACTGACCACTGTCGGTTTGCTTATATTCAACATCATGCTTATCTAATCGGTGCGAAGATTTATCAATTCCAACTATAAGTGCATCAGGGTGGCGCTTAGCTAAGTTAGCTGAGCTTTCACCCACGCCACAACACGAGTCCAAAATAAGCGGGCCACTAAAGGCTTGTACTTTAGCATTAACCTCGTCAAATGCAGTTTGCGTATGCGCTGCTATTGGCTTTTTAAATTCAGCATCTAAGTGCTTATTTACTATTTCATCAAGCTTTTCGTGAATACCCGCTTGATTAGATACAATACTACGTGAATTTGCATCACTCATTAGTGTCTTAGCCCCACACCTTTTTTAATTAAAGTTAGCGCTAAAGTAAATAACACCGTAATAAACACCAAAATAACACCTAGCGCTACACTTAAATCAACATCCGACACACCTAAAAAGCCATAGCGAAATGCATTTACCATGTAAATAATAGGATTTATTTGCGATACGTTTTGCCAAAATTCTGGCAATAACGTTATTGAATAAAATACACCGCCTAAGTAAGTTAATGGCGTTAGTATAAAGGTGGGAATAATGCTTATATCGTCAAAGCTATTTGCGTAAATTGCATTAATTAAACCACCTAAAGCAAACACAGCTGAGGTTAAAATAACGGTCGCCATAATTACAAAAATATTATGAATTTGAATATCAACAAATAACAACGATACACAAGTAACTATAAAGCCCACCATAATACCGCGCGTCATACCGCCGCCCATATAACCCAGTACAATGATGTAATTAGGCACAGGTGCAACTAAAAGCTCTTCAATGCTTTTTTGAAATTTTGTTGAATAAAAACTAGAGGCTACGTTGGAATAGGAATTAGTAATAACCGACATCATTATAAGGCCAGGTACAATAAACTCCATATAACTAAAGCCGCCCATATCACCAATACGTGAACCAATTAAGTTACCAAAAATAACAAAATATAAGCTCATCGTAATTGCTGGCGGCACTAAGGTTTGTACCCAGATACGTAAAAAACGAATACACTCTTTAATCCATAAACTCTTTAAGGCTACGCCATATTTAAACATTTATTCGCCCCGCCCTTGCTCTAGTAATCCTACAAATAACTCTTCTAGTCTGTTTGCTTTATTTCGCATACTCAATACTGTATTTCCTTGGGTTGTTAATGCGCTAAATACCGCATTTAAGCCCTGTGATTTAGCGACTTCTACTTCAACAGTATGATCGTCCGTCATCGTGAACTTATAACCTTCAAGCGTGACAGGGTTTGCTGGCATTTTTAAATCTAAAATAAAGGTTTCTTTATCAAGTTTTGCAAGCAGTGCTTTAATGGTGGTGTTTTCAACAATTCGACCAGAATCAATAATCGCTATGTTTTTACACAGTAACTCAGCTTCTTCAAGGTAGTGTGTGGTCAAAATAATAGTAACGCCTTGCTCATTTATTTGGCGTAAAAAATCCCACATTGAACGACGAAGCTCTATGTCTACACCCGCTGTTGGCTCATCAAGTATAAGTAATTTTGGCTCGTGCATAAGGGCGCGTGCAATCATTAATCGACGTTTCATTCCGCCTGAAAGCGTACGAGCTTGCTTGTCTTTTTTCTCTAACAAACCCAGCTGCGCTAAATATTTATCAGCACGTTTATGGGCTTCACCACGTGGCACACCATAATAACCGGCTTGGTTAACCAGTATTTGGCTAAGCGTTTCAAACTGACTAAAGTTAAATTCTTGCGGCACTAGGCCTAAATGCGCTTTTGCAGCTTCTAAATCAGTATCAATATCACAGCCAAATACTTCTACTTTGCCTTTTGTTTTATTAACAAGTGACGAAATAACACCAATAGTGGTTGATTTACCGGCTCCATTTGGACCAAGCAAAGCGAAAAAATCGCCCTCTTCAACTTGTAAATCAACGCCTTTAATTGCCTCAACACCATTTTTATAAACCTTGGTAAGGCCTTCTATATTTAAAGCAATATTTTGCTTATTCATTACTTACCCTCACCATAACCCCAACGTTTTGTTAGGTTATGCTCAATGTTTAAATGATCTAAAATTCTCGCCACCATAAAATCAACTAAGTCTTCGATACTTTGTGGCTTATGATAAAAACCAGGTGCGGCTGGCATAATTGTTACCCCTAGACGAGATAACTTAAGCATGTTTTCTAAATGAATTTCGTTAAATGGTGTTTCGCGAGGCACTAAAATGAGCTGTCCGCGTTCTTTAATTACCACATCAGCGGCGCGCTCTAATAAATTATCAGACGCCCCCACTGCAATTGCAGAAACCGATCCGGCACTACATGGGCATACTACCATTTTTTTAGGAGCAGCAGAGCCCGAAGCCACAGGGCTAAACCAGTTATCTTTACCGTATACTTTTAGCTGTTCAGGCTTGGCATTAAACAGCGTACTTAACTGCTCTGTGGCTTTATCTTCATTACCAGAGAGCTTAATATTTGATTCTGTATCAAGCACCACGCGTGCTGCACTTGAAATGAGAACGTAGACCTGAAATTGCTGCTCTAGTAATACTTCAAGTAACCTAAGCCCATAAGGCGCACCCGATGCACCACTAAAAGCGAGCGTAATTCTATCTTTAAATTGCACACTATTCTCCGCTGTATTTATCAGCTAAGCCATCAACAAGGTGTTGATGAAGGCCATTAAAGCCGCCATTGCTCATAATTAAAATATGCTGATTAGGCTCAATATTTTCAAGCACCGTATCAATAATTGTTTGCGTGCTGCTAAAGCACTGCATGCCTGCTTTATCTGCTTGCTCTTTTAGCGACCAATTTAAATTCTCTGGTTCAAAAAGGAGTACCTCGTCAGCATCACGCAGTGAATCTAATAATGTATATTGGTGCACGCCCATTTTCATGGTGTTTGAGCGCGGCTCTAAAATAGCGATAATTTTTTCATCGCCTACTTTTGCGCGCAATCCTGCAAGCGTAGTTTTAATTGCTGTTGGGTGATGCGCAAAGTCGTCATACACTTTAATATTATTTATATCCGCCTTTAGCTCCATACGCCTTTTAGGGCTAATAAATTCTCCTAACGCATCAATACTATGATCAATGGCTATACCCACATGGCGCGCTGCTGCGATAGTCATAATCGCATTTTTAACGTTATGCTCGCCTATTGCTTGCCAACAGACAGTGCCCTGCTTTTCGCCATTAAGTAATACATTAAACTCACTTCCATCGGCTTTTATTAATTCATAGCTCCAATCATCGCCTAGCGTTTCGCTTTCGCTCCAAAGCCCTTGTGCTATTACATCATTAAGCGCTACGTCTTGCTTTGGCCAAATTACCTTACCGCTTTGAGGTAATGTACGCATTAAGTGATGAAATTGTTTTTTTATTGCGTTTAAATCTTCAAAAATATCAGCGTGATCGAATTCAAGATTATTTAAGATAAGTGTACGCGGGAGGTAATGTACAAACTTACTGCGCTTATCAAAAAAAGCAGTGTCGTATTCATCTGCTTCAATAACAAAAAATGGCGTTTCACCCACTTTTGCCGATACACCAAAATTTTGCACTATGCCGCCAATTAAAAACCCTGGTTTTAAACCTGCGTACTCTAACACCCACGCAAGCATACTTGCTGTGGTTGTTTTACCATGCGTACCAGCAACCGCAAGCACCCAAGAATCTTGCAGTAAGTTATGCTTAAGCCACTCAGGGCCTGAAGTATAAGGCAGGCCTTTATCAAGCACATATTCAACACATGGGTTACCCCGGCTCATTGCATTACCAATAACGACCATATCTGGCTTTGGCTCTAATTGAGATACGTCGTAGCCTTGAGTCAGTTCAATGCCAAGCTCTTCAAGTTGCGTACTCATTGGTGGGTAAACGTTTTGATCGGAACCCGTTACTTTATGACCCAACGATTTAGCAATGGCTGCAATACCGCCCATAAACGTGCCACAAATACCCAAAATATGTATATGCATATACTTTCCTTAAATCGTATGCTCACTTTACAGCTATGCAAAGTTTAATGGCGGTATAATGCCAAAATTCGTGCTTAGTTACTATGTACGTCTGCACAATTCACTCGTGCCAAAAACACGTTAATTAGTTTTTTAAACGCTAAAAATCAAAAAATAGGCACGTTCACCTACCCTGCATTGCTTTTAATCAATTATTATCAATGTTATAAACCAGCTTGCTGTATAACTTTAAAACTTAAAAAGGACTTAATATGAAAAAACTATTCTTTATAGCCTGTATTTTACTTAGTCAAAAAAGCTTTGCTTTGGAATTTGCTAAGTACCCAATAGAACTAAGTTCAGGCGAAGGCGTTAATGTTGTTATTGCCCCAACAACAGATAAAAAACAAGCTTTAGTAAAAGTAACAGGCATAAATCATGATATTGATGGCATTGTATTTTTATCCGATTTAAAGCCCCACGGTAGTAATAAAGCGTACAAATATACTTACGATGGGTCACAAAGAAGTTTAGTAAGTGTTGAGGAAGGCTATCGCTGTTGCTCTTACACCCTTTATATTCCAGACACTCGTGATGGAACTTACTTATCAAAAAAAGAAGAATCAAACCCTGCCATTGTTGAAGATTTAAAAGCGCAATACGATCAACAGTTGAATAAAGGTACTCAAGCTAAACTAGCGAAGTTTAATCGTGAAAAGCATTTAGGGTATCAACAAAAAAATATAGCTGCCGCTAATAACGAAATAGATAAGCAATGTGGATTAAAAATAAATACCAATGTAAATTGGGAAGGCATTGATGATGAAAACTTAAAAAAATATGCCGTGGGTTCATTTTGTGCACAAGTTGCAAACGAAATGGCTTACATGTGCGAAAAAGATCAAAGCTTTAAAAATGACATTGCACAATTTAACGCTATTGAATGTAAATTTACTAATGAGCTAAAGTTACGTAAAAATGGTAATACTCTGATATTTAAAACAGCGCCAAAAGCCGCTAACCAACGTCAGTTTATAGAATCTTATTTGTTAAATTTGTAAGCTGAATTTAAAAATCAAAAAAAGCACCTCAAGGTGCTTTTTTGGCTTTGTGTATAGCAGTTACATTTAATTAGTGGTTAACGACTACTTACATCATTAAAAATACTATTAAACCTACACCGAGCAATAAACGATATATCACAAATGGCAACATGCCCATTCGCTCTATTACTTTTAAAAACATAAATATACATGCATAGGCCGATAAGAACGATAGCACTACACCTAGTAATAATGTATTCCAATCAACCACATGGTCACCCAAAGCAAGCTCTGCAGTATAATAAAGCCCCATCATAGAAATAATTGGAATTGCCAGTAAGAACGAAAAACGCGCTGCGCTTTGCTTATTCATTCCAAGCATTAAACCAGCAGTCATCGTGATACCTGAGCGAGAAGTTCCCGGGATCATTGCAACAGCTTGTGCAAAACCAATAATAAGTGCTGTTTTCCAATTAAGCTGATAAATAGTTTTAATTTGCTTACCTTTTGCATCCGCGTACCAAAGCAATAAACCAAACACAATTGTGGTAGTAGCAATTACCCAAGCGCTTCGTAGGTACAACTCTATAAAGTCTTTTAAAAGTAAGCCTAAAATAGCGGCAGGCACAGTGCCTAAAATTATCCACCAACCTAGCTTACTATCATCAGTAGTACCCTGTGCTCCAAAGGATTTAAACCACGCACTGAGTATGTCGACGACCTCTTTGTGAAAATAAATAACAACAGCAATTAAAGTACCAACATGGACTGCCACGTCAAACGCAAGCCCTTGATCTTCCCAGCCTAAAATTTGCGATGGGAGAATTAAGTGCGCAGAACTAGAAATTGGTAAAAACTCAGTAAATCCCTGTATGAGGGCTAAAATAATTATTTCGATGATACTCATGGGTTAGAAAACTCCACCTTCCATAGCTTTTGTTGAGGGTTATTATATTCATTCCATAACTGCGCAATCGTTTGTTTAGCTACAGGATGATAGAAATCTGGGGCAACCTCGCTAAGAGGTTGTAATACAAATGCGTTTTTAGTTATTTCATCTCGTGGTAATTGTGCTGGGGAGTCGCAAATTACATCATCATAAAATAGTAAATCTAAATCGAGCGTTCGTGGACTAAACTTTTTATCGTTCGCTGTGCGTCCATTATCACGCTCTATTTGTTTTAATAAAACGCATACATCAACAAGCGACATATCAGTTGTAGCGCCAACGACTGAATTATAAAAATTATTGCCAGCAAACCCTACTGCTTCACTTTCAAAAACAGACGAGTGTACAATATGTTCAAAGTGCTGCTTAAGTGCAATTAATGCACATTGTATATAATGCGCTTTATTTATATTTGACCCTAGGCTGATATAAATTTGAGCCATTTAGTCAGTTGCCTTAACACGTGTAATTTCAACACCTACAGTTTGCGCTTGTGCTACTGCTGCTGGTTTACTTACTCTTATAGTAACTTGTGGAGTATTAAACTCGCTTAAAATAATATGCGCTAATTGTTCAACTAAAGTTTCTAGCAACTCTACAGGCTTTAAAGTGCAGTGCTCAATAACTCGCTCACTTACTTTTGAGTAATCCAGTGCTAAATTAATATCGTCATTTTCAGCTGCAGGCTTAATATCGCTTAGCATTTCAATATCAAAATAAAGGCTCTGTTTACTTTCTTTTTCAAAGTCGTACACTCCAATAATAGTGTCGACGTGCAATTGAGATATAAAAACCTTATCCATTGATACTCCAAATAACAACAAACTACTAAGCAACTATACTAAGCATCAATAAAATTAATACTGTATATGGTTTAGCCAGTGTTTAAATATGTAAAAATAACTTCTACAATAGCAAAATAACTAAATTAGCTATTAAATAGCCTGTTAATAATTTTTACGATAAATTTTGCTGCCAATAATAGCCTAAAAGCACTATCAATTGGTATAGCAATTAAAAAATAAGGAAGCGCGTGTTAGCCACTATAATGTTTGTTTTAGCTTATTTACTTGGGTCGATTTCGTCGGCTATTTTAGTGTCGCGGTTGTTCAAACTTCCAGACCCTCGTAATAGTGGTTCTAACAACCCAGGAGCTACAAATGTTTATAGATTAGGCGGAGCATTTCCGGCTTGCTTGGTTCTGGTGTTTGATATTTTAAAAGGCACTATTCCGGTATGGGGGGCTTATTTTTTAGAAGTTGAACCTTTAGAGCTTGGTTTAGTCGCAGTAGCTGCTTGTTTAGGCCATATGTACCCACTGTTTTTTAGCTTCAAAGGCGGTAAAGCCGTAGCAACGGCATTTGGCTCATTATTACCTATTGGCTTATCATTGGCAGGTTTACTTGTGTGTACTTGGTTAGTTATAGTGGCAATAACACGCTATTCATCACTGGCGGCGCTTGTAGCTGTATCTTTAGCGCCCTTGTATACATGGCTAATAAAGCCACTTTATACTCTTCCCGTTACTTTTATCACGCTGTTAATTATATTTCGTCACCGTACTAATATTATTCGATTATTTAGTGGGGAAGAACCAAAAGTGGGTGCTAAAAAAGCACCCACCGATGAAAACAAAAATATCTAAAATATGAGTCATTAAATCGACTCAAGGCTATCTATAGGCCAACGAGGTTTTGTTTTCATATCAAGCGTGGCAAATTGCCCTGCTTTTAAGCGTTGCATTCCGGCATAAGCAATCATTGCACCATTGTCGGTACAAAATTCAGTACGCGGATAAAACACTTCGCCTTTCATACCTTTCATTACGCGTTCAAGCTGCAGTCGAAGCTGTGTATTTGCACTCACACCACCGGCGATGACCAAACGCTTAATACCTGTTTGTTTAAGCGCACGCTTGCACTTAATAACGAGGGTATCAATAACCGCAGTTTGAAATGCATGCGCTATATCAGCTTTGGTTTGATCATCGTCGTCATTTTCACGAATCGTGATTGATGCCGCTGTTTTTAAACCACTAAAACTAAAATCAAGACCTGGCTTGTCGGTCATAGGGCGAGGAAATACAAAGCGCTTTGCTACGCCTTGTTCGGCCATTTTAGCTAAGCGTGGGCCACCGGGGTAATCAAGACCAAGTAACTTAGCCGTTTTATCAAAGGCCTCGCCTGCGGCATCATCAACTGACTCACCTAGTACTTCGTATTGTCCAATACCCGCTACTTTGACCATCATGGTATGACCGCCCGATACAAGCAATGCAATAAACGGAAACTCAGGGGTATTTTCCTCAAGCATCGGAGCAAGTAAATGCCCTTCCATGTGATGTACTGCTACCGCAGGTATATCCCAACCGTATGCTAATGAACGACCAATAGACGTACCTACCAATAATGCACCAACTAGACCTGGGCCTGCAGTATAAGCAATACCGTCTAAATCTTCAGGGCCACAACCTGCTTGTACAAAAGCTGCATCTATAAGTGGTAATGTTTTACGAACATGATCGCGCGATGCAAGTTCCGGCACTACACCGCCGTAATCAGCGTGTACTTTTACTTGGCTGTATAATTGATGAGCTAACAAGCCTTTTTCGTCATCATATATTGCAATACCCGTTTCATCACATGACGATTCAATGCCTAAAATTCGCACTGTACTTCTCCTGCCTTTTAAATTCTACTTTGCTTCTTTTATAACGTAAGACCAATATTTGTTTGGCCATCTTCAAGGGCAAACTTTTTTAGTGCCTTTACGCTATCAGAGGTAATACGCCCCATATTTTCTACAAAATCAATTAGCTCACCTAATACTTCAATTTCGTACTGCATTAATGGGTGCTCTCTCACTGCTGTGTTATCAGCAATCTCACCTTCAACCGTCATTTGGTATTCAATAAAGCGAGCCACTGTTGCTTGAGATATTTTGCTCACACTAATGAACTCTTGCTCATCTTGCGCCACTAAACCGTGCATTAAGCTAAGTAAAGACGTTGCAGCATCAATAGCAGGATAAGTACCAAACATATCAAAATCAGTAAGTTCAGGAACATTTGGCTCTATTTTTTCAACTTGTTTTTCGAGATCTATTTTACTTTTAGGCAGTAAGATTTTTTCCCAACAAACATTAAGCGAATTACGTAATAAGGTTTCATCACCAAACCCCGTTGCTTCGCTAAATAAACCGTAATTTGGCAGCATTCGCTCTATTAAAGCACTTGCTAAGACGGCCTTTTGTAAATAGTTAAGCTCTCTAATACGCTGAAAATTATTTGCTTTAGTCATTCTTTAACGTCTCACACGACCAACAAAAATCAAATGTTGATCCATTATGCTCATTACAATTAGGGCATACCCAATCTGGAGCGGATTGTTTTACTTGTTGATAGTTTACCAATATTTGCCGCGCATGGCGCTCTTTTATCGCATAAACCTGCACACTAACTTGCGCCTGATCATATGGAATTTCTCCAAGCGCCCCTTGGAGCATCTCGCCTTTAATTTTACACTCTATTCCAGCAGTTTGTATTAAGCCTTTTACGATATTCGCTTCCAAGGTATTTTCAGCTTTATAAATTGTAACCCATTGAAAAGAGCTATCTGTTGAATTGTTATTATTTTGCAATATTCACCTCATTTATTTTGTGTTAACAATATCCTGCGCTAAATTATTAGCATGCTGTACTTTTAAGGAATAAACATGACACTAACAACCCCTGGCTTACTTTTTCCGGCCATATCGCTGCTATTACTCGCCTATACAAACCGATTTTTAGTTTTAGCGCAATTAATTAGGGAGCTAAATGCGCGTGAAGGTGAATCTATTCGGCCTGTTGTAGTGGCTCAAATCACTAACTTACGTAAACGTATTAAGCTAATTAGAACGATGCAAGTGTACGGGGTAGCCTCTTTTCTACTGTGTACACTATCAATGTTTGCATTATTTATTGAGTTTAATGCCACAGGAATTATTTTATTTGGCATTAGCTTAGCTTGCTTAAGTTTATCGTTATTAACGTCTTTATTTGAAATACATATTTCCTGTGATGCAATCGAGATAGAACTACAAAGCATTGAAAATAAACCACTAAGTAGCCGAATAAATAGAAATTTTGTAAAATAGTTTATTATAAATAAAACACTCTATTATTTGTCACAATCATGTTGTATGAACGCCCCTTTTTGGGGCGTACTTTTTTATTAATTAGAACAATTTAATCCAAATATACTAACTAACTTACTGACTACAAATAAGTTTACTTAGCTAGCCCATTGCAAAAACATAGATAAAATACAATAAACAACTAGTTATGAATTTAAAAAGTAATACTATTTGGTCGCTTTTCTCTTTAATTAATACTAAAAGGGGGGTATCCTGCTGGAAACACGTATGAACTTGCAACCGTATTTCAATATAGAATTTTACTAAACTTTAGAATAAAAATTAATATATTTGATGTCCGTGGTATCTGCGACTTACTTATAAAAAGGGACTATAAAGTGAGATTTGAACAATTAGAGCAATTTGTAGCACTTGGTATATTACGTCATTTTAGACAAGCTGCTGAACAAACCCAAATTAGTACTTCAGCGCTAACGCGCAGCATTCAAACACTTGAAGATGAAATGGGATATGAGTTAGTAAAACGCTCAACACGCTCTGTTAAATTAACGCCAGAAGGCGAGCTTTTTCTAGAATATGCTAAAACGACCCTATCGGAACTTGAGCTAACGAAAAAGCGGATTTTTCAATCAGTAAACGGTAATGCCAATGAAAAGCTCGTTATTGGGTATACCAATAAGGCAAGCAGCATAGTCCCTATTTCTTGTGGACAGTTTTTAGCTCAATACCCTCATATAAAAATTGAGATGCAGCTACAAGATCAGCAAGAGCTAACACGCAAACTCCAACAAGGTGAAATAGACATTAGCGTATACTCTCAAGCTATTAATAGTATTGGCAGTGACATTCACTTACCTGATCAGCTTGTGTTATTTGTTTCAAAAAACCACCCTCTTGCCCATAAAAACGATATAAGTAAACAAAACCTTGATAGCTACCCGATGTTTGGCTGTTTCTCTGAGTCTAAACAAGTACAAAATATGCTTAATGAAGCAATTGATTCTTTAAATAAATCATCAAGTATTAAAGTGGGCAGTATTGAGCAAGTAATGGCAGGTGTAGTTAAATCAGATCATTTTGCTATTGCAAGCATTGAACATGCTAATGCAATCGCAGAGAATTCTGAATTAGTACAACTTAAAACAAATAAAGGTTTAAACCACGAACAACTCGTTGTACAAACAAGCCAACAGACGTCGATTACTGAACATGTAGAGCATTTACTATCGCTTATAAAAAAAGCGGGTGCTGCATTTAGCTAATCTGATGTTTCAAAAAGTGCGGCACAATAAACAGTAGCTTTTAACAGCTTTTCGGCTACACTGTCGCACCTTTTTTAAACAGCTGATGTGAATGAACACACTTTTTGGTCCTGATGTCTATTTAGATGATATAGAACGCCAAGGATATACCGTAATTCATAACGCGCTTATTGCCGATTTAGTTAACGATTTAGTTGCAGACTGCCACCGTATAAACCCTCACTTTAGCCTTGCTGGTATTGGTCGATTAAATGACTTACAAATAGATAAAGCCGTACGTACTGATAAAACCTATTGGTTTGACGGCAGCTCTCAAGCACAGCTTACCTATCAAGCAATAATGCAAAGTATAAAGACCACGTTAAATCGCAGTTTTTTTATGGGGTTATTTGATTACGAATGCCATTATGCAAAATATACACAGGGTGATTTTTACAAAAAGCATTTAGATGCATTTAAAGGTCGCTCTAATCGAGTATTTACAACGGTACTTTATTTAAATACGCCTAAGCAAGGTGGCGAACTTGTTATTTATAAACCTAAAAGTAAAGAGATAGAAATAACAATTAAACCAACTGCTGGCACATTAGTAATGTTTGAAAGCGAACGCTTTGCCCACGAAGTACTTCCCGCCGTTGACGATCGCTATTCTATTGCAGGCTGGTTTAGGAAAAACGCCTCTATTAGCGGCATTATTGATCCGCCCCGATAACTCCTAATAGAGCATTTTAACAGCCTTTATTGAGGCTTTTAAAATGCTATTGGGTATGAAAGTAATAACCCTATAAAGATAGCCAAACCCACGTAATGATTATTTAAAAACGCTTTAAAACAGGCATCTCTTTCACGTTTATGAATAAGCGCTTGTTGGTATGCCAATAGGCCCGCAGCAATACTTAAACCAACGCCAAATGCGACACTTAAATGATTGCTTATACCAATAAAAGCAACCAACGCTATAAATACAGCATTAAGTAAAAAGATAGTATGGCGGTCGTATTTACCAAATAAAATAGCGGTTGATTTTACCCCTATTTTTAAATCGTCGTCCCTATCAACCATCGCATACATGGTGTCGTAAGCCACTGTCCAGCAAATATTGGCTATAAATAATAACCATGCCTGCTGTGGTAGTGCATTAATTGAAGCCATATACGCCATAGGAATAGCCCAACCAAATGCAGCCCCTAAAACAACTTGAGGTAACTGTGTATAGCGCTTCATAAAGGGGTAACAAAAGGCTAAAGCCAAAGCACCAAAAGAAAGCAAAATAGTATTGACGCTAAGCATTAATACTAAAATGAACGCAATAACTATGAGTAGTAAAAATAGACTAAGTGCTTCACCACTACTCACCTGTCCTGAAGCTAGCGGCCGTTGAGCTGTGCGTTTTACCGAGCCGTCTATTTTTCTATCTGCAAAATCATTAATTACACACCCTGCGCTACGCATAACAACAACGCCCAGCGTAAATACAATAAAGTTGAGTAAGCTCGGCATCCCACTATTAGCAAGCCATAAAGCCCAGTATGTTGGCCAAAGTAATAACAAGGTACCAATGGGCTTATCTATACGCATTAACTGTATATAATAAGGAATATGTTTTGGCTTTAAAGCGGCTAATTTCATGAGTATAAATATGCTCCAGGTAAAAACACTTCACACACTAAAAACTTATATTCTTTGAGTGAGAATACACTTCGACGCCCTAGTAAGTTTTTCTCGTGTAAGTTCAATTTTGTAACTAATTGCTGAATAGGGTGCGTGTCATCAAAATAAGCAATTTCTATATCCGTTCTTTTTAATGCTGGGTCTTGAAAAATCACATCACCTAAAGGACGCTCGCCCATATTGTGCAAAGGATTAATAGAATCATTTTTAGGAAGCCAGCTTTGTGCGTACACCACAGGTTTGTTATCGCACAATAAGAGTACTTCTCTATTAATAGCTGTTTTAGCTGTGCTGTTTAGTAGTAAGTTTTGCTCTGGGCTTAAAGTAAATAACTGCTCACTTAATACCTTTACATTAAAAGTTTTTGAGTTACTTTTTAATTTAGCCGTTAATGAATTCTGTTCAAAAAGCCACTCTTGCTCTAGAGGAGATAAGTCACTTATATAAGAAGTGGACTGCCAATTAGCAGATATAGACAGAGGATAAGTAATCACAATAGCTCAACAAAATAAAAAACAACGAGATGATACCATTGCCAAAGCTTTTGAAAAAGTGATGTTTTATAACCATAAATAATTGCTTGGCGCTGTTTATTACCTACTATTAAGTATAAACTATTTGTAACAAGTTTTAAGAAACGCTTTAAATATGAAAAAAATAGTATACGCAGGTCTTTTTACGTTCTTTGTAAGCGTTATAAGCTTTACAGCTCGTGCTGAATCCACAGTTGGTTATTTTGGTTTTGAGCCTGATATAATCACCAACTACATTGGCGCATCAAGTAAAAAAATGGGCTATGTGCGTGTAACTATTGATTTAATGCTTACTGATACTTCTGATATTGCAGTGGTTGAACACCACACGCCATTACTTCGTGATGCCCTAGTAGAGATTTTATCTAAAGAACCAGAAGAAAAAATAAAATCACTCACTGGCCGTGAAGAAATACGTGCAAAGTGCGCCGAAAAACTAAAAAGCCTGCTAAAAGAAGAAACAGGACAAGAGATCATCCGTGAAGTCTTGTTCACTAAATATTTATATCATTAGTATTTAACGTTTTGCGTTAAATATTTTGGCGGTATAGGCAAAAGCCATACCGCTAACTAACCCACCTAAGTGCGCCCAATTAGCCATACCTACAAACAATACATCAGCAAACCCAAGCACTAACCAAATCAACATAAAACCAATAATAGCCGTACTAACTAGGGCAGGCTTGTTAGGATTTAAAAAGCTATGAATCCAACAAAAACCAAGTAATCCATATACTACGCCACTCAAACCGCCAAAGTTAGGACCAACCATTAGGTATTGCGCCCAATTACTAATAAGTGCAGTCACTAAAAACAAGCCTATTAAGCTTAGTTTTCCGCATTGTTTTTCGATATTGTCACCAAGCGACATCCACCAAATTAAATTAAACACTATATGCATCGCGCTAAAATGTACGAGGGCGGGCGTTAACCAACTTAAAGGCTGCGTAGGTTTAAACTGCATCATGGTGTAAATGGTCTCAAAACCACCTAGTAAAAAAGCAAAATAAATTATAACGCTTACAATACTTACGGTTTGATTAAGCCAGCTGAGCGCTTTAAAACGGGCTATTAGATTAAGTGATTGCCCTTGATATTTAAGCGGTGATTGCGTGCTGCCTACATCCCAAGATGCTTGTAGGTATTTTTCATGATTAGGGTTTTGTGTAAATTCAGCCCATAACGGCTGAACTTGATGAAAGTCCTCCTCAGTCACGCTAATAATGACATTACTGCCATCTGCCGAGTGTATCTTTGCATCTAGGCCTTGGCTTTTTAAATAATCTATAAAGCCCTGTGCGGCGCGCGGGTTATTTAAACTGCCAAGCTCTATCATCGCTCTACTTTCTCGCTGTAAGCAGCTTCCCAAGCTGTAAAGCCGCCATCCATACTGTAAACGTCTTCAAAACCTTGCTCAACTAAGTAGCTAGCTGCGCCTTGTGAGCTCATACCGTGGTAGCAGACAATAATAATTGGCTGATCGAATTCTTTTTCCATCATAAATTGTGCGATATTACCGTTAGAAAGTGCTTCTGAGCCTGGAATGCGACCGGCTTGATACGAATTAGGATCGCGAATATCTGCAATTACCACGTCTTCTTTATCTAAAAGCTCTAACGTTTGCGCTATAGAAATATGTTTAAATGCCATTGAAATCTCTTTAATTAATAGTATAAAAAAGGCGGCTAAAGCCGCCCTTCTTGTAATTTAGTTAGGAACTAGTCCCAGTTTAAAATCACTTTACCTGACTGACCTGAAATCATCATATCAAAGCCAGCTTGGAAGTCATCCACAGAATATTGATGTGTAATGATTGGGTTTAAATCTAGGCCAGATTGAATCAAACTTGCCATTTTGTACCACGTTTCGAACATTTCGCGACCGTAAATACCTTTAATCACTAAACCTTTAAAAATAACTTGGTTCCAGTCAACTGCCATATCAGATGGTGGAATACCTAGCATGGCAATTTTACCGCCGTGGTTCATATTATTAAGCATTGAATTAAACGCGCTTGGCACACCTGACATTTCAAGGCCAATATCAAAACCCTCTGTCATACCTAGCTCTTTCATTACATCTTCAAGCTTTTCATTGGCAACGTTTACAGCGCGTGAAGCTCCCATTTTACGTGCTAAATCTAGGCGGTATTCGTTTACGTCGGTAATTACAACGTGGCGAGCACCAACATGTTTTGCAACAGCTGCTGCCATAATACCAATTGGGCCTGCACCAGTGATAAGTACATCTTCGCCAACTAAGTCAAACGATAGTGCGGTATGAACTGCGTTACCAAATGGGTCGAAAATAGAAGCGAGTTCGTCAGAAATATTATCTGGAATTTTAAATGCATTAAATGCAGGAATAACTAAATATTCGGCAAATGCACCTTCACGGTTTACACCTACACCCGTTGTATTACGGCATAAATGTACACGCCCTGCACGACAATTTCGACAATGCCCACACGTAATATGCCCTTCGCCAGATACGCGGTCGCCAACCTGAAAGCCACGAACTTCTTGACCCATATCAACGACTTCACCAACATATTCATGGCCAACAACCATAGGCGTTGGAATGGTTTTACTTGCCCATTCGTCCCACTTGTAAATATGTACGTCGGTACCACAAATAGCTGTTTTGCGAATTTTAATCAGTAAGTCGTTATGACCTACTTCTGGCTTTGGTGCATCTGTCATCCAAATGCCCGGTTCTGCTTTTAATTTTGATAATGCTTTCATAATCCACACTCAATTAAAAAACCGAAGCGAGGCTTCGGTTTAAAATAAAATTAAATAACGCCCATTTCTTTACCAATACGGGTAAATGCATCGATAGCTGTATCGAGTTGCTCAATACTATGTGCCGCTGAAATTTGTGTACGAATACGCGCTTGCCCTTTTGGTACTACAGGGAATGAAAAACCGGTTACGTAAATGCCTTCAGCAAGTAATTTATCAGCCATTAACGAGGCTACTTTGGCATCTCCTAGCATTACGGGGATAATTGCATGATCTTTACCTGCACACGTAAAACCAGCAGCTTCCATTTGCTCACGGAAATATTTAGCATTTGACCAAAGTTTAGCGCGAAGCTCGCCGCCATTTTCAAGCATTTCAAGTACTTTAATTGATGCAGTAACAATTGAAGGCGCTAATGAGTTTGAGAACAAGTATGGGCGTGAACGCTGACGTAACCATTCAACAATTTCTTTTTTACCTGATGTATAACCACCTGAAGCACCGCCCAGCGCCTTACCTAATGTACCGGTGATAATATCTACACGGTCTAATACATTACAGTACTCAGGTGTACCCTTACCGTTTTCGCCAACAAAGCCAACTGCGTGAGAGTCATCTACCATTACAAGCGCATCATATTTATCGGCTAAGTCGCACACAGCTTCTAAATTACAAATAACGCCGTCCATAGAAAACACGCCATCGGTAGCAATTAGTTTAGTTTTAGCACCGGCTTCGTCTGCTGCAATAAGTTGCTTCTCAAGATCAGCCATGTCGTTATTTGCATAACGAAAACGTTTAGCTTTACATAAACGTACACCGTCAATAATTGATGCATGATTTAATGAATCAGAAATAATAGCGTCTTCTGCGCCTAAAATAGTTTCGAACAAACCTGTATTTGCGTCAAAACATGAAGAATATAAAATAGTATCTTCTGCTTCTAAGAACGCACTGATTTTTTGCTCTAGTGTTTTATGGATGTCTTGAGTGCCACAAATAAAACGCACTGAAGCCACACCAAAACCATGATTATTTAAACCATTCTGCGCCGCTTCAATTAACTCTGGGCTATTAGCTAAACCTAAATAGTTATTAGCACAAAAGTTGATTACTTTACCTGATGCAACTTCGATTTGAGCTTGCTGCTGGGACTTAATAATACGTTCGTTTTTATACAAACCTTCGGTTTTTACGTCTTCAATTTGCTGTTGTAACTGGCTAAAAAAAGCAGATGCTCTCATCTAGGTTCTCCATATATTTGAACGGGTAAACAACCGCACTTTCGCGGCTGTTTATTATGCGGGGTATTGTAAAAGTTTAATGGGTAAAATGCACGGTTTGCAGTTCGTCGCAAACGCCCTCAGTTGGAAGGAATTCCTGCCAGTTTACAGGCTGTTTATTTATGTTTTTAAAAGTGCAGGTAAACTACTTATAGAATCGATAATTAAATCAGCTTCTTGCTTAGCGCTTTGGTCAAAGCTTTGCCCTGAACGCACTAAAACGCGTGTAGTGATGCCCGCTTTTTTCGCAGCCTGCATATCACTGAGTTTATCGCCCACCATAATACTGCAAGCAGGGTCGATATTATGCTCTTGTATGCCTTGTAATAACATTCCTGGCGCAGGCTTTCTGCAACTGCACTCTTTCAAATATTCAGGGCGCGCTTTTTTAGGGTGATGCGGGCAAAAATACACATCGGTAACTTCAATGCTGTGGGCACTAAACTGGTCTTTCATCCACTCGGTCAGTGCTAAAAAATCAGCTTCGGTGTAATAACCTCGACCAATTCCAGATTGATTAGTGACGATTATGATTTTATAGCCTGCATCATAAAATGCTTTACAAGTGCTAAAAACACCGTCAATAAATTCAAATTTATCGCTTTGATACACATAACCATGATCAACATTTACCACGCCATCTCGATCTAAAAAAAGCGCTTTATTTTTTTGTTGTGCATTCATTACAAAGACTCTTTTTGTACAACATGGTCAAACATCGCTTTTACATCATCAACTGTAATTTGGCTCATTAAATCATCGCCTTTTACGCGTGTACCCCACGGTACTTGCTCAGCCGTTTTACCTGTTTGCTTAAACAAGTTTTGATGATAAACCTCTACCACGTAGTCTTGATATAAATAAGGACCTGTGCGTGCTGGATTTGAATGTGCATATAAACCAATAACCGGCGTACCAACTGTTACTGCCATATGCGCAGGACCCGTATCGGGCGCGAGCACTAAGCTGCCACGCTTTAACACGCACAACAACTCTTTGAGTTTTGTTTTACCGACTAAATTTAAAATAGGCGTGTTGCTGTGCTCAATAATGCTATTTGCTAGGTTAATCTCAAGCTCTGTTGGGCCACCCGTCAATACCACCTTAAAGCCTTGCTCGCTTGCATAATCAGCCAATGTGGCATAACGATCAGCGAGCCAATTACGCTGCGCTTTACTAGCTGCGGGCGATATTACTAATAGTTTATTAGTTAGGTATTCTGATGTTAATAACTCATCTGCAACCGCTTGGTCTTGCTCGGTATATGGCATGTCCCAACTCGGTTTATAATCAGCTACACCAATGGCTTTTGCAAAACCTTTAAAGCCTTCAAGCACATGCGCCTGGGCTTGTGGGTCTATTCGTTTATTAATAAATAAGCTGTGCAATTCTTTTGAACGAGCCCAATCGAACCCTATTTTTACTTTTGCAGGAATACAGCGCGCTACAAGCCCAGCCCTTAATGCAACTTGCATATTAAGAAGCACATCAAATTTTTGGTTGTTGAAGCGTTGCTTCAAGCTTTTAAGCGCTGCTTTGCCTTGCTTTTTATCAAATACCACCAGCTCAACACCCGGTAAGTCAGCAAGTAACATGGCTTCTATTTTGCCAATTACCCAGGTGATTTTTGCATTCGGGTGTGCCTTTTGAATGGCTTGTACAGCACTCACACCATGACATACGTCACCAATGGCAGAGAGTCTTAATATACAAATAGATGAATAATTAGGAGCTTGAGTCACACATTCCCTTAGGTATTAAATACAAAAGCCGATCTTAAATTATAATCACGCTATTGCAAGCACTTATCCTGCGCTTTAAAACGCGCTAATATAGACACATTATTTAGCAATTACACAGAGCTATGTTTAAACAACACGTGCAAGGCAACCACACTGTATTAAGCCACCCTAAATACACAAGCCAAATTACCCTCGATTGGTTTGATGCAAATTATTGGCAACAACAAAATAAAATTGTGGGCGCTAAAAAAGGTCGAGCAACTGCGTGGTTTTTTAAGCAAGACGAATTAACAGCCGTACTTAGGCATTATTGGCGCGGTGGTTTAGTGGGTAAATTGCTAAGCGATCAATATTTATACCCAGGGCTTGAACAAACCCGTGTGTATAAAGAGTTTAGTTTAATGAGTAAACTTATAGAGTTTGGTTTAAACGTACCAACCCCTGTTGCAGCTAAAGTAACCCACAGCGGGTTAATTTATCGTGGTGATATTATTACCGAGGCTGTTAAAGGCGCTAAAAGTGTACTCGATATATTAATTGAACGCTCATTGACTGAAGATGAGTTAGAGCGCATTGCTAAAACAATCGCGCTATTTCATTCAAAAGGTGTGTATCACGCCGATTTAAACATTAATAACATATTGTTTGATGATACTGGTGATGTGTATATTATCGACTTTGACAGAGGTGAAATAAGAACGCCTAACCCACAGTGGCAACAAAGTAATATAACACGCCTTGAGCGCTCATTTTTAAAAGAGCAAGGTCGAAATGATGTATTTAATTGGCAAGTGAATGACTGGCAAACTCTGCACAGCAACTACCTCAAAACACTTGCTAATATAAGTTAACCTAATATAAGTTAATTAGCCAATGCTAAATACTGCAGAGCAACCTGCTCTGCCTGTACTTGTTTTAGAATATCTGCGTTTTCTACATTTGGCTTATCTGCTAACACCTGCTTAACGGCATTGGCTAATGCCTCACTTTGTTGAACGGGTACTAAATATTTACTCAGCTCGCCTGTTAATATCTCGCTTGGTCCAAATGTACAATTAGTGCTAACTACCGGAGTACCCACCGCTAAAGCCTCAATTAATACCGTTGGCAGCCCTTCAAAATCAGAGCTCAAAACTAAAGCTTTGGCATGCTGAACCCAGTTGTACGGGTTTTGTTGAAATCCAGGCACTACTAACTGTTTATCTATGCCATATTGCTGTGCAAGCTTTAACGCTTTTGCAGGTTTATTACATAAAAGGACTAACTTGTATTTTTTATCAAGCTTTGCAAATGCTGCAAATAATATATCGTGGCGTTTTTGTTTGGCGAGCCTTCCTACATGAATTAAGTAAGGCTCATTTGGGATGTCGTTATTTTTCTCATTTGCTTGTTGGTTTATTTTTTCAAAATCGAACGGGTTATAAATAGTCGCGATTGCACTTGGGTTAATTAAATCCCCTTGTGTTATTTCTTTTTCAACACCCTTTGATACGCAAATAAGTGATTTACCATTTAAGTTTTGCTTACTTTTTTTAAGGTATAAATATGAAAATGGACCTAACTTTTTTTGACGGGCAAGTTCTGCATTGACGGAGTTATGAATAACAAAGTGAACATTTTTGATATTACTAAGCGCGAGCAAGTTATTACTTCTATCAAGGTTAGAAAGCACTAGGTCAATATTGCCAATCTCGCTTTGTTTTTTTTCAAACCACGCTTCTAATCGCAAAATACTATTTTTTCGCTGCCAGAATCTATCTACTTTAGATGCTCTATCAGGAAAAAGGCTATCAACTTTAACTATATCAGGAATGTCATACTCAGCGTTGCTCGCAAGAGATAATATAGTGACATTGTGCTGTAGTTTCGCCATTTTTTCAGCCAAAGTAAGCATTACTTTTTCAGCACCACCACCTACTAGTGAATCAATTACAATCACTATATTCATAAGCGATCTCCTACAAGCATATTTTTTATGCCAGTAGTGATCACGTCGAAGCTATGTGTGCTATCGAGTTGCTTATATTTACCAATAAATTCACTATAAAAAGGCTCGGTAATAACTTGAGCTATTTTCGTTGTAATTTCATCAATATCAAGATTTGCTTTTATTACAACACCTGCATTAACGCAATGATCCAAACGTGTATTTTGATCTTTTGAGATAGCACATGCCACAACAGGGGTTTGAACTGCAATTGCTTGCAATAAAGTATCTCCACCACTAAGTAATGCGACTTTAGCTTGGCTCATTAATGCCAAAAATTCGGTTCCTTGCAGGCTTGATAAACAAGTAACCTCATCACTTTCAGGAATGGCTTTCTTATAATTTGCACCAAACACAACAACTGCTTTTAACCCAGTATGCTTAGTAATTTTAAGCGCGGCTTTAAAGTAAACCTCAGCACAATTAAGATTATTTAATATATGCCCGCCAGAACCCGCATTAACAATAAAATAGCCATCAGATACTAAGTTATAGCGATTTAAAACATCACGTTTTTGCTCACAAGAAGCAAATGCAACAAAAGGGCCTACATTACGAGGGGGTGCCAAGGGAAATATGTCTAACTTCGCACTTTCAGCCCATGTAAGTGGCTCAATACAATAATCAGGCTGTACAACCCAATGTGTATCAATTAAATTAATCCTGTTTAGCTTCAATCCCTTAGCGCGTTTTTTTGCATGCTGAGAAATAAATATAACTTTAGCGCCTACTTTTTTAGCCGCTTTCATATGCCCTGCACGTCCTGCACAATCAAAAACAACGACGTCAGGTTTAAATTGCTCTATAAAGTCGCAAACAGAATCCAGCTCTTTCGTAGCTGAGTGTTCAAGTAATGTGGCTTCAAAAGGACAATCTTTTGCGTAACTTGTATGCTTATTTAATATGAAGTGAATATCGAGAGAATCAGTAAGTTCTGCCTTTAAACTTTGAGCCAACAACAACGAGCGCATATATTCACCAATGCCTTCTGGTGATGATACGGGAATAAATAAAAGTCGTTTGTTGCTCATTACATTCTCAATTTCCTATTTGAACTCAAGTATACCAATCAGATACTTATTTCGATAGCTAGGTTACGTTTAAATATATTAAATTAGCTCTATAAATTTGATTATTTACTGCAATAACATGCTTAGGTTGATAAACTTAGCCGCAATCTAAATCACAAGGATCTGAACTTTGCGAAACAGAATTTTTCTACTTTCTACTCTTTTTTGCGCTATGAGCGCGTCAGTTAATGCTGAGCCTTGGGTAAAACCCGATGATTACGGTCTTAGAGCTGATATTCAACAATTAGCTGATGCCGGTGTTATTTTAGCTCCTGTAACTACCTATCCGCTTATGTGGAAAAGTTTTATAAGTGATGTGCAAAGCATGCCGCTAGAGCAATTATCTCCAAGCTTGCAAGATGCTTTACTTCGCGTTAAACATCGATATAAATCAGAAAATAGCAGCTCGCATAGTCTTCAATTATCAGCTTTTGCAGCCACAGATCCGATCATAGCAACAAGCTTTGGTGCAACAAATACACAAGAAACAGAGCTTTCAGCAGCTTACGCTTATTTAGGCGATAACTTTGCAGCTAAAGTAGCTATAAATTATAGAAAAGACGGTAAAAAATGTTTAATTGATGGAAAAACGACTGACGATATAGTTACCAACGAGCAAGCTTTAACCGATTGTAACGATACCTCACTTGATGATAGTTACTTAGCTTACCGTTTAGGTAACTGGATTTTTAGAGCCGGTGCTATTGAACAATTTTGGGGACCTGGTGTTGATAACAGCTTAATTATGTCAGGTAATGCGAAACCTTTACCTGCACTAAGTGTTACCAGAGAAAAAAGTACTGCTTTCGATACACCATGGCTGAGCTGGATTGGTCAATGGAGCTTTACTGCACAAATGGCTAAACTTGAGTCTACGCGTGTTATACCTGATGCTTTACTGTGGAGTACTCGTGTTAATTTTCGCCCTATTCAACAGTTAGAAATTGCACTTAGCTGGTCTGCACAATGGGCCGGTGACGGACAACCTGGCTCAGCAGGTGACTTTATTGATGTAGTTACTGGACAAACAAGCTGTATTGATGGAAGCGAGAGTTGTGATAGCCAATTAGAGTCAAAAATAGGTAATCAATTAGCTGGTATTGACGTTCGTTGGTCAGATACACTTTTTAACCAACCTTACGCTGTATATGCCAGTACGATTGGCGAAGATGCCAGTTCACAGTTTAAGCCTGCCGATAGAGCTTACTTATTTGGTTTACAAACAACCCAGCGACTGTATGATCAAAATATATTAGTGAATATTGAATATATTGATACAGGAGTGTCTTGCGATGCAGAATCAACTTCAGAAAACTGTTATTACGAACACGGTACCTACAAATCTGGCTACCGTTACTATGGCCGTACTATAGGCTCAACTTACGATAATGATGCACAATCAGTTGTTTTCACATTGTTAGGACAACTATCAAATGGTAATGATTGGCAGGTAAAGTTACGCAGTGTTGATTACAACAATGATAATCGCGATCTATATCCAAATAATCCTGACTTAGGTAATACTATAACTAAAACAGCCTACAACAGTAAGCAATTAGAACTTCGTTACAGAATGCTTTCTATGGGAGGACGCGTCACTTTAGGTACTTTTGCGTCTAACAACGACGGCGCTGAAAACGATACTTCTGCATTTGCTAAGTACGAATATAACTTTTAATACGTTACTTTTAATAAAGTAACGTATTAAAAGTAAAAAAGGGATGAAAACAGTGTTTTCATCCCTTTTTTGTATTTTTTAGCAAACTAAATCAGTAATTACTGTTTAATTTTACTTATTACTTTTGATGTTGAGCACCCATCTAAAAATTCAAGCACTTCAACTTTTCCGCCATGGCGAAGTACATGCTCAGCACCCGCTATTTGCTCTACGGTGTAGTCGCCACCCTTAACTAAAATATCAGGGCTTATTTGCTCAATTAATTTAGCGGGAGTGTCGTTTTCATCTAGACTGCCAAACGGAATAACCCAGTCAACAGATGAAAGTGCGCTAAGTACCATCGCACGCTCATCTAGTGGGTTAATAGGGCGTTCTGCCCCTTTTAAGCGCGTAATAGATTCATCGTTATTTAATCCAACAACGAGTCTATCGCCTCGTGCTTTAGCTTGCGCTAAATAACGTACATGCCCCGCATGTAAAATATCAAAACAGCCATTAGTGAATACAATGGTTTCGCCGTTTTGTTTTGCAAATTCAATATGCTGAAGTACATCATCAAATGGTGTTTGGTAATGCTCACCCGTAGTATGTAAATACTGACCAAGCTTGCGGCTTAGCTCCTCTGGCGAGACAGTTGCAGCCCCAAACTTACTCACAACGATACCTGCGGCTAAATTAGCAATTTCGACAGCATCTTTAGGTTCCATGCCAGCACCAAGCATAACCGCGAGTGTAGCTATAACCGTATCACCAGCCCCGGTTACATCGCTTACTTCAAGCTCTTGCGCTGCAAAATCAAACTTTTCATCTGCACTAATAAGCGACATACCTTGCTCAGAACGCGTAAGTAACATGGCTTTAATGCCATTTTTGCTTATTAAATCACGCGCACTTGCTGCTAAAGCCTCTTCTGAATCGGTTTGACCACCCGCTAACTTAAACTCATGTAAGTTAGGTGTAATGTAATCAGCACCTTCATATAAATGTAAATCTGGCGATTTAGGGTCGATTAAAACCGTTTTTCCGGCGCCCTTAGCAAGGCTTATCATCTCTTTAATTAAGCTTAAAGATCCTTTGCTGTAATCAGAGAACACTATAAAGTCGTATTCATCAAGTACAAGCTCTAAGCGGTTTAATAAAAGCTGGCTGTGTTGCTCAGTAAACATTTCTTCTAAATCAAGTCGAACCAATTGTTGGTGGCGGCTAATAACACGCATTTTTGAAATAGTCGGTAAATCACATACACTGACTAATTGTGAGCTTATTTTTTCACCTTTTAGGATGGTCTCTAAAATCTGCCCGCTTTCGTCCTCACCAATTAAACCCAATAAGCCAACTTTTGCATCTAACCGCGCTATATTTTTTGCAACGTTAGCTGCACCGCCCGCTTTGTCTTCAAATTTACTTACTTTAACAACCGGTACTGGCGCTTCTGGCGAAATGCGACCTGTATCACCATACCAATAGCGGTCTAGCATTACATCGCCAACAACTAATATTCGTGCCGCTGATAAGTTTTTTAATAACGATAAATCCATTACTGCTGCTCCGCAACAACCATATCCATGGCTTCACATAACCAGTGACCTATAAACATGTGAGCTTCTTGAATACGTGCTGTTTCGTCATTTTTTATAATAATAGGTAACTTAGCAATATCTTTTACTTTGCCGCCATCACGTCCAGTTAATGCCACAGTAAAAGCGCCTAGTTTATTTGCAGCTTCCAATGCTAAATTAATATTGTTACTAGTACCTGATGTGGTTAAACCAATAACTAAATCTTCTGGCTTACATAACGCTTGAACTTGGCGCTCAAACACCGTATCAAAGTGATAATCGTTGCTGTGCGCTGTTAAAATTGAGGTATCAGTGGTCAATGCCATTGAGGCAAGCGGACCACGTTCTAATTTATAACGCACTACAAATTCTGCAGCTAAATGCTGTGCATCGGCTGCACTACCACCGTTACCAAACCAAACAATCTTGCCACCAGCTTGTAATGCACTATGGCATGCTTCTAACAATTGCATAGATTCTTGATGATAAGCCTCCATCGTTTCAAATAATGCCTGATGACGGTTTAATGTTTCAACGTAGCTAGTTGCCACTGAATCGATAATTGACATGAAAAAATTCCTCTTGGAACTGAAATGGCAGGAAAAATTAAATTCATTATTCCATAATTTTATTTAATTGTGTGTATTTTATCGGGTTATAACTGAACCCAGACCATATTTTATAACGAGTATGTTTAGAAAACGGCTATTTCACGGTAAACTAACGCCACTTCCCTTTAAGAAAGATCAGTATGGCACGCATTTTTTACTCATTCGCATTAATTATTATTAGCCCACTGATTGTATTTTATCTCTATATTTTACGAGGTAAAAAAAACCAAGGCTATCGTGCACTCTTTAAAGAGCGCTTTGGGTTTGTCGGTAAGTCTTTATTTACGGTTAAAACTAAACCTTTAGTTTTTCATTGTGCTTCTGTTGGTGAGGTACTTGCCGCAACGCCACTCATTAAAGCTTTGCAAAAAGTGCATCCAAATTTAAATATACTTATAACCTGTAATACTCCAACAGGCAGAGAGCAAATACTTAACCAGTTCAAAAACTCTGTGGCGTGTAGCTACTTACCAATCGATTTTCCGTTTGCGACAGCCCGATTTTTAAAGCGTATAAAGCCACAAGCATTATGTATCTTAGAAACCGAGCTATGGCCTAATTTAATGGCGATAAGCCACAAAAAAAACATACCAGTACTTGTTATCAATGCAAGACTCTCAGAGAAGTCGCAGCAGGGCTATCAAAAGGTCGCTAAATTAACGCATATTATTATGCGCTCAATTACGGTACTTGCGAGTCACAATAAAACAGATGCTAAACGTTTTATAGAGCTTGGTCTTGAGACTTCGAAAAGCCATGTAACAGGTTCAATAAAATTTGATATAACACCAAGTGAAGAGCAATTAGCTAAAGTACTCAACCTTAAACAGCTTTATAACAGTAATGAAGACAATAACGATGAACGCTTTGTATGGGTGGCAGGCTCAACACATCCTGTTGAGCATGAGCTGGTACTTTTAGCCCATCAAGAGTTACTAAAAAAGCAACCTAATGCATTACTTATAATTGCCCCGCGCCATCCAGAGCAATTTGACAAAGTGGCAGAGCTTTTAACGCAAAGCCCACTTAGCTTTAGCCGTCGTAGCCAAAATAACTACAACAATGAACAAGTACTTCTTGCTGATACGCTTGGTGAATTACAGTGTTTATATGGCGCTGCAAACGTGAGCTTTATTGGTGGCAGCTTAATTCGTAGAGGTGGGCATAACCCACTGGAATCAGCAGCGTTTTCAGTAGGTGTAATAACAGGTCCACACACATACAATTTTGACCATGTTTATCCAGAGCTAATAAAGCTCAAAGGTGCTGTAGTGGTTGATAGTAACGACGAACTCGCAAAGCAGCTTATAACGTTTAGCCAAAACACAAAAGCGTGCCAAACCTTAGGTATTAAAGCTGCGCAATGCGTAGCTAAAAACCAAGGTGCTATACAAAAAACACTTAACATTATTAATCAATATTTAGAGCCAAAACCGTGACCAACATAGCTATAAGCCAAACCCGTGAATGGGTGTCATCTGTTATTGTTAAATATAACTTTTGCCCATTTGCACGTAAAGAAGTAGAAAATAACTGTATTCATTACATAGTAAGCTCTGCAACGAGCATGGATGATGCTGTAATGGATATGCTTGAGCAATGTGTTGAGCTTGACCGTGAACCAGAGCGCGAAACAACCCTTATCATGTTTGACAATGGCTTTAGTGACTTTGAAGACTTTTTAGACTTGGTCGATTTAGCTAATGCACTTTTAGTCGCGCAAGGCTTTGAAGGTAAGTATCAAATCGCTAATTTTCATCCTGATTACGTATTTGCTGACAGTGATGAAACCGATGCCGCAAACTACACAAATAGAGCGCCCTTTCCTACATTGCATTTAATCCGCGAAGCAAGTATGAGCGAAGCACTTGATAGTTATAACGAGCCTGAATCTATTCCTGAGCATAATATAAATCTAGCAAGGCGTAAGGGGATTGATTTTTGGCAGCAGTTACTTGAAGGCTGTAAAAAACCGAGCGCTTAAATGCTCGGTTTTATTTTGGTTTGTGCAGAACAAGACAATAACAAACGCTTATTTTTTAACCCAGTTACCATTTACTTCAACGTAATGACCACTTTGGGTTTTTTCAATTGTTTTAGCAGCAGCAAGTGCTTCTACTTGTGAAAGCGACAAGTTATTCTTTTTAGCGAGCTTTAAGTACTGCGCTTTACGCTTTGCATTTATGTCATCAACAACGGCTTTTGCCTCTGCGTTTTGTACAACAAGTCCTAAATAACCAGAGCTATCTTCACCTACTAGACCTTGGTTTTTAGCGTCATCAAGGCTAATAGCCCAAGCAGAGAAAGACATACATACTGCACTAACTAACGTAATAATATTTAATTTTTTCTTCGTATTCATGTTCTAGCTCCTCAAAATAACTCACTGTCGTCACTAAATAAATTGTCGAGTTCTTTATCTACTTTTACGCGAATTTCGTGATCGACCTTCACATTTAAATTAATAGTAATGGGCTCTTTAGCAGACACCTCAACACGATGCGTGCAAGCACTGAGTGCACTAATAGCACTCAGCGCGAGCAGTACTTTTATCAATAACGACTGTCTCATTATTAGTTTCCTTTTTGTGAGTATTGTTGCTCAACTTTTTGTGTAATTTCGTCACTTAAACGCAGTGCGCGTAAAAGTGTAAATACGTTTTCTTCGTGGTTATAATTAAAGTTAACCTGCTGCTGCTCTGCTTTATTATAGCCTTGCAAATTAACCCCTAGTTTTAACCAACCATCATTTTTTAGTGCCACACTGCTATTAAGTTTTTGAATATCTAAATTAGTTAATAGCCCTAACACAGGTTGTAACTCTTGCTGTTGCTGCATTACTGAATCAAAAGCGGCATTATTGGTAATTTTTAAATTACCTGTTCCTTGGCTAAATAAGCTACCGTCAATTATTTCAATTTTTCCACTATCAAAGTGAACCGGTAAAGACCCCGCCAAGCGTCCCGTTAATACAATGCCCGACTTATCGTCGAGTGTAACAAGTTTGCTTGCATCAATATTTTCAAACTTAACATTAGCAACTTGATTTGGCTTCCCTACTGTGTAGCTATCTAATGAAAACTCACCACCAAACACACTTCCTTTTACATCATTTATAAGCGCGGTATTGTTATTAACTTGCCATTGACCTTTAATAGTTTTAACTACGGCACCGGCTCTAAATTCATTTAAATTAAAGGTAGTTGGTTTTACATTAAGCTTACCTGAATTATATTCCCCGCTAAATGTACTGCTTAAATCACTCGCAAGGTAATCGTTATACAATGCACTTGTATGACTAATCCCTATATTGAACAGTGCATTTTGTAAGTTTATATCGCCACTAATATAGCCATTAAATTCGCCCTCTGTTAACTGTGCAAGTGGCTCAAATTGACTAATAAACGCATTTAACGACAGCGCACTTTGTTCAGGAATAACCACTTCAAATGGATGAGCTTGCGACGACATATGATGATTTATCACTAACTCAACATTATTTATAAATGCGTGATGCGTAGCTTTTAGTGCACGGCTTTGCAAGCCCGTAGACTCTACTTTTATATTATTAAGTTTTATGTCGGGGCTATTAACAGCCTTTATATTCGTTTTTGCTGTTAGATCAGCAAATAACTCACCTACGCCTAAATTAGCATTTGCTGTTAATGTGTTACTTATATCTGTGACTTTAAATTCTTTATATGCTGCGCTTTTTAATTGCTGCGTTAACGTTACTTCTGTGTTTAACTGTTTATCCATTTTTGCTATTAAATCACCTTGGTATTGCACTGCACTTATATCAAACGCATCTACACTATTAAGCGTTAATTTAGCATTTATAAGCCCAATGGGTTTTAAGTCTATAAACTCACTTATATTAAAGTGACCACTAAGGCGAAGCCCATTCGCTGTTGCAGGTGCAAACTCAGGTAAATTTTCAAGCACAACGGCGTAATCGCCTATAATTGCAGCGCCAGATAACTGAGCATTAACGTTAATATTATTTATATCGGGTGTATTTATTTGAGCTGACAAAGTTGACTGTAAGTCTTCAAATGGAGATGTAATATTTAGTGTTGTATCTGTTATTAAAATATCAAATTGCTTATCGCCCACGCTTACCAAATTAATCGCAGGTACCCTCAACCCACTAGCCTCTAAGCTAATTGATTGAGGGAGTTTAAGTTGCCAATTTAAAGGAACTTGTTTGCTAATAAAGCCTGCATATTCACTTGGTGGAATTAACTCAGTACAGCTTGGTGTTAAATTAATTTTGTTATTAAGCAAATCGGTATTAAACATTAACGCTTGGCTATTTAAATTAAAACGCGTCGCCAATTTACCAGTGGTTAATACGTTAACTTTGCACTGCTCATACGTGTGAGCAAACTGGGAGCTAATATCGCCATTTAACTCAAGTTCTATACCATCAAAGCTAAATGCTTGCTGAGTATTAAAGTTAAAATCTGCTATTAATGTATTTTTAGTGTTTATAACGTGCTTTAAAAAAGTGTCATTAATTTCAAACTGACCCCTTACTTTATTAGCAGTCAAAATTGCACTTGCGTTTATATCACCTGAGACATTAAATTTATTTAATTCGGGTTCTAATATGCTTATTTTAAGTGGCTTATTGAGCTCATCACTTTTTACTACAAGCTGTTTAATATTGATTAATGGGCGATTTAAGGGAAGTGCTAAATCGAGATTTTTAGCAAGCTGATTAGCATTATCACTTTTAGGGAGTGGATTAACTGTTAGCACTGCATTTTCAATATCTACACGCTTTGTATTTGCAGTAATATCCGTCAGTTGTAATTGTTGATTTTGATAATTTAAACACACTTTATCAGCATGAATATTTAAGCTAGACGTGATTGAAAAATCAAGGCAGTTTAATGTGACACCCGCTTTTTCGAGCTCAGGCGCTATAGCCCACTGTAATAAAGGCAAGCGAAATACATAACCAAGCAGTAAGGTACTTAGTAATACAGCTCCAACAATTAAACCAATTCGCTTAAACATACTATCCTTAAATGCTTTGTGCTTTTAGCTATACTAATACCAACCTGCATAAATCTTTGAACAATTTAACGAATTTAATTGCACTATAACGTCGTTAAAAGTTTTTTATTTAGAACAACTAGATATAAAAACTTTTGCCTAGTTCTAGCGTAATTTTTTTAACGTTAAATAGACCCCATATATAAGCAGATTGGTATAATCAAAAAAGGCTGCACAATGCAGCCTTTTTTATTTTACAGTAAGATTATGAATCTAACTTGTATAAACGTAAATATAATTAACCTACGTTTTTACGTGCATTACGGAACATACGCATCCACGGGCTATCCTCGAGCCACTCATCTGGGTGCCAAGAGTTGGCAACGCTTCTGAATACACGTTCTGGATGCGGCATCATTACAGTGGCACGACCATCAGTTGACGTAATACCGGTAATACCTTCTGGAGAACCATTAGGATTCGCTGGGTACTGCGTTGTAGGGTTACCGTAGTTATCTACAAATTTAACCGCTACAGTGCCGCTATCAAGCGCCGCTTTAGTGGCTGCATCGTTTGCAAACTCAGCATGACCTTCACCATGAGAAACCGCTATAGGCATACGCGAGCCAGCCATTCCGTTAAAGAACACAGACGGATTCTCTTGTATTTCTACTAAACTAAAGCGTGCTTCAAAACGCTCTGATTTATTAGTTACAAAGCGCGGCCAATGTTCAGTACCAGGGATCAACTCTTTTAACGTTGATAACATTTGGCAACCGTTACATACACCTAAGCTGAAAGTATCTTCACGGTGGAAAAAGTTTTGGAACTGATCGCGTGCCATGTCGTTAAACAAAATAGACTTAGCCCAACCTTCACCTGCACCAAGTACGTCACCGTATGAGAAACCACCACAGGCCACTAAACCTTTAAATTGCTCTAGTGTTAAACGACCTTCTAAAATGTCGCTCATGTGTACATCAACGGCTGAAAAACCTGCGCGATTAAACGCTGCCGCCATTTCTAAATGAGAGTTAACACCCTGCTCACGTAAAATAGCCATTTGCGGTTTAGCACCGGTTGCAATGTATGGTGCAGCTATATCTTCGTTTAAATCAAAGTTAAGTTTTACGTTTAAGCCTGGATCTTTTGCATCAAATTTAGCATCAAACTCTTGCTTAGCACACTCAGGGTTATCACGGCGTGCTTGCATTTGATACGTTGTTTCAGCCCAAATAGTACGAAGCTCAGTACGCGTATGATTAAGTACCGTATTTTCGCCACGGTGAAACATAATCGTATCGTCACTGTTAAGCGTGCCAATATTGTGACTAATGGCTGCTATACCATGTTGTTCAAACACCGCATTTACTGCATCTAAATCAGCATTCGCAACTTGAATTACGGCACCTAGCTCTTCGTTATAAAGCGCTTCAATGTCAGAACCTGTTAAAGCTGCTAAATCAACCGTTACACCGGTATGACCCGTAAACGCCATTTCAGCTACTGTGGTAAATAAGCCACCGTCTGAGCGGTCATGATAAGCAAGTAACTTACTATCAGCCACAAGTGCTTGCATTGCGTTATAGAAGCCTTTTAATAACTCAGGGCTATCAACATCAGGGGTTACATCACCTAATTGCTTATAAACTTGTGCAAGGCTTGATGCGCCCATGCGGTTTTTACCCGCACCTAAATCAACTAATATAAGCGATGTATCGCCTTTATCTGTGCGCAGTTGTGGAGTTACTGTTTTACGTACGTCGTCAACACGACCAAATGCAGTTATAACCAATGAAAGCGGCGACGTTACTGATTTCTCTTGTGAGTCACCTTCATCTTTCCATGTCGTTTTCATCGACATAGAATCTTTACCTACAGGAATAGTTAAACCAAGCGCAGGACAAAGCTCTTCGCCTACGGCTTTAACAGCTTCATATAAACCAGCATCTTCACCTGGGTGACCCGCTGCTGCCATCCAGTTTGCCGATAACTTAATGTTTTCAAGGCTACCAATATTTGCACAAGCAATATTAGTTAACGACTCTGCCACAGCTAAACGAGCAGATGCACCGTAATTAAGTAATGCAGCCGGAGTACGCTCACCGAGTGACATAGCTTCACCGTGGTAAGTATCATACGTTGCCGCAGTTACAGCACAGTTAGCAACAGGTACTTGCCAAGGACCAACCATTTGGTCGCGCGCTACTAAACCCGTAACTGAGCGATCGCCGATTGTTATTAAGAATGTTTTTTCTGCAATGGTTGGTAAACGCATTAATCGCTGCGCTGCATCTGCTGCATTTATTGATGTGATATCAAGCGCTTTGCCAACAACTTGCTTTGACGTTACATCGCGGTGCATTTTAGGTGCTTTACCTAATAATACGTCCAGCGGCAAATCAACAGGGTTATTTTCAAAGTGGCTGTCTGACACAGTTAAGTGAGGTTCAGCTGTTGCTTCACCAATAACAGCGTACTGGGCACGTTCGCGCTTACAAATTGCTTCAAAGCGGTCAAAGTCCTCTACGCCAACAGCGAGTACATAACGCTCTTGTGATTCATTACACCAAATTTCGTGTGGTGCCATGCCTGGCTCATCGTTAGGGATGCTACGTAATTGGAACTTACCACCACGTCCGCCATCATTAACAAGCTCAGGAAACGCGTTAGATAAACCGCCGGCACCTACATCATGAATAAACGCGATTGGGTTTTCATCGCCTAGCTGCCAACATTTATCGATAACTTCTTGGCAACGACGTTCCATTTCTGGGTTTTCGCGCTGTACTGAAGCAAAGTCTAAATCTTCGTTTGACTGACCTGAGGCCATACTTGATGCAGCACCACCGCCTAAACCAATGTTCATTGCAGGCCCGCCTAGCGCAATTAATTTAGCGCCTACAGGAATATCACCTTTTTGAACATGATCAGAGCGAATATTACCTAAACCACCGGCAAGCATAATTGGTTTATGGTAACCACGTACTTCTTCACCATTATGGCTTGTTACTTTTTCTTCGTAAGTACGGAAGTAGCCTAATAAGTTAGGACGACCAAACTCATTATTAAATGCAGCGCCACCTAGTGGACCTTCTGTCATTATATCAAGTGCGTTTACAATACGACCCGGCTTACCAAAATCGCTTTCCCACGGTTGCTCATAACCTGGAATACGTAAATTTGATACAGTAAAGCCAACTAACCCTGCTTTTGGCTTAGAGCCACGACCAGTTGCGCCTTCATCGCGAATCTCACCACCAGAACCTGTAGCAGCACCTGAGAATGGCGCAATAGCTGTTGGGTGGTTATGAGTTTCAACTTTCATTAGTATTTCAATGTCTTCTTGATGATACGCATATTCACCTTGCGCATTTGGGAAGAAGCGACCCGCTTTTGAGCCTTTCATTACTGCCGCGTTATCTTTATACGCCGACAATACATTTTCAGGATTTAGCTCAAACGTATTTTTAATCATTTTAAACAGCGATTTTGGCTGCTCTTTACCATCGATTGTCCAGTCAGCATTAAATATTTTATGGCGACAATGCTCTGAGTTCGCTTGTGCAAACATAAACAATTCGATGTCGTTAGGGTTACGTCCTAACTTTGTAAAATTTTCTACTAAGTAGTCTATTTCGTCATCAGCAAGCGCAAAGCCTTGCTCAACATTGGCTGTTGCTAGTGCTTCGCGTCCACCACCTAAAATATCGACAGACGACATTTGGCGTGGGGCATCACTGCGAAACAGCTGAGCCGCATCTTCAAGTTCATTGTGTGTGGCTTCAGTCATGCGGTCGTGCAATAACGCAGTTACTTGTGCAAGTTGTTCTGCGTTTAAATCACCTTCAACATAATAAGCAATACCGCGTTCAACACGGTGAACCTGCTTTAAACCACAGTTGTGGGCGATGTCGGTAGCTTTAGATGCCCAAGGTGAAATGGTACCTGGGCGAGGTGTAACAAGTACAAGTTTGCCAGCTGGGGTATGCTCAGCAATAGTTGGACCGTAAGTTAATAGTTTTTCAAGCTTGGTTTGCTCAGAGCTACTCAACGGCGATGTTAAATCGGCAAAGTGAGCATACTCGGCGTATACGTTAGTGACTGGAAGTTGCGATTGTTGGCAACGCGCTAAAATTTTATTAACTCTGAACTCTGAAAGTGCTGGTGCACCACGAAGGATCAACATAGGTAATTTCATCCGGGGTTAGGGATTGAACGATATTTTAGGCACGCATTATAGTCCAATTAGCATTCAGATTTAACTCAAAATTACGCTTTTCATAAAATTAACTTTTTAGCTTTATTTATAGCCTCTTTTGGTTAATAAAATAAAAGGTAAAGTGACGCGATGGCTTAGTTTTGCTATAACGGTGGCTGGCGAGCTTAAGGGGCACTCAATGTTCAAAGAAAAACTAATAATAATCATTACTTTAGTTATGCTGTTATGTGCATGTGATATGCAAGAGCAGCCAACTCAACTCGCCCAAATAAAAGAACAAAACAAAATACGTGTGGGTACACTTGCAAGTGCTAGTAATTATTATCAAGCCGTTCAAGGTGAACAAGGCTTTGAATATGAGCTATCTCAAGCATTTGCTGAATATCTAGGTGTAGAGCTTGAAATAGTGCCATTTTTTAACTTATCCGATATGTTTGAACGCCTTGAAAGCGGTGATTTAGATTTAATTGCCTCAGGACTTACCTATAATAAAATCCGTGCAGAGCAATACCGTTATGGACCAACTTACAGAACAATCAGCCAAAAGTTAGTTTATAAGCAAGGACGTGTTCGTCCTCGAGAGTTTGCCGACTTAGATGGCAACTTTACTGTTATCGCTAAAAGTAGTCATTCGCTTACTCTGCAAAAAATGAAAAAAAACAATCCAGATCTTACTTGGATAGAAAGCGAAGAGTTTGATGAAGAAGAACTACTTCAAGCAGTTATTGATGGCGAGATTGATTACACACTCGCTGATACACATACGCTATCGTTATTTCGCCGTTATCATCCAAATTTAAGTATCGGTTTTTCTGTTAGTCATAACGACCCGATTGCATGGATACTTAATAAATCAAAAGATGATTCTTTATATTCCTTATTAGTGCCATTTTTTGGCGATATAAAACAGAGTAATCAGCTCTACGTACTTGAAGAAAAATACTTTGGCCACGTGCGCCAATTTAACTATGTAAATACCCTTGCTTATATCGAAGCTATCAAAGAAACCTTACCAACATACCAACCATGGTTTGAACAATATGCTGGTAGCCTTGATTGGCGTTTATTAGCGGCACTTAGCTATCAAGAATCTATGTGGAATCCTCGTGCTAAATCGCCAACAGGCGTTCGCGGTATTATGATGCTAACCCGCAGTACAGCAAAACAAGTAGGTGTTACCAACCGCTTAGAGCCAGAGCAAAATATTCGCGGTGGTGGTAAGTATTTAAGTAAACTGATTAAGCGTATACCTGATAGAATTCCTCAACCTGATAGAACATGGCTTGCACTAGCGGCTTACAATGTAGGTTGGGGGCACGTTAACGACGCGCGTATAATTACCGAGCAGCAAGGCGCAAGCCCTGATAAATGGGCTGATGTAAAAAAACGCTTACCGCTGTTAATTAAAAAGCGCTATTACCGTAAAACTCGCTATGGTTATGCGCGTGGCGATGTAGCGGTTAAATATGTTGATAATATTCGTCGCTATTACGATGCACTTGTTTGGCTAGATGAGAATAATGCTATTGCTGTAGAGTCTGAGCCAGAACCAATCACAGAGCAGAGCACTGATACCGAGCCAAACTTAAATGAAGAAAGTGACGATAAAAGTAACAAAGATGAAGCGCAAACAGAAAAACAACAGCCTATAATTGAGCCCGAACTACCAAGTGAAAACAATAACTAAGATTTATATAGGTATCAGTTTTTTGAGCAAACCAGTAAGCAAAATTTAAGTAAATTAAATATCTGTTTACTTGTCATCAAATGATCACTAATGTGTATTACTTGTATATTATTATTTTATAAGATATACCCTGCGCCTTTCTCACTCTTGCATTAGGAGAAAACATGCTAAAACGTAGACGCACACAAAAATTAAAACGCAATGTGATTTATTCAACAGCCACACGTCGTCGTGTTATGCTAAGAAAACTGCACAAAAAAATCATCTGGCGCCGCCGAATGTTTGCTATGCAGCAAATGGCTGAAACAGAAATAGAGCCAATCGCTAGTTAACTCTAGCTAGGTTTATTTATTTGTTCATCACGAGCAGCTTTCTTAGCTGCTTTAATTTGCGCTCTTCTACGCTTAAAAAAATTCGAAATAGTATCACCGCATTGCTGTGCCAAAACACCACCGCACACCTCAACTTGATGATTTAACCTCGGCTCTTGTAATAAATTCATAATTGAACCTGCAGACCCTGTTTTAGCATCGAGGGCACCAAATACTAAACGCTTTATTCTGCTATGCACCAACAGTCCTGCACACATAGAGCAAGGCTCTAACGTTACATATAGTGTGCAATCAATTAAGCGATAATTATTAAGTACTTTTCCAGCTTCTCGCACTGCAATCATTTCCGCATGGGCTGATGGGTCGTTATCCGTTATTGAGCGGTTGTACCCCACTGAAATTAGCTGGTTATCTTTTACTACAATTGCTCCAACCGGAATTTCATCAAGCAACTCTGCTTGCTTTGCATACAAAAGCGCTTGCTCCATCCAGTAGGAATCATTAAATGGCTCGTTCATTCTTTCTACTTAAATAACTTTTTATGCTGTAATTATACCTAGTTAGCACTCTAAAGTGCGTCATTCATTACTTTATTGCAAAAATAAAACGATATTTACCTGTTTGTAATGGCTCACTAGTGTGGATTTACGCTATAATCTCACGCTTTTTTTATTTAGCTCACAACACGGGTAGCAAATGAAATTTCCTGGACGCCGCAGGCATAAACATTATTTTCCAGTGGAAGCCAAAGATCCACTTACTAATCAACTTAACGCAACAGAGCGATTACAACGTAGTTATATTACGGGTATCGATCAGATCGTTGTTGATATAGAGGCAAAAGTTGATCAAGCTTTCCTTGACGAATTTCAACTACGTAGAGGTATGTCACAAGTTATTGATAGCGACATAACGAACGCCTTATACGATCGTTTAAAATTAAACGATATGGTTGATTTTGAGTTTGCCGGTGGGACCATTGGTAACACTATGCACAACTACTCTGTACTTGCAGATGATCGCTCAGTTTTATTAGGCGTAATGAGCGAAAATATAAAAATAGGTAGCTATGCTTACCGCTTTTTATGTAATACCTCAAGCCGTGTAGATTTAAACTATCTCCAACCAGTAGATGGGCCTATAGGTCGTTGTTTTACATTAATTGATGAAACCGGTGAGCGTACTTTTGCGATAAGTGCGGGCCTAATGAATCACTTACGTCCTGAATCTATCGATAAAAACCTTATTGAAAATTCATCAGCATTAGTGATCAGTGCCTACCTCATGCGTACGCAAGGTAGTGAAACGATGACTGAAGCGACTATGCAAGCGGTAAAATACGCTAATGATGCAGGTGTGCCAGTTGTTCTTACACTCGGAACTAAATTCTTAATTGAACAAGACCCGACCTGGTGGGCAAACTTTGTTGAAAAGCATGTTGATATTCTTGCTATGAACGAAGAAGAAGGGTTAGCTATTACAGGTTTTGAAGACCCTCTTCTAGCTGCCGATAAAGCACTTGATTGGGTAGATTTGGTAATTTGCACCGCTGGCGAAAAAGGCTTATTTATGGCCGGCTACGTAGACGAAAGCTTAAAGCGTGAAACCGAATATCCGTTATTACCAGGCGCCATACCTGATTTTAATCGATACGAATTTTCACGTGCTATGCGTAAAACCGAGTGTGATGAGCCTATCAGAGCATATAGCCATACAGCCCCATTTATGGGTGGACCTGATTCAATCAAAAACACCAATGGTGCAGGCGATTGTGCTTTAGCGGCTGTGCTACATGACTTATCAGCAAATGTTTATCATAAACTTAATGTGGCAAACTCTGCTAAGCATCAGCAACAAGCTATTACTTACTCGTCACTATCGCAAATTAGTAAATATGCTAACCGAGCTAGTTATGAAGTGTTAGTTCAGCACTCTCCTCGTTTATCTCGCGGTTTACCAGAACGCGAAGACTGCTTAGAACAGGTTTATTGGGAACAATAATAACGGTGGGAGCAATCATTGCTCCCTATCAACTTCCTAAAAAATAGAAATATCGAGCTTTTTAGATAGCAGTTCCAACGCTGCAATTCCTGCAACCGAATTACCAAACGAATTAAGTCCCGGAGAATAAACAGCTACCGTAAACTTATTTGGTAACACGGCTAAAATAGTCCCTGACACTCCCGATTTACCTGGCATACCTACTCTGTAACCAAAATCCCCCGCAGCATCGTATAAGCCACTGGTAAATAATAGCGAATTAAGCTGCTTATTTTGACGGCTACTTAAAACACGATCGCCCGATCGATTATCAACACCTTTATTTGCTAAAAAATTATAAGCTTTGGCTAATTCAATACAGTTGAGCTCAATAGAACAAAAGTTAAAGTAAGACCATAAAACATCATCGACTTCATTTTCAAAATTACCAAACGACTTCATTAAATGTGCCATAGCAGCATTACGATGCCTAAATTCATACTCAGAATTAGCGACTTTTTTATCAATCACTATCCCTCTATTACCAGCTAACAACCTAAAGGTCTCGAGCATAGAGTGCATTGGTGCAGATAAGCGGCTGTATAACGCATCACACGTTACAATTGCGCCTGCATTTATGAAAGGGTTACGAGGAATCCCTTTTTCAAACTCAAGCTGTGTAAGCGAATTAAAGGCAGTACCTGAAGGCTCCTTTCCAACTCGATGCCAAAGTTCATCACCATAACGTTGCAGTGCCATAGTAAGTGTCATAACTTTTGAAACAGACTGAATGGTAAAACGTTGAGAGCAATCCCCCGCACATACAGTCTTACCATCAGTTGTATAAATAGCGATAGAAAATTGCTCAGGATCGACCTCTGCAAGGGCTGGTATATAATCAGCTACTTTTCCTTGTGATAATAAAGGGCGTACTTCATGTGCTATTTCATCAAGCACCTTTTGGTAATCAGCTGTAGGCAAACTAGACCTCTATATCATCATTCATAAAAATTGGATTTTAGCACGCGCGAATAAACGCAACTAGTTTTGTTGTTGAATTTAAAGGGGGGATGTTTTTCTTAATTTAAAAAAGCAAAAAACCCGTCACATTACTGTAACGGGTTTCTCTTAATTAAATCCTGGTAATGTCCTACTTTCACATAGCAAATGCTACACTATCATCGGCGCTGATTCGTTTCACTACTGAGTTCGGCATGGGGTCAGGTGGGTCCAAAACGCTATTGTCACCAAGAAAATTCTTTTCAATTTTCTTATTTTAATTATTAAGATTAAAGTCCTTCGACTGAATTTGAAGCCTGGTAATGTCCTACTTTCACATAGCAAATGCTACACTATCATCGGCGCTGTTTCGTTTCACTACTGAGTTCGGCATGGAATCAGGTGGGTCCAAAACGCTATTGTCACCAAGCAAATTTGGGCGTTAATACGTATTTCTGCGTACTAACTGAATTTGGAAAATATCTGATAATATTTTTTAAGTCTTTTCAGTAATATCTACTTTAGTCATATTAACTTCTGTCAAACTGTCGCATAAAACGCGTTTGGCGTTGTATGGTTAAGCCTCACGGGTAATTAGTACAAGTTAGCTTAATGGCTCACACCACTTCCACA